>NZ_JAKSYL010000087.1 GCF_022829515.1 Methylobacterium sp. J-048
CCGCATCCGCACCCTGCGCCAGGGCGGCGGCCTGTCCGGCTTCACCAAGCGCTCCGAGAGCGTCTACGACCCGTTCGGAGCCGCCCATTCCTCGACCTCGATCTCGGCCGCCCTCGGCATGGCGGTCGCCCGCGACCTCGACTCCGAGGCCGCCAAGGCCAAGGGCCGGACCGCCAAGCGCCGCAACGCCATCGCGGTGATCGGCGACGGCTCGATGTCGGCTGGCATGGCGTATGAAGCCATGAACAATGCCGGCGCCCTGCACTCGCGCCTGATCGTGATCCTCAACGACAACGACATGTCGATCGCCCCGCCGGTCGGCGCGATGTCGGGCTACCTCGCCCGGCTGGCGTCGGGCGGCACCTACCAGTCCCTGCGCGAGACCGCCAAGCAGCTCGGCAAGCTCCTGCCGAAGGCGCTCTACCAGCGCGCGGCCGCGGCGGAAGAATACGCCCGCTCGCTGGTGGTCGGCGGCGGCACGATGTTCGAGGAGATGGGGTTTCACTATGTCGGCCCGGTCGACGGGCACAACCTCGACCAGTTGCTGCCGGTCCTGAAGAACGTCCGCGACGCCGAGCACGGCCCGATCCTGCTCCACGTCGTCACCCGCAAGGGCAAGGGCTACGCACCCGCCGAGGCTTCGGCCGACCGCTACCACGGCGTGGTCAAGTTCGACGTGGTCTCGGGCGTGCAGGCCAAGGCCAAGCCCAACGCCCCGGCCTACACCCGGGTGTTCGGCGAGAGCCTGATCAAGGCGGCCGATGCCGACGACCGGGTCGTGGCGATCACCGCGGCGATGCCCGGCGGCACCGGCATCGACCTGTTCGGCAAGGCGCACCCGGACAAGACCTTCGACGTCGGCATCGCCGAGCAGCACGCGGTGACGTTCGCCGGCGGCCTGGCGACGGAGGGCTACCGGCCGTTCGTGGCGATCTACTCGACCTTCCTGCAGCGGGCCTACGATCAGGTCGTGCACGACGTGGCTTTGCAGAACCTGCCCGTGCGGTTCTGTCTGGACCGGGCCGGCTTGGTCGGCGCCGACGGGGCGACGCATGCCGGGGCGTTCGATCTGGCGTATCTGTGCTGCCTGCCGAACATGACCGTGATGGCGGCGTCCGACGAGGCCGAACTGGTGCACATGGTGGCGAC
>NZ_JAKSYL010000092.1 GCF_022829515.1 Methylobacterium sp. J-048
TCGCCCAGAGCTTCGGTCCGATGCCGTAGATTTCGCAGAGGGGACTGAGAACGGCCTCCCGCATGCGCGGACCACGCTCGGGTGCCCCAGAGCCGGGATCGGCCTCGGCGAGCCGTTTATCGATCCAGCCGACGAAGTCGCCGTCGCAGACATCGCGAATGAAGAGGGCGAGGCTGTAGGCGGCTTGGTTCAGCGATCCTTTTCTCAGCCTCGGGAGGGGTAAGGTGCAGGCGTCGATGTGAGCCGGTTCGGCGCAGGTCCGGTCGACTCTGCGATACCCGCATGCCTCAAAATGCCAGTAGCTCGTAAGGCGCGTGCACCTCTGAGGTACCGACAAGGCCGCCTGGATTTCGGCGTTTGCCACCCCGCCATGCTGCTCGGCGTAGCGCGATGCGATCTGATCGGAGATGCCCTGGAGCGGCACGAGGCTCATCATCCAGTCGAAGATCGGAGCGCTGTCGTAAGTCGCGACCGCTTGCGAAACGCCGTTTGCTGTTTGATGGTCCTCTAGGTGGTTTAGAAACGTGGCCGGAGCGAGGGCAAGCGCAGGTTTAACCACGCGATAAAGATGATCCCATGGATCTGCGCTAGATTGATTTGCATCGCTATAAATTAGCTTCATGCTGGCAACTTTATCAATTGCCGCAATAAGCCTGTCAAACAACTTCTAATTTATAGTCATTTTTGCCGGCGCAATGGCCGATCGGAAACTTGAATCAAATTCTGGCAGGCGATCACCGCGAAAGTTTTTGATGGCAGGCGGTGCGGTGCCGAATGACCGGTTATGGCCGAAAGCTGCCCGTCCGGTTTCTGGCAAGCCGTAGCTCGAAGCAGACATGCACGCCTGACCGCGCGTTTTTCCGGCGCTTGAAAACCCGGCAAATTTTTCCGGCAAAACGTGAGTCCGTCTGGTGGGGCACATGACGGTTGAGACTACTCGCCTGGAAAACGATCGGATTTCCGGCACGTAACGTGATAGGATGGCTGTCTTATTTGGGCATGATGGGCCGTAGCCCGTCCCGGATCGGCGGGTAGGCGTCCGTCGGCTTGATCGTGCTCAGCACCTTGTACACGTCCCACGATCCCTTCGACTGCGTCTGGTTCCTCACCCCAACGCCGTCATCCACGCAGTGATTGCCGTCGTCATCAGCCAGGCGGTCGTATGACTGCACCAAGCTCGGTCTTGAACCTTTCAGGATGCAGGACCGTCCTGGTGTCAGTTCCTAGACTTCTCAGGTGATCGTACGCCCTGATTTGCGGTAGGCCGCGCGATCCCACCGCGTTGGTACGCTGCTTGCGTTCCAATCTTGTATGGAAGTCTGATCCGCATGCAGGCACCTGACACTCCTGACTCTATTGATCGCGTCATCGTGGATGCCATCCTCGCAGGCCGCATCACGGCTGGAACTCGCCTCGGCGAGCAGAGCCTCGCCACCCTGTTCAGCGTCTCTCGGACCATGACCCGCGAGGCGCTGATCCGGCTGGAGGCGCGCGGCATCGTGCAGGTCAGCTCCCGCCGAGGCTGGTTCGTGATCAAACCTTCTTTCGAGGAGGCGCAGGAGGCATTCCAGGCCCGTCAGGCCATCGAGATGGGCATCCTCATGGCCGTCCAGCGACTGGGACCCGAAGTCGTCGACAAGCTGCGGGCCCACATCGTCCGCGAGCGGGCGGCCATAGCCTCCGACGATCTGGAGGCGCGCAGCTTCCTGCTCGGCGACTTCCACGTCTGCCTCGTCGAGGCCCTCGGCAACCGCGTACTTGCCGACATACTGCGCGACCTGACGGCGCGCACCGTCCTGATCTCGGCACTCTACCAGTCCGTCCACGACGCGACGGCGTCCTGCGACGAACACGAGGCGATCACCAATGCGCTCGCCGGCGGCGACTTGAAGCGGGCCGCCGACCTCATGGTTTCTCACATCGGCAACGTCGAGGCCGGGCTCACGCGAGCCAAGGACGACGATCCGCTGACCAACCTCCGCCAAGCCCTGAAACTTTCACCCCGACGAGAATGAGGGTGGGCTCGGCCGGGCCAAAACAAGAAAAGCCACCTCCGACTCGCGTGTTGCGTATCCCCCCGATTGGAATTCTTCAGGAGATCACGTGATGTCGGCTCATTCGATACCGCTTCCCGCGTCGGACAAGGCACGCGAGCCGCTCTACAAATCGCTGTTCTTCCAAGTCGTCGTCGGGCTGGTGCTTGGCATCGTGCTCGGGATGGCAGCGCCCGACTTCGCGATCGGCTTGAAATTCTTCAGCGACGGCTTCCTCAAGCTGATCTCGATGATCGTCGCGCCGATCGTGTTCTGCGTCGTAGTGCACGGCATCGCGGGGACCGGCGACCTCAAGAAGGTTGGCCGCGTCGGCGTCAAGGCGCTGGTCTACTTCGAGATCATGACCACGGTTGCCCTCGCGCTTGGCGTCATACTCGCCTACCTCGTCGGCCCCGGTCATGGGATGAACATCAATACCGCCACCCTCGACGGCAAAGCGCTCTCGACCTACGCGGACAACGCTCACAAGCTCCAAGGCGGCGGCTTCTCCAGCTTTATCCTCAACATCATCCCAACGACCTCATTCGATGCCCTGGCACGCAACGATGTGCTCCAAGTGCTGTTCTTCGCGATCCTCTTCGGCGTCGCACTGGCGCTGTACGGTGGCGAGCAGGGCAAGAAGGTCACCGACCTGATCGACGCGGTCTCGGGTGTGCTGTTCAAGGCGATGGGACTGATCGTGCGGGTCGCCCCGCTCGGCGTACTCGGTGCGGTGGCTTATACGGTTGGCAAGTACGGCGTCGGTTCGCTCACCCAGCTGCTATCCCTCGTCGGGCTGTTCTACTTTGCCGTCGCGTTCTTTGTTATCGTCATCCTCGGCTCGGTGCTGCGCCTCGTCGGGGTCAATATCTTCAAGTTCCTGGCTTACCTGCGCGAGGAGCTGACCATTGTGCTCGGCACCGCGTCGTCAGACGCCGTGCTCCCGCAGATCATGCGCAAACTCGAGTACATGGGCGTCAAACCGTCGGTCGTCGGGCTCGTCGTACCCACCGGCTACTCGTTCAACCTCGACGCCTTCTCGATCTACCTGACGCTTGCGGTGGTGTTTATCGCTCAGGCTACTGGCACGCCGCTGTCGTTCGGCGACCTGATGCTCGTGCTCGGCATCTCGCTCGTCACCTCGAAGGGTGCCCACGGTGTGCCGGGCTCGGCGATCGTCATCCTGGCCGCGACGCTGAATGCGGTGCCCTCGATCCCAGCGATCGGTCTCGTACTGGTGCTCTCGGTCGATTGGTTCATCGGCATGGCGCGCGCCGTCGGTAACCTAATCGGCAACTGCGTCGCGACCGTCGTTGTCGCCGCCTGGGAGGGCGATCTCGATCGGGCTCGGGCTCAGGCTGTACTCGACAACCCACCGTCGGACATTGCGGTCATCTCGACGGGCGAGCAGCCCGCCTGAGGTCGGCGTTTCGACCGCCCGCGATTATCCGTAGGGATCGCGGGCGGTCATGTCCCGAAGGGCGTGATCGGCTCGAGGTGAAGAGAGGGGTATGCATCAATGAGCGAGTTGCGAGTGACGGCGGGGCCGTTCGAGTTTGGTGCCCGGTTTGAAGAGGAGGCAGCACCGAAGACCTGCGCCGCCTTTCGAGTGCGCATGCCGTTCATGACCAAGGCGGTACATGTGCGGTGGAGTGGCGAGGGCGTGTGGATGCCGCTGGGCGACCTCGATTTTGGGGTCAGTTACGAAAACCACACCAGCTACCCAGCCCCAGGGCAGATTATCCTCTATCCCGGTGGCATCAGCGAGACCGAAATCCTGCTCGCCTACGGCGGCGTGCATTTCGCCTCGAAGATGGGCCAGCTCGCGGGCAACCACTTCATCACGTTGACCTCTGGCTTGGAGAACCTGCGTAAGCTCGGCGAGATGGCGCTGTGGCAGGGCGCTCAACCGATTGTCTTCGAGATACATGAATAATGAACAATTCGTCTGATCGGATGGGCGATATCGGCCACTATATAGCGGATCAGATACTTCCTTCGCTCAACAGCCGATCGAGCCGCATCCGCGTGATCGCGGCGATCTCATCGAGGACGGCAGACGCCTCCTCGTCCCGCGAGCACAGGAGGCGCGTCTCGAACAGCGCGAGGATCTCGCTTCGGTCCCGGCCACGCACGGCAACGATGAACGGGAAGCCGAATTTCTGCCGATAGGCTGGGTTCAACCGATCGAAGGCGTCCGCGTCCTGCTGCGGCATCCGGTCGAGCCCGGCGGCGCCCTGCTCGCTCACGGACTCGGCGGTCATGCTCTTCGCCCGCGCCTCAGGGCCGGCGAGTTCCGGATGACCGTTGAGGAAAGCCAGACGCCGATCTGGCGGGGCGGCGCGTACTGCAGCCATCATCGCCGCGTGCAAGTCCGAGACGCTGGCGAAGGGGCGGCCCAGCCAAGCGGCCTCCGCCACCCAAACGGCGTGCTCGAACACCCCACCGAGTAGGACGACGAAGGCGTCCCGCTCCAGGCCGTTGACGGCGGCGATGTCGGGCACGGGGCCTCAGCTGCCGCGGTAGGTGGTGAAGCTGCCCGGCGCGCACAGCATCGGTACGTGATAATGCTGCTTGGCGTCGAAGATCGCGAAGCGCACCACGGGGTCGTCGATGAAAATGTCGGCCTCGGCCGTGCCAGACCGAGCCTTCAGGTAGTCGATGACGTGGAACACCAGCTCGTACTGGCCAACCTTGGCCTCGTCGCCGGGCAGGATCGGCTTGTCGGTGCGCCCATCGGCGTTAGTGACGACGCTTCTTACCAGGCGCCACTTGCCGTCCTCCATCATCGAGAAGTCGATGCGCACCCCGCTGGCGGGACGGCCGCGGTCGGTGTCGAGGACGTGGGTCGAGATGCCGGCCATGATCTTCGGTGTCCTGAGCGAGGGATGGGGTCTATCCGTT
>NZ_JAKSYL010000095.1 GCF_022829515.1 Methylobacterium sp. J-048
CGGGCGCTGGCACGCGTCAACCTGGATGCCCGCACCCAGACCGCCTCCGGCACCCTGCGCGCCTTCGTACGCCTCGATGCCGCCTCGCGCACGGGCGTCATTCATTCCGGAACTATGCTGCGGATCGGCCAAGCCGACGCCGCCACCGGCGTCGACGAGCGGGGCCGCGAGGAGCAATACGTGAACGTCGACAAGGCGTTCCTCCAGTTCGCCGGCCTGACCGCCGGTCGCGCGTCCTCGTTCTACGACTTCTACGCCCACGATTTCGAATTCTACGGCGCCACCTCGGGCTCCGACAATTCATCCACCAACCTGCTCGCCTACACGGCCACCTTCG
>NZ_JAKSYL010000097.1 GCF_022829515.1 Methylobacterium sp. J-048
GTGAGGTTGCCCTTGACCGCCTGGTCCTGCGCCCGGGCGCCGACCTGGCCGGTATAGGACACGCCGAGCGTCGCGTTCGGCGCCACCCGCAGATCGAGGCCGGCCTGCGCCACCAGGGCGTCCCGGTCGATCGGCACGCCCGCGCTCAGGAAGGCCGGGCCGGTGCCGAAGCTCAGCAGCGCCGTCGGGACCACGTCCCCGAACGCCCGCCGGTAGCCGAGCAGTCCGTGCGCCGTGACCGGAAGCCCGAGGCCCAGATCCAGGCTGGTCTGCGCCCGAACGCCCGCGGTCACCGCGCCGAGGTCATAGTCGCGCGCGTAGCTGACCAGGGCCGCCGCGCCGCCGGTCTCGGCAAACCCGTCCCGCCGGATGCCGATATAGGCCGCGCCCACGAACGGCTCGATGTAGGAGGACGCCACCTGCAGCGCCGGGCCGTCCTTCGACACGAGCGCGGCCGGCGCGCTGAGCGTGAACCGGTAGCCGATCTCGCCGAACCCCTGGACGGTGTGGCCGCCGCCATGGCCGGTTGGGCTGTCCGACAACCCGTAGAGCACGCTGCGCCGGGTGCGGGTGTCGGTGTCGGCGTAGAGCGCCCCGAGCCGCACCGCGACCGGGCCGAACTCATAGCCGCCATAGATGCCGCCGAAGCCGCTCTTGAGCGTCGCGCTCTCCGATGGGCCGGCGGCGCCTTGGCGAGCCCCGCCGCCCTGCCGGCCGGCGCTGTCGAGATTGGCCTCGGTGTAGCCGCCGACCACGCCGAACGTGAACCCGCTCGGCAGCCGGATATCGGCGCCCAGCGCGAAGCCGGCGATCTGCCGGTCGAGGTCGAAGGCGTTGCCGCCCCCGCCCGCCGTGCCGAAGGCGCCGAAGCCCTGGCCCCACAGCCCGAACACCTGCGGGTCGAGGATCCGCGCCGGCACGCTCGCCACAGCCGGCGCCCGGCCGGGCAGGTCGGCAGAGTAGGCCGCCGGCAGGGTGCCGTAATCGAGGCCCGAGCCGCCGCCCCAGCGCAGGCGGTCGAGCACCGCCTCGCGCACGAAGAACGCGGTCTCGTAGGCGGCCGAGACCGTGCCGGCATGGATGTCGCCGGACAAAGCCCGGAAGCCGTCGGCGGCCTCGCTCGTGGTGAACGCCAGGGCGGCGTCGTAGGCCCGGCCGCGGCCCGCCGCCTGGAGCGCGTTGGCGGCGGCGATGCCGTTGCGGCCGGTGGCGCTGGCGGCCAGCGGCACGTCGTTGCGGGTGAGCGTCAGGTCGACTTCGTTGGGCAGATACCGCAGCCCCGGCGACAGGAAGGCGAGGTTGGACGTGACCCCGTCGAACCGGCCGGTGACGCCGCCGGAAGCGCTCAGGATCGCGTAG
>NZ_JAKSYL010000099.1 GCF_022829515.1 Methylobacterium sp. J-048
CGTGATCGGCTCGATCCCGATTCCGCCGCCCGTATGGCGTCGGTCGGCGTCGACCTGATCGTGGCCAGCATCGCCGATCGCTTAGCCAAAGAGGTTTCGCGACCGCTGCATGGCACCGTCGCGGTCCAGCGCGCCAAGGCGCATGTCGAGGCTCATCTCCGCGACCCGACCCTCGACCCGCCACAACTCGCCGCAGCGATGGGCGTCTCCGTCCGCCGGCTCCAGGAATTGTCCCACGCGCGCGGCCAGCACATCTCCGCGTTCGTCGGCGGTCAGCGGCCTGCCGTCGTGCCCGGTCACGCCCGGCTTGATCTTCCAGACCCCAGAGCGGCCGTCGGCGGCGAGCGTCCCGTTTTCCTCGGAGGGGATCGTGGCGGCGAGCACCGGCACGAGGTTGCCGTCCGGGTGCCGTGCCCGGATCTTCAGGATCCCGTCTTTGACGATGAACGGCGCGTTCTTCTCAGGATCGGCGAAGATGTCGATCGGGTCGATGAATTGTGCATCGCCGAAATCACCGTTCCAGGGCGTGTGCGCTGACCACCGCGCCCG
>NZ_JAKSYL010000101.1 GCF_022829515.1 Methylobacterium sp. J-048
GTGGCACATGCGTTGAAACATCCACCGTCTCATCCCGGGGCCGCGCAGCGGAGCCCGGGACCCAGAACCGCAGGTGGATCAAGCCTTTGCACCGTCGGCGGCTCTGGATTCCGGGCTCGCCTCCGGCGCCCCGGCATGACAGAGCGGCTTATTTTGCGACCGTAAGGTCCCTGATCGAGAGCGAGCATGAGAAACGCGAAATTTGTGAGCCGGAACTTGCGTAAAGCAATTTTTCTGCTGCCTCTTACGTCCCCAACCCGACACCCGCCCGTGTCCCTGTCCGTCACCACCTGGAACATCAACTCGGTGCGGCTGCGCATCGATCTGGTCCTG
>NZ_JAKSYL010000106.1 GCF_022829515.1 Methylobacterium sp. J-048
GATCATGGTCACGACGTCGCCGATCTGCGCCGCCTTCCCGAACACTCCGGGCAGCCCAATCGCCCTGCTCGCTCGCCGGAGCGACGGCTGCCATGCCGCTCGCGATCGTGGTGACGCCCTGCGCGGCCGTATGCATGCTGACCGACATCTCTCGTGCCACGGCAGACTGCTCCTCAACCGCCGCCGCGATTGCGGCCGACACCTCGTCCAGCCCCCGGATCGTGCTCTGGATCGAATTGATCGCATCGACCGCATCCCGAGTCGCCGCCTGTGTCGCCGCAATCTGCCCGCGGATCTGATCGGTCGCCTTGGCAGTCTGCTCAGCTAGGGCCTTCACCTCTGAGGCGACCACCACGAAACCCTTGCCTGCAGCACCAGCACGCGCGGCTTCAATCGTGGCGTTGAGGGCCAAGAGGTTAGTCTGCGAAGCGATGCCCTGGATCATGGTCACGACGTCGCCGATCTGCGCCGCCTGCCCGCTCAAGCCGGCCACAATACTCCCCGTGTGCCGGGCCTGCTCGACCGCCTCGCCGGCCATACGCGCGGCGTGGCTGACCTGTTGGCTGATCTCACCGACCGAGGCCGAGAGTTCCTCCGCCCCCGAGGCGACGCACTGGATGTCGTTCGACACTTGCCCGACCGTGCCGGCGGCCTCCGCCGTCTGCCGGGTGACGTCCTCGACTGCAGAACCGATCGCATCGAGGTCGACGCCGATCGCCCGCTGGGCCCCGGCCCGGCGCTGACGTTCGTGCACCTGAACAGTGATATCGGTAGCGAACTTGACGACCTTTGATACCCTCCCGTCCGCATCGGTGATCGGATTGTAGGTCCCCTGGATCCAGACCTCGCGCCCACCTTTGGCCAACCGCTTGAATTCACCGGCAGCGAACTCTCCCAGTCCCAGACGATCCCAGAACCCACGATAGGCCACGCAGGTCTGCTCGGTGGCATCAACAAACATGCTGTGGTGGCGACCCACGATCTCATCGAGACGGTACCCGACGGTATCGAGAAAGTTCTGGTTGGCCTCAAGGATCGTGCCGGTCGGATCGAAGGCGATCACCGCCTGTGAGCGGTGCAGGGCGGTGATCTGCCCGTCGAGGTCGAGCAGACGCATCTTCTGCGCGGTGATGTCGGTAGCGAACTTGATGACCTTCACGACGCGGCCGGCGCGATCGAGCACGGGGTTGTAGCTCGCCTGGATCCACACGAGCCGACCACCCTTGGTGATGCGCTTGAACTCGGCGGACTGGAAGGTGCCCCGCCGCAGCGTCTCCCAGAACGCCTGATACTCGTTGCTGTTGCGGTGTGCCGCCTCGACGAACATGCCGTGATGCTGCCCCTGCACCTCGGGCAGGGTGTAGCCCATCGCCGTCAGGAAGTTGGCGTTGGCGGTCAGGATCGTGCCGTCGGGTCGAAACTCGATGACCGCTTGTGAACGGTCCAGAGCATCGAATTTTGCTGCGAGATCGCCACGGGTACGCGTTCCACCGAACATGGCGTCGACTCTCACCAAAATTGTTGAAGCTGCTCGACAACATCCAGTTGGCCGAAGGCCTATGATGTTGCCTGCCTGCGCATCACCTGAGCGTTGTGCTCTTGGGTTAGATATTGCGTGTCAAATCGTTATTTACGACTTAACACATCGGTTGAGTATCGCGTTTTGTCAGAATCAGACATTATTCGGGTCTAATAGCCAGTCGTTGTACTAAAGACTCAGGCAGAAATCTAACTTATGTGTGCTTGAAAACACTCAGAGCGCTCAAGGCTCCGGTTAACGCGTCGTTACTTACGCCGATCGGTTCGTAGCGTCCGGCAGCGCTGCCGGCGGGACGACCGAGCCGTCGGATCACCTCGCGTTCGAACGAGACGAAGTTCTCAATACGGCCATCGGCGGCGCGCAGCGGCCGACAATCGATCTCGACTCGGTACTTGGTACCATCGCCGCGGTAATTTGCGAGGTAGCCGTGGAAGCGCTCGCCGGCTGCCAGAGCGCGGTGGAAGGTTTCGAGCGTCTCCAGGCGGGTCTGCTTGCCCTGCATGAACCGGGGGCTGAGCCCGATGATGTCGTCGAGTCCGCGCCCGCCCCGACGGCCGCAGGCGGCGTTGGCGTAGCGCCTAAGGGGCCCCGGTGGCCCGACCATCGGATCGGTGCCCACCATGCCGACGGTGGCCAGACCGGAACAGCCCACCCCGAAATATACCAATTAGTGCCCCCTCTTTCCCTCCCCGACGCTCTTCCGATCTCCCTTATCCCCTACGCCAACGCCGCCTTCGGCCGTCTCGTCGGG
>NZ_JAKSYL010000107.1 GCF_022829515.1 Methylobacterium sp. J-048
GCTAGTGACGTGACCGCGTCCCCCGCTGCTTCGCGCCTAGATCAGGCCAGTCGCAGGCGCTAGCGGCCTTCCTTGCGCTCCGGCAGGGTATCGAGCGCCGTCTTGACGATGGTGGCGGCGTCGATACCGGCCTCAGCGTACATCTTCTCCGGGCTGTCGTGGTCCTGGTAGGTGTCCGGCAGCGTCCGCGTCCGGACCCGCCCCCGGCCCGCGTCCCGCGCGCCCTGCTCGGACAGCAGGTGCCGCACCATCGCCCCGAACCCGCCGCGCGCGCCCTCCTCGATGGTGATCAGAACCTCGTGGTTCTGCGCCAGATCCAGGATCAGCGCCTCGTCCAAGGGCTTGGCGAAGCGCGCATCCGCCACGCTCAC
>NZ_JAKSYL010000124.1 GCF_022829515.1 Methylobacterium sp. J-048
CGCCGCGCATATCCCATCCTCTCGCCTCATCTTGAGGCGCCGCAGCGAAGCGCCGCCACGTCAGTCTCATGAAGCGCTCTCGGCTTCGAGAGACAGCGCGGCCTGCCCTCAAACCTGATCTGGCCTGGCAGCCGGATTGCCCTTGATCCGGGCAGCACTGCTCGGGAATCGGGCGCTGCCCGGAACCGTCCCTCTCACCGGCACGACACCACCGTGCGGACGATCCAGCCTTCCTGGGGCAGCCAGAACTTGCGGCGGGCGCGGCCGCAATCGCGCTCCGGCTGGGTTCCCGACGTCCATGTCCCTGTGGGTTCGGAGACCTTGGGCGGCTCGGCCGTCGCGGCGCGGCGCGCCTGCGCGCTCGGGCCGAGAAGCAGGGCTGCGGTCAAAATTGTAGCGCTCACCAGAACACGCGCGTGCACGACCGAAAACCCTCGCCGGCGGAGATGCCGGTGGCGGGTATCAACCGGAGGTTGCCTACCGGTGCAAGGCCGATCGGGCCCGGACCCCGAGCCATCCCGTCCGATCACGCGGCAGGGTGAATGGGCGCGCGATCGGTTGAGGCACGGACGCAACACAAGAGCGGAGAAATACCCGTCGAGACATCAGACTTCGCCCGGTGAGGACTCGTGCAACTTGGCGATGCCGCGCGATCTTTGCTAAGGCCTGGAATGAGCTTGGCCTTGTATTCGTGCCGGCCTGCTCGATCGCGCGCCGCCGCACGCTTCCGGTGACGCCGCGCCATCCAGGGAAAACCGCGCCATGTCCGCCCCGATCCGCCGCCTGTTCCTGGCCGGCTTCACCGTCCTCGCGCTCGCTTCGACAGCCCACGCCCAAGGCCGCGGCCCGGTCGCCGAGTCCGGCATCGACGGGTTCGGGGATGACGGCCAGCTCTATCAGGACCAGAACGGCGCGTTCTACGTGCGCCGCGGCGACCGCTACCTGCCCTATACCGGACGGCCCCCGGTGGTCCGCGCCGCGCCGCAAGCTGCTCCGGCGCCCCAGGTTGCTCCGGCGCCGCAGGCGGCCCCGGTCTACGCGCCGGAGTACGATGACCCAACCGCGCCGCCTCGGCGCGCCGCCGGTTCGCCGCCGGCCGAGGGTCTCTCGCCGATCGAGGCGGCCAAGGCGAAAGCCGTGCTCCGCACCCCCGACGAGGGGCCGATCGACTACGCCAAGGCCTATGGGCCGGTTCAGGACGACGTGTTTCCAGTCCAGGCCTTCAACTACAAAAAGATGAGCCCGGCCTTCCTTCGGCAGGAGATCGCCTATAACGGCCCCTACGAGCCGGGCACGATCATCGTCGACCCGCGTGCCCACCAGCTCACCCTGGTCGAGCAGGGCGGCCGCGCCCGCCGCTACGGCGTCGGCGTCGGCAAGCAGGGCTTCTCGTGGTCAGGAACCGCGACGGTCAATTCCAAGCAGGCCTGGCCGGATTGGTACCCGCCCAAGGAGATGATCGCCCGCAGCCCGAAGCTCGCCAGCGAGGTCGACAAGCTCCAGAGCGGCCTCGGCGTCGAAGGCGGCCTGCGCAACCCGCTGGGCGCCCGCGCCATGTATCTCTGGCAGGGCAACAAGGACACGCTGTTCCGCATCCACGGCACCCTTGAGCCGTTCTCGATCGGCAAGAGCGTGTCCTCGGGCTGCATCCGGATGATCAACCAGGACGCAATCGACCTGTTCAGCCGGGTCAATGTCGGCTCCAAGGTCGTCGTCCTGAACTGATTCCTTTTGGGATCTGGGGGCGCCGTCAGGCCAAAACGCGGCGGTGCTCCCCCAGAATGCGCCGGACCGTGCCGGCTTCCGAGCGGTAGACCACCGTCTCGGTCTGGATCCGGTCCGGCCGGAAGCGAACACCGCGGAGCAGCGCGCCATCGGTGACGCCGGTGGCAGCCACGATCACGTCGCCGCTGGCGAGATCGACCAGATCGTATTTCCGGTTGAGGTCGTCGATGCCCATCTCGGCGGCCCGGCGGCGACGCTCCGGCGTGTCGAGGATCAGCCGCCCCTGCATCTGCCCGCCGATGCACCGCATGGCCGCGGCGGCCAGCACGCCCTCCGGGGCGGCTCCGGTGCCGAGATAGATGTCGATGCCGGTCTCGCCGGGGCTCGCCGTGAAGATGATCCCGGCGATGTCGCCGTCCGAGATCAGCCGGACCGCGGCGCCGGCGGCGCGGACTTCCGCGATCAGGGCAGCGTGCCGGGGGCGGTCCAGGATCAGCGCCGTGATCTGGTCGGGCTCGACGCCCTTGGCCCGGGCGAGCGCCGCGATGTTGTCGGCGGGGCTCGCGTCGAGATCGACCAGGCCCGGCTTGTAGCCCGGGCCGATGGCGATCTTCTGCATGTAGACGTCCGGGGCGGCGAGCAGCGAGCCGCGCTCGGCCATGGCCATCACCGCGATGGCGCCGGGCATGTCCTTGGCGCAGAGGGTCGTGCCCTCCAGGGGATCGACCGCGATGTCGACCTCGGGCCCCTCCCCCTGCCCGAGGGTCTCGCCGATGAACAGCATCGGCGCCTGGTCGCGCTCGCCCTCGCCGATCACCACGGTGCCGCGGATCGGCAGGCTGTTCAGCTCCGCCCGCATCGCGTCGACAGCCGCCTGGTCGGCGGCCTTCTCATCGCCCTTGCCGCGCAATCGGGCCGCCGCGATGGCGGCGCGCTCGGTGACGCGGGCGAGTTCAAGGGCGAGCGTGCGCGGGACGCCACGCGTTTCGGACTTGGGGGCCACGGCCATCGTTTCCTGCCTGTGCCCGGGCCCGATCTTTGGGTCGGATCCCGGCGTGCTCGTCGTCGGCGGACATAGGGTCAGCCGACGCCAGACGCACACATATCACCTATTGTGCATCAGGATTTAGGCACTGCCTGCTGAGATTGCACTCTTATTCACGCTCGATGCGGATGACTTGCGGCGGTTCGGCCAGCAAACCATCGGCGCCGATGGCGTCGAGGGCGGCGCGGATGTTGCCCTCGGTGGCCGCGTAGGTGATCAGCACCAGCGGCACCGGCCGGCCGGAGCGGCCGCGGGGATCGGTCCCGGCGCTTTCTGTGCGGCGCTGCAGGATGCTTTCCAGAGAAATCTCGCGCTCGGCCATCCGCTGGGCGACGCCAGCGGCCACGCCGGGGCGATCGTGCACGGTGAGGCGGATGTAATAGCCGCCCTCGTGGCGCTGCATCTCGACGCGCTCGCTGGCGCGCATGGCGGCGGCCGGCACCCCGAAGGTCGGGCGCACGATCCCGCGGGCGACGTCGGCGATGTCGGCGACCACCGCGGAGGCCGTCGCCTCGCCGCCGGCGCCTGGGCCGATCAGCGTCAATTCACCGACCGCGTCCGCATCGATCGTGACCGCGTTGGTCACGCCCATCACCTGGGCGATGGCAGAGGATTTCGGCACCATGGTCGGGTGGACGCGCTGCTCGATCCCGGCCTCCGAGGCCTGGGCGACGCCGAGCAGCTTGATCCGGTAGCCGAGCTCGTCGGCCATGCGCAGGTCGAGGGGCTGCACCCGGGAGATGCCTTCCACCGACACGCCGTCGACGTCGATGGCGGTGCCGTAGGCGAGGCTCGTCAGGATCGCGAGCTTGTGAGCGGTGTCAAAACCCTCGACGTCGAAGGTCGGGTCCGCCTCGGCATAGCCCAGGGCCTGCGCATCCTTGAGGCAGGCCTCGAAGGTCAGGCCCTCGCGCTCCATGCGGCTGAGGATGTAGTTGCAGGTGCCGTTGAGGATTCCGTAGACCCGGGCGACGGCGTTGCCGGGCAGGCCCTCGCGCAGGGTCTTGATCACCGGGATGCCGCCGGCCACTGCCGCCTCGTAGGCGAGCGCGACGCCGCTGTCCTCGGCCATCGCCGCCAGCGCTGCGCCGTGATGGGCGAGCAGGGCCTTGTTGGCGGTCACCACGGTCTTGCCGGCCTGGAGCGCCGCCTCGACCACGGCCTTGGCCGGACCGTCGGCGCCGCCGATCAGCTCGACCACGCAATCGATCTCGCCGGAGCGCGCCAGCGCCACGGGGTCGTCGAACCAAGTGACGCCGGCGAGGTCGAGCCCGCGGTCGCGCGTCCGGTCGCGGGACGACACGGCGGCGACGCGGATGTCGAGACCGGAGGCCAGCAGGGTGTCACGGCGGCGGGCGATCATCCGGACGACGGACGCGCCGACGGTGCCGAGCCCGGCGACGCCGATGCGGTAGCTCACTGTCATGATTCCTTCCGTGCCGGGCGCCCTCAGGAAACCGGGCCTCCGATGCGCCGCATCTCTGCAAGAATTCCGTCCGGCCCGCAAGAAAACCGCAGGCCCGCTCAGCCCAGGACGGCGCGGTGCCGGATCGCGGTGGCCACGAGGGCGTAGAGCACCAGGGCGTTCAGACCATGCCAGAGTGCGTGCGTGCCCATGGGCAGCACCGCGCAGACGCTGCGGTCGAGGGTGCGGGCGGTGAGGGAGACGAGGAACAGCACGCCGATCTCGGTGAGCCGCCGCCCTGTGCCGACGAAGCGCGTCTCGGGACGATCGAGCGCCGCCACGGTGAACAGGGCGAGTGCGGCGGGCAGGTAATCGATCGAGCCGTTGGTGAGGGCGGAGATGTCGGACCCGCTCAAGCCGTCGAGGGTCGGCACCAGCGTGAAGCTGAACAGGACGAAACCGGCGGTCGCCGCCTCGACCCGCAGGCGCGGCAGATTCAGGAACCGGTGCAGCGCCAGGGCCAGGTAGGCGACGATGAACAGCGTGATCGGGATGATGTCGGCATACATCGCCCAGGTCACCGCCAGGGTGTGGAACAGGAACGAGCCGATCCCGACGACGGCGATCAGCCCGGCCAGACCCAGGCAGGCGCGATCCGGCGGCTCAACCGCGCGGGCCCGGCGCGCCGAGGCGGCGGCGGCCAGCAGGAAGGCCAAGTTGGATGCCGCGTTGACCGGCTCGGCCCAGACCCCCGGCCCGGTCCGCTCGCAATAGGCCATGACCGGCTCGAACCACCCCATCGTCATCCTGGCGCCCATACCGCCCCGATCTTGCGCCGCCATGGCCTTGTCAGCGCGGCGCGAAGCGCGGATGACGGCCGGACGGCGAGCGGAAGCGAGGCGATGCGGATTACCACCTGGAACGTCAACTCGATCAAGCAGCGGCTGCCGCACCTGCTGGGCTTCCTCGACGAGGCGAAGCCCGACGTGGTCTGCCTGCAGGAATTGAAGTGCCAGGACGAGGCGTTCCCGCGCGCCGAGGTCGAGGGCGCCGGATACGCGGTCGAGACGCTGGGCCAGAAGGCCTATAACGGCGTGGCCCTGCTGGTGCGGGCGCCGCTCGAAATGACCGAGATCCGGCGCGGCCTGCCGGGCGACGAATCCGACGAGCAGTCCCGCTATATCGAGGCGCTGATCTCCGGCGCCGACACCAAGCCGGTGCGGGTGGCCTCGATCTACCTGCCGAACGGCAACCCGGTCGACAGCCCGAAATACCCTTACAAGCTGTCCTTCATGGAACGGCTGCGGCTCCACGCCCGCGCGCTCATGGAGGACGAGAAGGCCGTGGTGCTGGCGGGTGATTACAACGTAATCCCGGAACCCGCCGATGCGGCCGACCCGGAATCGTGGCGCGCCGACGCCCTGTTCCTGCCCGGCACCCGGGCGGCGTTCCGCGCGCTCCTGGCCGAGGGCTACACCGACGGCCTGCGTGCCTGCGACCCGCGCGACGGGCTCTACACGTTCTGGGACTACCAAGCCGGCTGCTGGCAACGGAATGCCGGCATCCGCATCGACCATCTGCTGCTGTCCCCCCAGGCCGCCGACCGGCTGGTCTCGGCCGCCGTGCAGAAGCACCTGCGCGGCTTGGACAAGCCGTCCGACCACGTGCCGGTGACGGTGGAGCTGACGGCGGGGTAGAGCGCGGCGCCGGGCGTGAACCACGGCGCCCTGTCAGGGCCTTCGTGCTCACCATGGGGCGGTCGGTGTACGTTCCAGTCATTTCCGAGGTGGTTCCGGAATGCACGCAGCGTCGCAACTGGACTGATCAATCATGCCGGCCCGCCCCCTCGTCCTGTTCCCTGATCCCCGGCTGTCGCTTCCGGCAGCCCAGACCGATGCGTTCGCGCCCGATCTGAAAGCGGTTGCCGACGATGTGTCGGACACGCTCCGGGCTGCGAGCGCCATCGGCCTGACGGCACCGCATATCGGCATCTCCGAGCGCGTCATGGTGATCCGGCTGTCGCCGGACGAGGATCTGCGCCTCTACGTGAACCCAGAAATCCTTTGGGCCTCCCCCGACACGGAGACCCACGACGAGGGTAGCGTCAGCATGCCGGGCGTCCGGGAGCGCATCACCCGGCCCGCCCGCATCCGGTTCGGCTATCGCGACCTCGACGGATCGACCCACGAGGAGGAGGCGGAAGGGTTTTTGGCCGCGGTGGTCCAGCATGAGATCGATCAGCTCGACGGCGTCTTCTGGATCGATCGCCTGTCGCGACTGAAGCGGGATCGTCTGCTCAAGCGCTTCGAGAAGCTGAAATCGGCATCGTCCCTGTAAGCGATTGCCGAAGCGCGTGCCGCCGAAGTCAATCTCGGTGCTGCGCAAGCAACCATGCGCGATCAAAGGCTTAAACACGCCCCCGATTGCAACGCGATCGGCAACAGGTCTAGGAGGCCGCCGAGCTTTCGGGGAAATCGATCATGATCGTCTACGGCACCAGCATCTCGCCCTTCGTGCGGAAGGTCCTCGTGGCTCTGGCCGAGAAGGGCATCCGGTACCAGCATCGACCGGTGGCGCCTCAGGCGGAGGATGCCGCGTTTCGGGCGGCGAGCCCCATGGGCAAGGTTCCGGCAATCGACGATGACGGCTTCCGGCTGGCCGATTCCAGCGCGATCCTCGACTATCTTGAGCGGCTGCATCCGCAGCCGGCTCTGATCCCGGCCGATGCGCAGGGTGCCGCCCGCGCCCGCTGGTTCGACAAGTTTGGCGAGGTCGAGCTCGATCGGAGACTTTCGGTGGTGTTCACGGAGCGCTTCCTGAAGCCTCGGATCTTCAAGGTGCCGGGCTACGAGGCATTGGCGCAGCAGGCGCTCGACCAGCATCTGCAGCCGCTGTTCGACTACCTGGACTCGCAGATCACCGGTCCGTTCCTCGTTGGCGATGCCTTCGGGATCGCCGACATCGCGGTGGCGGCGCCGTTCCACAATCTCCGCCTCGCCAAGGTTCAGGTCGATCCCGCGCGCTGGCCCAAGCTCGCCGGCTGGGTGGCACTGACCCTCGACCGGCCGTCCTTCGTCACCGCGATCGCCGCCCCGGCCTGGTGAGGCGACGGGGGCATGATCACGGACCGGTGACCATTACGCGGTCGGCAGATCGGCAAGCGGCCCTATCTCCATCGCCATGGACCGGCGGATCGACATCCGGCGGTCCCGTCCCCGATGGAGTTCCAATGATCGTCTACGGTACCGGCTATTCGCCCTACGTCCGCAAGGTTCTGGTTTCGCTCACCGAGAAGAACGTGCCCTATGAGCACAGGCCGGTGATGTTCCACGCGCCCGACCAGGACTTCCAGGCGGCCAGCCCGTTGGGTAAGATTCCGGCCATCGAGGATGGCGGATTCAAGCTCGCGGATTCCTCGGCGATCCTCTGGTACCTGGAGCGCAAGCACCCGACCCCGGCCCTGGTCCCGTCCGACCCGCAGGCGCTCGGCCGCGCGGTCTGGTTCGACAAGTTCGGCGACACCGAGCTGTTCGGTAAGCTGGTCGTGCCGTTCGTCGAGCGGGTCATGAAGCCCAACATGATGGGTAAGCCCACCGACGAGGCCGCGGTCACGAAGGCGCTCAACGAGGATCTGCCGCCGCTGTTCGACTGTCTGGAGCGGCAGATTTCCGGTCCGTATCTCGTGGGCGACGCATTCAGCATCGCCGACATCTCGATCGCCACGGGCTTCTACAACTTCCACCTGGCCGACGCGCAGATCGATGCCGACCGCTGGCCGAAGCTTTCGGCCTACGTCGCCGAGACCCTGGCGCGTCCGTCGTTCAAGGTCGCCCAGGACGCCAAGAAGGGCTGATCCCGACCGGCGGCGCCAGAACCGGCCGCTGTTTCCACGAAACAGCGGCCGGTTCTCGGTCTTTCTAATCGCAGAATGACTTCGGAAAACCGGAATCCACGTTTCCGCATCATGCTTCAGTGCCGCCGCCGGATCGAGCCGACGGTCTGGAGCTGGCTCTGGGCCTCGGCCCGGTCGTCCTCGTTGGCGGCCGCCCAGTTCTTGTCGTAGAGCGCCACGATCCAGTCGTCCTTGCGGCCCTCCGCGCCCTCGCGGGCCAGCGACAGCCACATCAGGCCCTTCACGCGCTGGACCGGCACGCCGCCCAGCCCGTTCAAGAGCAAATCGCCGAGCAGCGCCTGCGCCGGGTGATGGCCCTTCTCGGCCGCTAGGTTGAACCAGCGCGCCGCCTGCCGGGGATCGGCCTCGACGCCGGTGCCGTCGAGGTAGAGCCGGGCGAGGTTGTACTGCGCGTTCGGCTCGCCGTAATACGACGCCGCGTAGTTGAACATGTCGTAGGCGCGCTCGGGATTGGGCCGCACGTAGCTGCCCTTGATCCCCTCTAGGAAGTAGGTGCCGAGCGCCGTGAACGCGCTGCCGGTCACCGCCGAGTTCTGCGGATCCGGGCCGTCGTCGGTGCTGGCATCGGCGATCCGGGAGAAGAACTCGAACGCCTTCAGGTCGTCATGGGGCACGCCGTCGCCCTCGGCGTACATCCGGCCGAGCTTCCACAGGGCCAGCGCATGACCCTGCCCCGCGGCGTATTCGAGGGCGCGGGCGGCGCCCTGCTTGTCGCCGGCATTGTACTCGCGCACGCCGGCGCGCAGCGCATCCTTGGCCGAGCGGTAGCTCTTGTCCGCCACCGGCACCTGGACGGGCGTGCGGACACTGGCGTCGAGGGCCCGCGGCGCTTCCACCGGGAGGGCGAGCAGGACCAGGACACCGGCCGCGGCTGCGATCTTGCCGAGGAAGCGGGACCGACCGGGATCGGCCCCGGCCGGCGCCCTGCGCCGGCTGAGGTCAGTCCTAGACGTCCGCATAGCTCTCCGTCTCCTTGGCGCCGCCCGGATGGGTCACGGCGCCATACAGCGCCGGGCCGACGCCCTGCGCGTATTTCCACAGGTACCCGGAGGTCGCGGTGTTGGTCCGGGGCGCCCAGGCCTTGCGGCGCTCGGCGAACTCCTCGTCCGACAGGGCGACGCTGAGCGTGCCCTGGATCGCGTCCAGGGTGATGATGTCGCCGTCCCGGATCAGGCCGATCGGGCCGCCCACCGCCGCCTCGGGGCCGACATGGCCGACGCAGAAGCCGCGGGTCGCGCCGGAGAAGCGCCCGTCCGTGATCAGCGCGACCTTGTCGCCCATGCCCTGGCCGTAGAGGGCCGCGGTGGTGGACAGCATCTCGCGCATGCCGGGCCCGCCGCGCGGACCCTCGTAGCGGATGACCAGCACGTCGCCTTCCTTGTAGGTGCGCGACTGCACCGCCTCGAAGCAAGCCTCCTCGCCGTCGAACACCCGGGCCGGGCCGGTGAAGACCTGCTTCTCGGCCGCCATGCCGGCGACCTTCACGATCGCGCCCTCCGGGGCGAGGTTGCCTTTGAGACCGACGACGCCGCCGGTCAGGGTGATCGGGCGGTTGGCCGGATAGACCACGTCCTGGTCCGGGTTCCAGGTCACCCGGTCCATGTTCTCGGCGATGGTGCGGCCGGTGACCGTCAGGCAATCGCCGTGCATGAAGCCGTGGTCGAGCAGGGTCTTCATCAGCAGCGGGATGCCGCCGACCTCGAACATGTCCTTGGCGACGTAGCGGCCGCCGGGCTTAAGATCCGCGATGTACGGCGTGCGCCGGAAGATCTCGGCGACGTCGAACAGCGTGAATTCGATGCCGCATTCATGGGCGATCGCCGGCAGGTGCAGGGCCGCGTTGGTCGAGCCGCCGGATGCAGCCACGACGGTGGCGGCGTTCTCGAGCGCCTTGCGGGTGACGATGTCGCGCGGGCGGATCTGCTTGGCGAGCAGTTCCATCACCTTCTCCCCGGCGGTGGCGCAGAACTTGTCCCGGATCTCGTAAGGCGCCGGGGCGCCGGCCGAGTAGGGCAGCGCCAGGCCGATCGCCTCGGAGACGGTCGCCATGGTGTTGGCGGTGAACTGCGCGCCGCAGGCCCCGGCCGACGGGCAGGCGACCTGCTCCAGCTCGTCGAGATCCTCGAGGCTCATGTCGCCGACCGCGACCTTGCCCACCGCCTCGAACAGGTCCTGGACGGTGACCGGCTTGCCACGGAACGAACCCGGCAGGATCGAGCCGCCGTAGATGAAGATCGACGGCACGTTGAGGCGCACCATCGCCATCATCATGCCGGGCAGCGACTTGTCGCAGCCGGCCAGGCCCACCAGGGCGTCGTAGGCGTGGCCGCGCATGGTCAGCTCGACCGAGTCGGCGATGACCTCCCGGGACGGCAGCGAGGCGCGCATGCCGCCATGGCCCATGGCGATGCCGTCAGTGACCGTGATGGTGCAGAATTCGCGCGGGGTGCCGTGGGCGGCGGCGACGCCCTTCTTCACCGCCTGGGCCTGGCGCATCAGCGAGATGTTGCAGGGCGCGGCCTCGTTCCAGCAGGACGCGACACCCACCAGCGGCTGGTGGATCTGCTCCCGGGTCAGGCCCATCGCGTAGAGATACGAGCGATGCGGGGCGCGGTCCGGACCCTCCGTGACGTGACGGCTGGGCAGCTTCGACTTGTCGTTCAAACGCGTGTCCATCAACCCGAACCAAGCCTTCGCGCCGCCAGTCCCGAGGGTGCAGGAGACCGCAGCGCGTCGCCGTTCGCGATGCGCCGGGAGGGCCGTCCGCGTGCTCGGGAAATCCTCGTTTCGAAACGGTAAATCGTTGTCGAACTTGCCGTTTACCGCGGTTGTTGAGGTGGGCTCGGACTATGGCGGGATCGCGGCGTTTGCGGGCAGGTCTCGGGGCAGACCCGGGATCGTTTTACGGTGTTGCGACCCCGCCACAGCCACGCTTGGGGTCAATTGCCGGCACGAGATTAGGTTAAGGATAATCCTTCGGCCGCTTAACCCGCCGGATTAAGCTTAATCGACACCGCTTCTGAAGCTCACAGGCGAGCCGCATCGCCGGAGCCGTGCCGCTCAGAATGCTCCGCGGTGATTCTGGGACGCCGCAGGCGAGCCCGGCATCGAGAGCCGCCGATGGTGCAAGGTCCTGAGTTATTTGTGTTTCTGGATCCCTGGCTCCGCTTCGCGGCCCCGAGATGACGGGGTTGGTCGATCGGATGCCGATGACAATCTCCGGATCACAGGCATGAGCCTTAAACTGCTATCCGCGTGATTGCCCCGACACCCCGATCAACGCAGAGCACGGAACAGGCGCGTCCGTTCAGCCGGTGGTGGAATCCGACAAGGCAGGGGACGCAGCGCCCGATTCCAAGGCACGGTCGCTCTCGTCCTTCAGCGTCACGCCGCTCAAGCCCAGGGTGAGCGCGCGAGCGAGCAGCCAGCGCAGCTTGAACGCCGCCTTGTCGTGAGTGAGGCCAGCCGCCCGCACGTTCGAGATGCAGTTGCGCTCCGCATCCGACCTGCCGATTTTCGGATTCAGCGTCAGGTAGATGCCGAGGCTGTCCGGGGAGGACAGGCCCGGCCGCTCGCCGATCAGCACCGCCACTGCCCGGGCCTTCAGGGCCTCGCCGATCGTGTCGCCGAGCGCCACGCGGGCTTGGCTGGCGATCACCACGGGGGCGAGGCACCAACTGGCCTTCTCCGCGAGGGGCTTGAACGCTTTCAGCAGCGGCGCGGCGTTCTCCTGCACGGCCCGGGCCGAGAGCCCGTCGGCCACCACCAGGGCGAGGTCGGCGGGCTCCGCCGCAGCCTGGAGCTTGGCGAGGTCTTCCGGGTTGAGGCGGCGTCCCAGATCGGGCCGGCGCAGGTAGGTGGCCCGGTCGGGAGCCTTCGAGGCGACCGGGATCGTGGCGAAGCCGAGATCGGCGATGGCGCCCGCCAGCGCCTCCGCATCGATGGGCGCGTGCACGGCGTCCCGGGCTTGGGCGTGGTCGAGGCCGAAGCGCAGCACCTCCCGGGTCGGCAGGCCGCTGCCGGCGCGGCCGAGGCCGATCCGGGCCGGCGTCAGCCCGGCGAGCCGCGCCCAGATCTCCCGGGGGTCGCTCACGCGGCGAGGTCCGGCGCGGCGGTCAGGAGTGGCGCGCCCGATCCCGGCAGCAGGGCGCCGGCCGCGTCGGTCAGGCCGATGCCGTACAGCCAGGCCTCGAATTCCGGAGCCCGCTTCAGGCCCAAAACCTCGCGCAGGTAGAGGGAATCGTGGAACGACGTGGATTGGTAATTGAGCATCACGTCGTCGGCGCCCGGGACGCCCATGATGTAGGTGCAGCCGGCCGCGCCGAGCAGCGTCAGCAGCGTGTCCATGTCGTCCTGATCGGCCTCGGCGTGGTTGGTGTAGCAGACGTCGACGCCCAGCGGCACGCCCATCAGCTTGCCGCAGAAATGGTCCTCCAGCCCGGCCCGGATGATCTCCTTGCCGTCGTAGAGGTATTCGGGCCCGATGAAGCCCACGACGGTGTTGACCAAGAGCGGCCTGAACGGCCGGGCCACCGCGTAGGCTCGCGCTTCCAGGGTCTGCTGGTCGATGCCGTGATGAGCATCCGCCGAGAGCGCCGAGCCCTGGCCGGTCTCGAAATACATGCAGTTGTCGCCGAGCGGGCCGCGCTTGAGCGCCAGGGCCGCCTCGTGGGCCTCCTTGAGCAAGGCGAGCGTCACCCCGAAGCCGGCATTGGCCTTCTCGGTACCGGCGACCGACTGGAACACGAGGTCGACCGGCAGGCCGCGCTCCATGGCGGCGAGCGTGGTGGTGACGTGGGTCAGCACGCAGGCCTGCGTGGGAATAGCATGCTTCCGGATCAGCCCGTCGAGGAGGTGCAGCAGGTCGCCGAGCGCCTGGACCGAATCCGAGGCCGGGTTGATGCCGATCACCGCGTCACCGCAGCCGAGGATGAGCCCGTCGAGGATCGCCGCGGTGATCCCCTTCGGATCGTCGGTGGGGTGGTTCGGCTGCAACCGCACCGCCAGAGTACCGGCCAGCCCGATCGTGTTGCGGAAGCGGGTGACCACGCGGACCTTGCGCGCCACCGAGATCAGGTCCTGGTTGCGCATGATTTTTGAGACCGCCGCCGCGATCTCCGGCGTGACGCCGGGGGCGATCCGGGTGAGCACATCCGGGGTGGCGGTCAGCAGGAACTCGCGGAAATCGCCGACCGTCAGGTGGCTTATTTCTTTGAAGGCGGCGGCGTCGTGCGTGTCGAGGATCAGCCGGGTGACGTCGTCGACCTCATACGGGATCAGCGGCCGCGCCAGGATCTCGGACAACGGAACCTCGGCGAGGCACCAGCGTGCCGCCGCGTTCTCCTCGGCGGATTCAGCCGCGATGCCGGCGAGCCGGTCGCCGGAGCGGACCGGGGTCGCCTTGGCCATCAGCGTGGCGAGGTCGGCGAAGACGTGGGTGCGTGGGCCGACGACGTGGCGGTAGGCCATGCGGTTTCACCCCGTCCCTGCTTCCGAGGATCACAGGATAGCGTGATCCGGTGAGGCTGTCCGGTCAGGCGGCGCCGGCATTCGGCGCGGGCACCTCCGTGGAGATCGCGTCGACCGTGCGGGGCATCGGGCTGCCCTGCCCGTCCGTGCGCTGGATCCGGACCTGCTGGTTGACCGGCTGCATGTTGCCGAACGGCGTCGAGAACGCGATCTCGGCAGCGTCACGCCCGACGCCGATCCGGACCAGCCCGTCGAGATCGGCTTGCCGGGTGGCGTCGAACAGCCACCAGCGCCCGTCGAGATAGGCCTCGAACACCGCGTGGAAGTCGCTCGGCACGAGGCCGTGGGCGTAGCAGCTCACGAACCGGGCCGGGATCCCGAGCGCCCGGCAGAACGCCGTGCCGATATGCGCGAAGTCGCGGCAGACGCCGGCCCGCTTCAGCAGCGACTCGTCCGCCGTGGTCTCGCCGTCGCTGGTGCCGGGCTGGTAGGTGATGTGGTCGTGGATCCAGTTGCAGATCTCGTTGACGCGGCTGTGGCCCTTGGGCAGCGCGCCGAACTCGGCCTGCGCGAAGGGGGTCAGCCGGTCGGAGGAAACGAACCGGCTCGGCAGCAGGAACGGCAGGATGTCGAGGGGCAGCGTCCCGATCGGGGTCTCGTTGATCGTCGCCGGATCGGCCCGGTGGACGGTCAGATCCACCTCCGCATTATACTCGAGCGCGAACTGGCCCATCGGCACGTTGACGCCGAGATAGCGGTTCAGCAGGTCGGGGGTGGTGTAGAGGTCGCGCTTGAGGTTCGGCGTGAGCACCAGGCTCTCGCTGAGGATCTCGACGCTCCTCAGCTTTGCGACCTCCAGGTTGAAGATGAAGGTCGTGTCCGAGAGAATATTGTAGGACAGGCTGCAACCGAGGGTATAACGCATCGGATCTCCTTGCCGGGCGACGAGATGATCTCCGCCCAAGCAAGCGGCGCGCCCGATCGCGAGCTCCCGGTCAGCGCGGCAGCAGCAGCACGGTGAGCGAGCGCACGCCCTGCGCCCCGTGGATCAGCACGCCCTCGATATCGGCGGTGGCTGAAGGCCCCGTATGCAGCACCGCGTAGGCGGAGCGGCCGAACTCGGGTCGCTTATAGGCCGCCTGCACGTTGGGCAGGATGTCGGCGGGATCGAGCAGCACGATCAGGTGCTGGGCGAGATAGGCCACCGCGTTCACGATCAGTTCGCCTTCGGTGAACAGCACCGAGCCGGTCTCGGCGATGCCGAACACCGCGCGCACCACCGCGACATCGACATCCTCGACCTCCTGCGGATAGCGCACCGCCCGCAAGTCGCGGTTGCCGTCGATCTCCGGGACCGCGGAGGCGATCACCTTGGATTCCTCCAGCCGCTCGCGCACACCCGCCAGCGGCTCGCCGGTGCGGCCGTCGGCGATCCGGCCGCCCATCTTTTTCAGCCGCTCGCCGAACTCCTCGACCAGATCGTCGCCAACGAGCGGCATGAAGGTCGGCACAACCGGCAACGGGTAATCGCCCGCCGGGCGGTTGGCCTTCAGCGCCGCCAGGATACCCTCGCGGGCGCTCATCGGGCGGCGTCCTTTGCCGGCTTCTGCATCCGGTTCTGCTTGTACCAAGCATGGAAGGTCTGACGCGGCGCGTCCGGCATCTCGCGCTTCTTCCCCCAGGTGTTGAGCGGGTTGTAGACCGCGAAGCGCGGCAGGACTTTCAGCGCCGAATCCGCGGCGCCGATCGCCGCCCGGTAGGCGGCCGGCCTGGACAGGACCGCGCCCGCGGCCTTCATCATCCCCTGCTTGAGCGCCGGGATGTGATGCTCCTCGACCAGCACCTTGCGCCAGGCAAAGATCTGCTCGTGGATGTTGATCTTCACCGGGCAGACGTTGGTGCACGAGCCGTTCATCGTCGAGGAGAACGGCAGGGTCGAGTATTTCCGCTTGTTGAAGGTCGGGTCGATGATCAGCCCGATCGGGCCCGAATAGGTCGCTCCGTAGGAGAGGCCACCTGAGCGCCGGTAGACCGGGCAGGTGTTCATGCAGGCGCCGCAGCGGATGCATTTCAGCGAGGTCCAGAACTCCTCCAGGCCGAGCCGGGCCGAGCGGCCGTTATCGACCAGCACGATGTGCATGTCTGTGCCAGTCCGCGGTTTGCGGAAATGCGAGGTGTACTGGGTGATCGGCGAGCCCAGAGCCGAGCGCGACAGCAGCCGGATGAACACCCCGAGGTGCTCGACCTTCGGGATGATCTTCTCGATGCCGATCGAATGGATCTGCAGCGGCGGGACATTGCCGGACAGGTCGGCATTGCCCTCGTTGGTGCAGGTGACGACCGTGCCGGTCTCCGCGATGGCGAAGTTGCAGCCGGTCATGCCGGCATCGGCCTTCAGGATGTAGGGCCGGGTCGTCTCGCGCTGGCTCTCGGCGAGGTAGTGCGCGTCGTCGTTGTCCGGGTCGGTGCCGAGCGTCTTGGCGAAGACTTCGGCCACGTCCATGCGGGTCTTGTGGACGGCCGGCGCCACGATATGGCTCGGCTCCTCGTTGTCGAGCTGCTGGATGCGCTCGCCGAGATCGGTCTCGATGATCTCGATGCCGTTCGCCGCCATGTGATGGCGAAAGCCGCACTCCTCGGTGAGCATCGACTTCGACTTCACCAGGGTCTTGGCGCCGCGGCTGCGCAGGATCTCCAGGACGATGCGGTTGTGGTCGGCGCCGTCAGCGGCCCAGTGGACCTGCACGCCGTTGGCCTTCGCGGCGGCTTCGAACTGCTCGAGATACCGGTCGAGATGCGTGAGCGTGTGCGCCTTGATGGCGGAGGCCAGCTCGCGCAGCTCCTCCCATTCGGGAATGCCGTGGGCCGAGACGTCGCGCTTCTTGCGCAGGTCCCACAGGCGCTCGTCATGGGCGGCCTGGTGCAGCGGCGCGGCGAGAAACCGCTCGGCGGCCTCGGCCTGGTCGATCGGGCGGTCGCCGCGGATCTTCGCGCCCCGGGGCTGCGGCTCGCGGGTCTGCGGGGCGCGGATCGGCTTGGTGGCGGCCTCGGCGTGCTGGAGGCGGCCGCCGTCCTGGCCGCGCTCGCTCTCGTCGTCGGCAGCGCGGACCTCGGGGTGGATGACGCCGTCGCGGGCGCGCGGGTTCAAATCCTCGACGCTCATGCAGCGGCTCCGTTCAGCACTTGCGCGATGTGGATGTACCTGAGCGGCAGCCCGAGGCGCTCGGCGCAGCCCTTCTGGTGCATCAGGCACGAGGAATCCGCCGAGACCACGTATTGCGCCCCCGCCCGGTTCTGATCGGCGACCTTGTCGTAGCCCATCTTGGCCGAGACCGCGGGCTCGAACACCGAGAAGGTGCCGCCGAAGCCGCAGCACTCGTCCGGCCGGGCAAGGTCCACCAGCTCGACGCCCTTCACCAGGCGCAGCAGGTCGAGGGGCTTTGAGAAGTACGGCTTCACGATCTCGGACGGCCGGGCGTGGTGGATGCCCCGCAGCGCGTTGCAATTGCCGTGATAGGCGACCTTGTGCGGGAACTCGGCCCAGGGCAGCGCCTCGATCTTGAGCACGTCGTGCAGGAACTCGACCAGCTCGTAGGTGCTGGCGCGGACCTTCTTGACCTCATCCGTCTGCGGAATCGCGGTCAGGTGCTCACGCACTTGGTGCACACAGGAGCCCGAGGGCGCCACCACGTAGTCGAAGCCGGAAAAATTCTTGACGAACAGCGCTTCGGTGGCGGCGGCCTCGGCGTGGCAGCCGGTATTGGCCATGGGCTGGCCGCAGCAGGTCTGGTCGAACGGGTATTCCACCGTGCAGCCGACCCGCTCCAGCAATTCCAGCGTGGCGATCCCGACTTCCGGCTCGAAGGCGTCGACGTAGCACGGCACGAACAGGCCGACCCGCATGGTCCGGAACCTCCCTGGATCGCCCGCGCCATTGCACTGGAACGGATCTAGATTACCCGGTGAGGTCTACCGGATGAGGTTGGTTTTGGCGAGGTCGAGAACTGCGTCACCGCGCCCATCCATCACGGCCCGCAGGACGTAGAGGCTGAAGCCCTTCACCTGCTGGCCGTCGATCTTGGGCGGCATCGACAGCTCGTTCCGGGCGGTGCGGACATCCAGCAGAGAGGGGCCGTCGAAGGCCAGGAACTCGCGCATGGCGCCGGGCAGCTCGGCTGGGTCCTCGACCCGCAGGGCGAAGATGCCGGCCGCCCGCGACATCGCGGCGAAGTCCGGGTTGTCGAGGGCGACGCCGGTCTCGAGATAGCCCGCCGCCTTCATCTCCAGCTCGACGAAGCCGAGGGTGCCGTTGTTGAACACCACGACCTTCAGCGGCAGGCGGTGCTGGCGGAGCGTCAGGAAGTCGCCCATCAGCATGGCGAAGCCGCCATCGCCGCAGAGCGCAATCACCTGTCGGTTCGGCTCCGCGGCCTGCGCGCCGATGCCGTGCGACAGGGCGTTGGCCATGGAGCCGTGGACCCAGGAGCCGAGCAGGCGCCGCTTGCCGTTCATCGCCAGGTAGCGTGCCGCCCAGATCGTCGGCGTGCCGACATCGGCGGTGAAGATCGCGTCGTCCGCGGCCGCCTCGCTGATCGTCTTCGCGAGATACTGCGGGTGGAGCGGGCCGCCGGGCTTGCCGGTGGCGAGTTCGTCGAGGCCGGCCCGGGCCTTGGCGTAATGCTTCAGGCTGGCATCGAGGAACGACCGATCGGCCTTCGGCTTCAGGCGCGGCAGCAGCGCCCGGATCGTCGCGCCGACATCGCCGACGAGGCCGTGCTCGATGCGACAGCGGCGTCCCAGCTCGGAGGGGCGCAGGTCGACCTGGGCGATCTTGGCGTCCTGCGGGTAGAACTGCTTGTAGGGAAAGCCCGTGCCCAGCATCAGCAGGGTGTCGCAGGCCATCATGGCGGCGTAGCCGGACGCGTAGCCGATCAGCCCGGTCATGCCGACATCGTAGGGGTTGTCGAACTCGACATATTCCTTGCCGCCGAGGGCGTGCACGATCGGGCTCTTCAGCGCCTCGGCCAGCTGGAGCAGCTCGGAATGGGCACCGGCGCAGCCGCGCCCGCACAGCAGCGTCACGCGCTTGCCGGCATTGAGCAGCGCCGCGAGGGCGTCGAGCTCTGAATCGGCCGGTCGGACGACGGGCTTCGCCGGGATCAGTCCGGCATGGGGCGTGAGCGCACGCTTCGGGGCATCGCGAAGCGCCACGTCACCCGGGATGACGATGACGGCGACGCCCCCCTCCCCCACGGCGGCGCGGATCGCGTTCTCCAGCACGAACGGCATCTGCGACGGGTCGGAGACCAATTCGCAGTAATGACTGCACTCGCGGAACAGCTCGGTCGGCCGCGTCTCCTGGAAATACCCGGAGCCGATCTCGGCCGAGGGGATCTGGGCGGCGATCGCCAGGACCGGGGTCCGGCTGCGATGCGCGTCGTAGAGGCCGTTGATCAGGTGGAGGTTGCCGGGGCCGCAGGAGCCTGCGCAGACCGCGAGCTTGCCGGTGACCTGCGCCTCCGCGCTCGCCGCGAAGGCCGCCGCCTCCTCGTGGCGGGTGTGGATCCAGTCGATTGTCCCGCGGGCGCGCAGGGCCTCGGTGATCCCGTTCAGGCTGTCGCCCACCACCCCGTAGATGCGCGCGACGCCCGCCTCTTGGAGGGTCTCGGCGATCAGATCGGCGACGTTCTCGATGCGCATGGTCCGGCACTCCGCATTTTCGGATCCGAACCGCATGGCCGCCGGTGATGTTCCGCTGCCGGCAGCCACATGGTGCAATGCACGCATGTCCGACGTGGCGGGCCGGCCGTCGGGGGCGCAGTTCTAGGCGCGGACCGCGTCGACATCGCCGGCGATCACGGCGAACAGGTCACCGAGCGCCGCGAGGCTGGCCGCCTGGAGATGCGCCGCCGGCACCACCGTGCCGTCGGGACCCGGGAGATCGCGCGTGGCGGTGGCGGAGGCGATCACGGTGGGCTGGAAGCCGAGGTTGAAGGCCGAGCGGGCCGTCGAGTTGACGCACATATGGGTCATGAAGCCGGCCAGGATCAGGTCGGTCACCCCGGCGCGCTTAAGCCGCTCTTCCAGATCCGTGCCCACGAAGGCGCTGGGGAAGGCCTTGGTGATCACCGCCTCGCCGTCCTGCGGCGCGACCTCCTCGGAGATCTGCCCGCTCGCCGCCGTGATATCGAAGGGCGAGCCCGGCCCGGCATTGTGCCGGATATGGATCACCGGCGTCTCCGCCTCTCGCGCCCGCCGCAGCAGGATTTTCGCCTGCGCCACCGCCGGCTCGACGCCGGACAGGCGCAGAACCCCGTCACGATAGGTGTTCTGGATATCGATGAGGATCAGCGCGGCCTTCTTCAGGCTCGCGGGCTCCGGGCTCAAGCCGGACAGGCCGCGGAGAGTCTTGAGATCGCTCACCCGTGTCTCCCAATGCGCGTGCGGTCGATCCGCCGGAGGCCCCGCGATAGTCGCAAGAATCGCCACGGCGGTACGGCCCGGACGGGACCTTAGTCCCGTCCTGCTTCGCCGCCTACGAGGCCATGGCGCGCAGCGAGTCGCAAGGCCCGACCCGAGGATTACAGGTCCGGCGCCGATAACACCGCCCGCGGCGCGGTTTCCCCACGAAGTCGGGACCCGCGCTTGATTTCCGGCGCCTCAGAGTCGAAGGACGTCTGGAAACGTTCCGAAGAGATCAGCGTCAAAGAGATCAGAACCATGGAAGAATTGCTCGCCCGCGTCACCGCCCGCACCGGGCTCGACGCCGCGACCGCACAGACGGCGATCGGCCACATCCTGGCCTTCCTGCAGAAGGAGGGGCCTGCGGCCGAGGTCGGCCAGCTCCTGGCCGCTTTGCCCGGCTCCGAGACGCTGGTGGCCGACGCGAATGCCGGCGAGAGCGGCGGCGGCGGCCTCATGGGCATGCTGGGCGGCATGATGGGCGGCGGCGGCGTCATGGCGCTCGGCCAGAAGCTGATGGCGGCCGGCGTGCCCATGGGTCAGATGCAGCCCCTTGGACAGGAGCTGTTCGCCTTCGGCCGCGAGAAGGTCGGCGAGGACGCGATGGGCCCGATCATCGGGTCGATCCCGGGGCTCAACCAGTTCGTCTGACGAGACCCCGGTCCCGAAAGCTGCAAGTCACCTTTCGGGACGGGGTTCGGGCCGGCGCGATGTGTGCCGCCGCACTGTTTTCGGGCCGTTCCTGAACGATCGTAAAAAAGTGGTTTCGCCGCGAAAGCTTAGCGGAACCCGTCCACGCGATCCCCGTTATTCGGGATGCGAGCCGGATCACCGCCATCGGCGGATGACCGGGGCGCACTCAAGCAGGCCGGCCATGCCCGTCTTCGAAGCCACGAACCTGGACAGCGCGTTCGAGGGCCAGGCGCTCCTCGCCGCGATCCTGCACCCGACCCGCGCGGCACAGACCCGCGCCCTGCGTCATGGCCGCCAACGCGCCGAACGCGCCGCGGCGCTGGCCGACCCGCTGACCCTCGAGCCGCGCTTTCCGACCCAGAGCGACGAACTCGCCTCGGCCGCGTTCCACGGGCGCTGAGTCGCTTTACCAGGGCTGCGGCGTGATCAGGCCCTGCCGGGTCACCACCACCCATTCCCGGCCGCGGCGTTCGACGCTGTCGACCCGTCCGACGCCCGGCAGCGTGTCGCCCGGCCCGACCTCGACGATGCGACGGCGGCGGTTCTCCAGGATCGCAGCGCCGTCATAAACGTCGCGGACCGCCCAGCCCTCGATCACCGGCGGCTTCTCGGGTGCGGCGGGCTTCGGCTTCGCATCTGCGGCTTTCGCTTCCCCAGCCTTCGCATCGGGGATCTTCGCGTCCGTGACCTTCGCGTCGAGGGTCCGTGTCTCCGCCAGGCTCCCGGTCTGCGTCGGCTCGGCCTTGGCTACCGGCGCGGCGGCTGTACGGCGTTCAAGCTGCGCGGCGAGATTGGCGATCCGTCCGCTCTGCTCGCGCTCGACCTGTTCGAAACGCTCGCCCAAGGCGGCCGTCTTGGCGTTCAAGCTCTTGTCGAGCTGCGTGAGGCGTTCGCCCAGCGCACTGCTTCGGGTCCCGGCTTCCTTGCGGGCGGTGTCGGTGGCGGCGCGCAGGTCGGCGAGCACCTGATGGAGCTGGGCGATGTCGGCGCCGAGCCGGGCGGTCTCGGTCCGTCCGGCATCCACGGTGGCGCTCAGCGCCACGACGGCATCGCTCGGCACGCCGCCGGACCCGGAACGGGCGGCGACGCCGGCCCCGAGCACGAGCCCGACCGCGAGGGCGGCACCCGGAATCGCGTAGCGCCGCAGGTCGATCCCGGCCAACGCCGGGATGGCGAAGCGCGGCGCCGCCGGCGCAGGGACGGGCTCCGGCTTCGATTCCGCCTTGCCCGCCACGACGGCCTTGAGCAGTTCGTCGGGAGAGAGGGCCGGCTTGGCTTCCATCGTCGTCATCGCCCCCAACTCCACCTGCAAGGTATCTCTGCAAGCGTTCGTTAAGGACGTTTGTTTACGAAACCCTTACCGGCCACCCTCGGGTCAGGCCGCGAGCCCCCGCTTCTTCAGCAGCGGCGCGATGCTCGGCATGCGGCCGCGGAAGGCCGTGTAGGCGTCCCGCGGGTCGCGTAAATTGCCGGCGCCGTACACGAAGGTGCGCAGGCGCTTGGCCGTCTCAGGGTCGAAGATGTCGCCGGCCTCCCGGAAGGCGTCGAAGGCGTCGGCGTCCAGCACCTCGGACCAGAGATAGCTGTAGTAGCCGGCCGCGTAGCCGTCCCCCGAGAAGATGTGGGCGAAGTGCGGCGTCCGGTGGCGCATGCTGATCTCGGCCGGCATGCCGATCCGCTGCAGGGCATCGGCCTCGAAGGCCGGCACGTCGAGGCCGGATTCACCGCCCGCCGAGAGGTGCAGGGTCATGTCGACGATCGCCGAGGCGGTGTATTCCACCGTGGCGAAGCCCTGGTTAAAGGTCCGCGCCGCGAGCAGCTTGCGCAGCAGCGCATCGGGCATCGGCTCGCCAGTGCGGTGGTGGCGGGCATGAGCCTGCAGAACCTCCGGCTGCTCCAGCCAATGCTCGTAGAGCTGCGACGGCAACTCGACGAAGTCGCGCGACACCGAGGTCCCGGAGAGTAGCGGGTAGGTCACGTCCGACAGGAGCCCGTGCAGGGCGTGGCCGAACTCGTGGAACAGGGTGCGGGCGTCGTCGAAGGACAGGAGCGCGCTCTCGCCGGCGGGGGCCTTGGCGAAGTTCATCACGTTGACGATGACCGGCGTGACCGTGCCGTTCAGGCGCTCCTGCGAGCGGAACGCGCTCATCCAGGCGCCGGAGCGCTTCGAGGACCGGGCGAAGTAATCGCCCAGGAACAGGCCGACCTCAGACCCGTCCGGGTTGCCGACCCGCCAGACGCGCACGTCCGGATGGTAGCGCGGCACGTCGGACAGTTCCTCGAAGGTCAGGCCGAACAGGCGCGAAGCCGTGTCGAACGCTGCCTGGATCATCCGGTCGAGGGGCAGGTACGCCTTGACCTCGCTCTCGTCGAGGTCGTGCTCGGCCCGCCGCAGCTTCTCGGTGTAGTGGCGCCAATCATGCGCCTGGAGCGCGAAATTGTGGCCATCCTGCTGGACCAGCGCCTGGAGCCGCTCGCGCTCCTCGCCCGCCCGCGCCCGGGCCGGTGTCCAGACGTCGCGCAGCAGCTCCATGGCGGCGTCGGGGCTCGCCGCCATCGTGTCGTCGAGCTTGAAATGCGCGAAGCTGTCAAAGCCAAGGAGCCGCGCGTGCTCGGCGCGCAGCCCGACCATCTCCACAATGATCGCCCGGTTGTCGGTGGCGCCACCGTTCTCGCCGCGCCGGGTCCAGGCCGCGTAGGCCTTCTCGCGCAAGTCGCGCCGGGTCGAGAACACCAGGAATGGCTCGATCAGCGAGCGCGACAGGGTGATGACATGGCCTTCCAGCCCGCGCTCACGAGCGGCGCTCTCGGCGGCGGCGCGCAGGAACGGCGGCAGACCGGCGAGATCGTCCTCGCCGGTCAGCGGCAGGGTGAAGCTGCTCTCGTCGGCCAGCAGGTTCTGGCTGAACTGGGTGCCGAGCTCCGACATCCGGGCGGCGATCTCGGCGATACGCCCCTTGTCGTCCGGGCCGAGATCGGCGCCGGCCCGGCGGAAACGGATGCGGTAACGGTCGAGCACCCGGCGCTCCTCGGATCCGAGGCCCTCCGCCTCGGCATCGACCGCCGAGATGCGCGCCCAGAGCTGCGGGTTCAGGTAGATGGCGCTGCCGTGCCGGGAGAGCTTCGGGCCGATCGCCCGCTCGATCGCCTGCAGCTCCGGGTTCGTATGGCTGCCGGTCAGGTTGTAAAAGACGCCGGCCACCCGTTCGAGCGCCTGGCCGGCCCGCTCCATCGCGGCGACGGTGTTGGCGAAGGTCGCGGGCGACGTGTCGGACGCGATCCCCTGGATCTCGCCATTGTGGGCCGAAAGCGCCGCGTCGAAGGCCGGCAGGTAATGCTCCGGCTGGATGCGCTCGAACGGCGGCAGGCCGTAGGGCGTGCTCCACTGCGCGTCGCGGAAGGGGTTGTCCTGCGGCAGGCTCGGTAGCCCGGCATCGGCGACATCCGGCATTCGGTCCTCGATCGTGTGTCGGTCCGACGGGTGAGTTGGCCCGTCATCCGGGCCGCTGGAAGGGATCCGCGGCCGCTTGATGGAAGACAGAGGCCCGTTCGGCAGCCCCGTCAACCGGGCCGGTGCGATCCGAATGCGGTTCCGTTCGTTTCCACACGGCCCGCGTCCGCGCTTCGAGGTTCCATGCCGCTCCGCCGACCGACGATTTTTTTGGCCCCACGCGCCCTCGCCCTCGGACTCTGGGCGCTGGCATCCGCCCCCGGCTCGGCTGCCGAGGTTCCTCCGGCTGTCCCCGTGCCGCCGCCGCTTCCGCCGGAGCGGCCGAGCGAGCTGAAGCCGGCCCAGCCGGCGGAGCAGAAGCCCGCACCGCCCTCCGAATCCGCGATGCCGACACCGCCGGTCCGGCCCGCGGAGCTGACGCCGCCGGCTAAGGACAACGCCGCGGAAGCGCAAAAACCCGAGATCCCGACGCCGCCCCCGACGCCGCCTGAGCGACCGCCGGAACTGTCCGGTGAGGCGGCGGTGGCCCTCAAGGTCGCCCCCCCGGACGATACCGCCTGTCGGACCCGTCTGAAGCGCCTCGGCGTCGAGTTCGAGCCGCTGCCGGCCATCGCCGAAGGCCAATGCACGGCGCCACTGCCGCTGAAGATCACTAAGCTTGCCGACGGAATCGCCCTCCCCGGAGGCGCGACCCTCACGTGTCAGGTCGCGGAATCCTTCGCGCGCTGGGCCACCGAGGTTCAGGTCGCCGCCGACCGGACGCTCAAGCATCCGCTCACCGGGCTTGAACTTGGCGGAACCTATGTCTGCCGGGGCCAGAACCACGATGTCGATGCCAAGCTCAGCGACCACGCCTTCGCGGCCGCTATCGACGTGATGGGTTTTTCGTTCGCCGGTCGCGCCAGCATCCCGGTCAAGGCGATGCCGTCTGGGTCCGAGGACGCGGAATTCTTGGCGTCGGTCCGCGGCAAGGCCTGCGGGTTCTTCCGCACGGTGCTCGGCCCCGGCACCAACGCGGCCCATGCCAACCATTTTCACTTGGACGACCGGGAGCGCAACGCCGGCCACCGCCTCTGTGAGTAGCGTTGCCGTGGCGGCGGAACGTTCAAGCCGGCTCGATACTTGTGCGACCGGAGCACGCCTGCTCCTGGAGCGTTCGACGGCGATGATGCAGGGATCCACGCGGCCGGTTTGCGCGGCTCTGCTGGCGTTAGGACTCGCGACGTCAGGCGCGCTGGCGGAGTCCGACAAGGCGCCGGCTCTGACGGCCGAGGCTATCAACGCCGCAACCTTCAAGGCGCCGGAGGCCGACAAGCCGGACCAGAAGAAGGCCGAGACCAAGAAGTCCGGCAAGAAGGCCGGGAGCGCCAAGAAATCCGACGACAAGTCCGACGCGCTCATCGTGAAGGCGCAGGTGCTGCTCGACCGGGCGCGGTTCTTCCCCGGCGCTATCGACGGCCTGAGGGGCGAGAACTACCAGCGCGCGCTCTCGGCCTTCGCGGTGGCCCAGGGTCTGCCCGCCACCCAGGACCTGACCCCCGAACTTTGGGACAAGCTCCAGGCCACGAGCGATAAGCCGGCGGTCTCCGACTACGCGCTCACCGAGGCCGATGCCTCCGGCCCCTATGTCGAAAAAATTCCGCCCAAGATGGAGGCTCAGGCCGACCTCAAGGCTCTGGGCTACACCAACCCGCGGGAGATGCTGGCCGAGCGCTTCCACATGAGCCGCGACCTCGTCAGCGCGCTCAATCCGGGCAAGCCCCTCGACAAGGCCGGCACATCGATCACCGTGGCGGCCGTCGATCCGATGGGCACGGACAAGCCCAAGGGCAAGGACCTGCCTCAGGAACCCAAGGTCGAGCGGATCGAGGTGGACAAGACCAGCCGCGACGTCCGGGCCTTCGGATCCGACGGCAAGCTGCTCGGCTATTACCCGGCCTCGATCGGCAGCACCGAGAAGCCGGCGCCGAGTGGCGAGACCAAGGTGAAGGGCGTCGCCTTCGATCCGGACTACACCTACAACCCGAAATACGCGTTCAAGGGCGTAAAGACCAAGCAGAAGTTCTCGATCAAGCCGGGGCCGAACAACCCGGTCGGGCTGGTCTGGATCGATCTGGCGATCCCGAGCTACGGCATCCATGGGACGCCCGAGCCGGAAAAAGTCGGCAAGACCGAGTCCCATGGCTGCATCCGGCTCACCAACTGGAACGCTCGCGACCTCGCGGCGCACGTGACCCGCGGGGCGAAAGTGTCGTTCAAGGACGACTGAGGCGAGGTCGCGCGCCATCCCCGTCCGAAAGCCGACAAAAATGTATCGCCGGTTAACATCGGCGCGGTGTTGGCTTCGGGAACGGCGAGGGAACGCTTGACACGTCCGGTATTCCAGGCGACGCCACGGGTGGTCTCGCGGACCGCCTGGCGACGCCGCCTCGGCGCTTCCCAGCGCCGCGCGAGGCGAACCATGTGCACGGCAAGGTCCCCGGCGACGGGGGCGATCGAAGGGAAGACGGCCCGGCGTGACTGCTGACCCCAACGATGACATCCTGAACGGCGTCCGCGTGCTCGTCGTCGAAGATGAAGCGGCGATCTCGATGCTGCTCGAGGACATGCTGCTCGATTTCGGCTGTGCCGTTGTCGGCCCGGCAGCACGTCTGTCGACCGCCCTCGAAATGGCCTCGCAGGAGACGTTCGAGATCGCGATCCTCGACGTGAACGTCGCCGGGGAACCGATCTACCCGGTGGCCGAGGCGATCGTGCAGCGCGACCTGCCGCTCGTCTTCTCGACGGGATACGGCGGCGCCGGCATCCGCGAGCCGTTCCGCGACCGGCCGGTGGTCCAGAAGCCGTTCAGCCAGGCCGACCTCAAGCGCACGCTGATCGGCGCGATCCGCGCCGCCCGGGGCTGACCCGCTCCTATAATCCTTCGATGGTGAAGACGTCCGGCAGATGCGCCGGCCATTCGCCGGGGCCGATGAACACGGCGTCGGCTCGCAGGGTCATGCCTGCGCACCAGGGATTGCGGCCGACCCAGGCCCTCACGGCACGGGAGAAGCGCCGCCGCTTGGCCGCGTCGATCGCCACGCGGGCCTCGTCCAGCCTGGATCGCGCCTTCACTTCGACGAACACGATAGTGCGGGGCCGGCGGACGATCAGGTCGATCTCGCCGCCGGCGAAGCTCACACGGCGCCCGATCGGCCAGTAGCCCTTCAAGAGAAGGGCCGCCATCGCCAGCCGCTCGGCCCGATGGCCGCGCAGATGGGCGGCGCGGCGGCGCAAGGCTTGGTCCGGCACGGTTCCGTTCAACCCTGGTTGTCCCGGGCCAGCACCAGGGCCCGGGCATAGATGGCGCGGCGCGGCTGCCCGGTCTCGTCCGCGACAAGGCTCGCCGCATCCTTGATCGAGTGCCGCTCCAGCGCGGTGCGGATCAGCGTGTCGAGGGCCGCATCCCCCTCGACCGGACGGTCGGGGCTCGTGGCGGCGCCGATGATGACGACGATCTCGCCTTTGGGGGCGCCCTCCTGGCCGAACCGCTCGCTTAAGGAGCCCAGCGTGTCCCGGCGGATCGTCTCGTAGAACTTGGTCAGTTCCCGGGTCACGGCGGCCGGACGGTCGGCGCCCAGCACCGCGGCGGCGTCGGCCAGCATTTCCGGGAGGCGATGGGGCGACTCGAACAGCACCAACGTGCCCGGCACCTGGATCAGCGCCTCGAGCCGGTTGCGCCTTGCCCCGGCCTTCTGGGGCAGGAACCCCTCGAAGAAGAACCGGTCGGTCGGCAGGCCGGCGGCGACGAGCGCGGTCATCACCGCGGATGGCCCCGGGACCGGCGTGATCGCGATCCCGGCCTCGATCGCAGCCTGGACCAGCTTGTAGCCGGGGTCCGAAACCAGCGGCGTGCCGGCATCGGAGACCAGGGCCAAGGCCTCGCCGGCCTGGAGCCGCGCTACCATCCGGTCGCGCACGGCCTCGTTCGAGTGCTCGTGATAAGCGAGCAGGGGCGTGGTGATGCCGTAATGCGCCAGCAGCGTCCGGGTCACGCGGGTATCCTCGGCCAGCACGGCATCGGCCGCCGCCAGCGTCGCGAGCGCCCGGATGGTGATGTCGCGCAGGTTGCCGATCGGCGTCGCCACGATGTGCAGCCCCGGCGCTAGCGGCTCCGTCTCGCTGGCGAGCCCGAACGCCGTGAAGGTGGTGTTCCGCGGGCGGTCCGCGCCAGTCTTTTGGGCGGGTGAGGTGGACGTGAGCTTGCTTGAGATCGGGGACCCCGGGGCATCGAATCGGCGTGTCATCGCGGGCGATCTTGCCACACTCCTCGCCTCGCGTCGCGGCCGCTCGTCGAGACCCGGGGGCAAGTCGGCACCGGCGCGTTTACATTTGAAAACTACCCGGTCAGGTTGTCCGGACCTGCCCGAAGGAGACCGCGCCATGGCGCGTCCGAAGTGTCGGCGGAACCGTCTCATGCGTGTCGCCGCCCTGACCGCCGCCCTCAGCGCCCTCGCGCTTGGCGGCTGTGTCGGCGGATTCGGGGATGGACGCGCCGCCCGGCGCGCGTCCCCGCCCCGAGCCGAGCTGTCGCCACCGGCCGAAGTGCCGCTGGGCGGCGCACCCGCCCCATCTGCCGCAACGCCCGGCACGCCTCTGACCCCGGCCGCTTCGGGCGGCAACCGCATCGGCTCCGGCGCCGTGAAAGTCGCGCTGGTCCTGCCACTCACCGGCACCGGCGTGGCGGTCGGCAGCGCGATGCGCAACGCGGCGCAGCTCGCCTACGACGAGGCGCAGCAGCCGGACCTGACGGTCCTGGTCGAGGACGACCGTGGCAGCCCGGACGGGGCCCGGGACGCGACCCAGGACGCCCTCAAGCAAGGCGCCGACATCGTGCTCGGCCCCGTCTTCGCCGCCAACGTCCAGGCCGCCGCCGTGCCGGCCAAGGCCGCGGGCAAGCCTGTGATCGGCTTCTCGACGGACGCCTCGGTGGCGGCCCGGGGCGTCTATCTCCTGAGCTTCCTGCCGCAGCCGGAGGTCGACCGGATCGTCGACGAATCCGTCGCGGACGGAAAGCGCTCCTTCGCGGCTCTGATCCCGGAGACCGCCTACGGCAACGCCGTCGAGGCCGAGTTCCGCGAGGCGGTGGCCCGCAAGGGCGCCCGGGTGGCGGCGGTGGAGCGCTATGCGCCTGGGGCACCGGGACCGGCGGTCGAGCGGCTGGCCCGGGTCATCACCGGGGCCGGCGCCACGGCCGACGCGCTGTTCATCCCGGAGACCGCCGAGGCCATGCCCGCGGTCGCCGCGGCCCTGACCAAGGCCGGCTACAACCCCGCCCGGATCCGGCCGATCGGCACTGCCCTGTGGAGCGAGCCGGCCCTGTTCGCGCTGCCGGCGCTCCAGGGTGGACGGTTCGCCTCGCCCGACCGGAACGGCTTCTCCAGTTTCAGCGGCCGGTATCAGGCCCGGTTCGGCGCGGCGCCGCCGCGGGTCGCCTCGCTGGCCTACGACGCGGTGATGCTGTCGGCGGCGCTGACGCGGCAATACGGCTCGCAGCGCTTCGCCGAGACAACGCTCACCAACGCGTCGGGCTTCGCCGGCACCGACGGCACGTTTCGATTTCGGCCGGAGGGCCTGAGCGAGCGGGCGCTCGCCGTCTACGAGATCCGCAACAACGCCGCGACCGTGGTCAGCCCGGCGCCGCGCGTCCTCTCGAAGCCTGGCACCTGATCAGGCGGCCAGCTCGGCGATCAGGGCGTTGAGCACCGGCGCCCCGCGCGGCGTCGCGGCGATCCGCCCGCCGGGCAAGCGGTGCAGCAAGCCGTCGCCGACCAGCATGCCGATGCGGTTGCCGTTGAGCGGCCGGCCCTTCAGGGCGGCGTAGCGCCCGGGATCGATCCCCTCGGCGAGCCGCAGGCCCATCACCAGGAATTCGTCGGCCTGATCGGCGCCCGAGATCACCTCAGTCTCGGCAATGCCGTGGCCGTCACGCTCGACCCGGGCGAGCCACGCCTCCGGGGCGCGCTCGGTGACGGTACCGAGCCGTCCATCCGGTGCGACCAGCCGGCCATGCGCTCCGGGGCCGATGCCGGCATATTCACCGTAGCGCCAATAGAGCAGGTTGTGCCGGGATTCGGCGCCGGGCCGCGCGTGGTTGGAGATCTCGTAGGACGGCAGGCCCGCCCGTCCGCAGACCTCCTGGGTCACGTCGTAGAAGACACGGCCGGTCTCGTCGTCCGGCGTCACCAGCTTGCCGGCGGCAGCCAGCCCGTGAAACGGCGTCCCGGGCTCGATGGTGAGCTGGTAAAGCGACAGATGCTCGGCAGCCCACGCCAGCGCCTGGGTCAATTCGGCGCGCCAGAGGTCCGGCGTCTGGTCGGGACGGGCGTAGATCAGGTCGAACGAGGTTCGGTCGAACACACCTTGCGCGATGCCGATCGCGGCAAGCGCCTCCTCGGCATTGTGCAGCCGGCCGAGCTTTTTCAACGAGGCGTCGTCGAAAGCCTGCACGCCCAGCGAAACGCGATTGACCCCGGCGGCCCGGTAGCCGCGGAAGCGGCCGGCTTCGACGCTCGACGGGTTGGCCTCCAGGGTGATCTCGACGTCGGGCGCGATCGCCCAATGGCCGGCAACCGCGTCGAGCAGGCCCGCCACCGTTGCGGGATCCATCAGCGAGGGCGTGCCGCCGCCGAGAAAGATGCTGGTGACGGTGCGGCCCGGCGTGCGGGCGGCGTTGTGGGCGATCTCGGCCCGGAAGGCGTCGAGGTAGCGCGGCTGGTCCACGCCCCCATGCCGGACGTGGCTGTTGAAGTCGCAATACGGGCACTTCGCGGCGCAGAAGGGCCAGTGCAGGTAGATCCCGAAGCCCGCGTCGCGGGTCGGATGGTCCGGGCCGGTCGAAGTCATGATCTTCGGGATGTGAGCGTGCCGGCCCGGTTTGGCAATCAGGATTCCGGCGCCAGGCAGGCGCGGCTCAGGAGCACGAAGGCCCGGGCCCGGTGCGACAGCCCCTCCCCTTTCTGCCAATCGACCCCGTGCTTCTCCTCGGCGCTCATCTCGCCGAAGGTCCGGGCATGGCCGTCCGGCTGGAAGATCGGGTCGTAGCCGAAGCCGGCATCGCCGCGCGGCGGAACGAGGGTGCCGAACACGCGGCCCTCGAACAGCTCGGTGTGGCCGTCCGGCCAGGCGAGTACGAGGGCGGAGACGAAATGCGCCGTCCGGTCGCTCGCCCGACGCTGCTCCAGCTCCGAAAAGATCCGCGCCATCGCGCCGGAAAAGTCCTTGGCCGGCCCGGCCCAACGGGCGGAGAAGATCCCCGGGGCGCCGTCGAGGGCATCGACGCAGAGGCCGGAATCATCCGCGAAGGCTGGAAGCCCGGTCGCCTTCGCGGCGGCATGCGCCTTGATGGCGGCGTTCTCGGAGAACATCGTGCCGGTCTCGTCGGGCTCGGGCAGCCCGAGCTCGCCGGCCGAGACCGCCTCGATCCCGAACGGCGCCAAAAGCTCGCGCATTTCCGCGAGCTTGCCCGCGTTGTGGGTTGCGATGACCACCTTGCCGCTGAGCTTGCGGTGGCCGCTCGGCTCTACGCTCACGCGATCGCCTCCTTCTGGAGCGCCACCAGCCGGTCGGTGCCGGCCCGGGCGAGACGCAGCAATTCCAGCAGCTGCGCTTCGGTAAAGGGCTCCGTCTCGGCGGTACCCTGCACCTCGACGATGCCGCCCTTGCCGGTCAGCACGAAGTTGGCGTCGGTCTCGGCCGCCGAATCCTCGGCGTAATCGAGGTCGAGCACCAGATTGCCCTTGTACAGGCCGCAGGAGACCGCCGCGACGTGATCGCGCAGCGGGTCTACCGAGATGATCGAGCGGGTGCGCATCCAGGCGAAGCAATCGTGGAGGGCGACCCAGGCGCCCGTGATCGCGGCGGTGCGGGTGCCGCCGTCGGCCTGGATCACGTCGCAATCGACCGTCACCTGCCGCTCGCCGATGGCGGGGAGATTCGTCACCGCCCGGAGCGAGCGACCGATCAGGCGCTGGATCTCCTGGGTCCGGCCGGAGGGCTTGCCGGAATTGATCTCACGCCGGGTCCGGTCGTGCGTCGCCCGCGGCAGCATGGCATACTCCGCTGTGACCCAGCCTTTGCCGGAGCCGCGCAGCCAGGGCGGCCCGCGCTCCTCGAGGGAGGCGGTGCAGAGCACGCGGGTGTTGCCGAAGCTGACCAGGCACGAGCCCTCGGCATAGCGCGAGACCGCGCGCTCCAGGGTCACGGGCCGCAGCTCGTCGGCGGCGCGCTTCGAAGGCCTCATGGCGGGCCCTTTCTGGTGAGAGAGTGAGGGCCGGGCTCTTAGGCCGCTGGGCCGGCGCGGGCAAGCATCGCCGGACGGATTGATCCCCGGACACCGGGCGGACATGATCGGACGACAGGATGACCGCGTGACCGACCCGAACACCCACTTCCCGCAAGACCCCTCGATGCAGGCTCTCGCCGCCCTCAACGAGCGCGCCCGCGAGATCTTCCGGCAGATCGTGGAGAGTTATCTCACCACCGGCGAGCCGGTGGGATCGCGCAATCTGGCGCGCATCCTGCCGATGGCGCTGTCGCCGGCCTCGATCCGCAACGTGATGGCGGATCTGGAGCATTCCGGCCTGATCTTCGCACCCCACACCTCGGCCGGCCGCCTGCCGACCGAACTCGGCCTGCGTTTCTTCGTCGACGCCATGCTCGAACTCGGCGATGTCGGCCAGGAGGAACAGGCCCGGATCGAGGCGGAGATGCGCGCCGCCGCCTCCGGGCACACCTTCGATTCGGCCCTGGCCGCGGCCTCGACCATGCTGTCGGGCATCTCCCGAGGAGCCGGCGTGGTGCTGACCACGAAGGCGAACGTGCACCTGAAACATATCGAGTTCGTTCGGCTCGATCCGGCCCGCGCCCTGGTGGTGCTGGTCTCGGATGACGGCTCGGTGGAGAACCGTCTGGTCGACCTGCCGCCGGGCCTGCCCGCCGGTGCGCTGCAGGAGGCGACGAACTTCCTCAACGCCCGGCTGCAGGGCCGCACCCTCGGGACCCTGCGGGCCGAGATCGAGGCCGGACGCACCGCGATGAAGCGGGAACTCGACGCGCTGACCGAGCGCCTGGTCGATGCCGGCCTGGCGACCCCGGTCGGCCCGAGCGAGGCCCGTCAGCTGATCGTGCGCGGGCAGGCGAACCTGCTCGAAGACCTGCGCGCCGTCGAGGATCTCGAACGCATCCGCCTGCTGTTCAACGACCTGGAGACCCAGAAGGACGTGATCGATCTTCTGGCCCGCGCCGAGGGCGGCGAGGGCGTGCGGATCTTCATCGGCTCGGAGAACAAGCTGTTCTCACTCTCGGGCTCCTCGCTGATCGCCGCGCCGTTCCGGGACGGATCGCAGAAGATCGTCGGCGTGGTCGGGGTGATCGGCCCGACGCGGCTGAACTACGCCCGCATCGTGCCGATGGTCGACTACACCGCCCGCGTGGTCTCGAAGCTGCTCGACGGCGGGCGCTGACGATCCCGGCTCAGGCGGCCCGGACGGTGTGCAGGAACCCGGCGACTTCCTGGGTGAGCTGCGCCGATTGCCGCGACAGTTCGGAGGCCGCGGCCAGGACCTGATGGGCCGCCGCTCCGGTCTGCTCGGCCGCGCCGGCGACCCCGGTGATGTTGGTGGTGACCTCGTCCGTCCCGCCGGCCGCCTGGCCGACATTGCGCACGATTTCCTGGGTCGCCGCGCCCTGCTGTTCCACCGCCGCCGCCACCGCGCCGGTCACGTGGTTGATGTCGCGGATCCGCGTCACGATCCCGCCGATCGCCTGGGCGGCCTGGTCGGTCGAGCCCTGGATCCGGCCGATCAGACCGGTAATCTCTTCCGTGGCTTTGGCGGTCTGTGCGGCGAGTTCCTTCACCTCGGAAGCGACGACGGCGAAGCCGCGCCCCGCCTCGCCCGCGCGGGCCGCCTCGATCGTCGCGTTCAAGGCGAGAAGGTTGGTCTGGGACGCGATGCTGGAGATCAGCCCTACCGTGTCGCCGATCCTGGACACGGCCTGGGCCAGCTCCTGCACCAGTTGGCCGGTCTGGTCCGCCTCGCCGACGGCCGCCTGGGCAAGGCTCGCCGAGCCCTCGACCTGCCCGGCGATCTCCCGCACGCTGCTGCCGAGTTGCTGAGCGGCTGCGGCCACGGTCCGGACGTTGGTGGAGGCCTCTTCGGCCGCTGCCGCAACGCTGGTCGATTGCGCCGCCGCCTGGGTCGCACTCGCCGTCAGCGTCTGCGCCGTGGCCTCGAGTTCGGTCGCCGACGACGACACCATGCCGACGATGCTGCCCACCGCCCGCTCGAAGCCGTCGGCCAGGGCGATCATCGTGCGCTTGCGCTCGGCCGCGGCGGCCGCGTCGGCCAGGCGCCGCGCCTCGGCCTCGTCGCGGGCCTTCCGGGCGACCAGGGCCTTGATGCTCTCCACCGCCCGGCCGACCATGCCGATCTCGTCGCTGCGCCGGGCCTCGGCGATCTCGGCATCGATCGCGCCCCGGCTCATGCGCTGCAGCGCCCCGACCAGGCGGTTCAACGGACGTGACACCGTAATCGTCATCAGCCGGCCGACCACGATGCCGAGCACCAGCAATGCGATCAGCGTGGCCACCGCCAGCATGAGGGCCAGACTCTCGACCGGCGCGTAGGCTGCGGCGCTGTCGACCGAGAGCGCGATGTACCAGTCAAGCGAGGCCGGCAGGTTGGGGATCCGTGCGAAGACTGTCAGCGTCGCGCGGTCGCCCTCCCGGGTCTCGGCGACGTGCTCGCCGATCTTCGGCAGCGGCCCGGCCAGCAGGTCCGCCAGCGGCTTGCCGATCAGCTCCGTGCGCGGATGGATCAGCACCTTGCCGGAACCGGACACCAAGTAGGCATAGCCGTTCCCGCCGGTGGCCACGCTGCTGATCATTTGGGCGAGCACGCCGGAATCGAAATCGCTCCCGACCGCGCCGAGGAACGTCCCGGTCTCGTCCACCACCGGAGCCGCGGAGGTGATCGTGAGCTTCCGGGTGCTTGCCGCAACATACGGCTCGGTCAAGAACGCGCCCTTCGCGGCCTCCGCGCCCTTGTACCAGGGGCGCTGACGCGGATCGTATCCGGGCGCGATCTCGCCCTTCGGCATCTTGGTGTAGAACCCGTCCGTGCGGCCGAAGGAACTCAGAAGGAAGGCGTCGCGCGCGATGGGGGCGCCGAGAACGCGATCCGCCTCCGGGCCGGCCCCCACGGCGACGATCTCCTGCGCGATCAGCTGCGTCAGATCGAGCTTGCCGCGCAGCCAGTTGCCGACACTCTGCGCCGCCGAGGCGCTCAGGTTCGTCATAGTGAGCGCCACGTTGCCTCGCAGGGCGGCGGCTTGGGCGTGATAGATATACGCGGAGCAGGCGACGAAGACGGCGCAGACGATCCCGAGGATCAGGAGCGTCGCGCGACCGGCGACGCCGAGGCGCGGATGCTGCACGGCCGCCGGCTCGGACGCCTCGCCAAAGTCTGACACGCAGCTCTCCTCGAATCAGGAAAAGACGACTCTTACCGCCGCAACGGTCGCGCTTTCCCGATCCGACGTCCAGCAACGATGGCGTCGATGCACGCCTTGTCCAATATCAGCACCCGCAGGCTTCGGACATTATGCGCATTGATCTATCTACTCTTCGATCTCGACATAGAATATCGAACCATTTCTTATCGCGACGAGGACAAATAAACATGACTCACCACAGGATTTACATTTTGACCGCAGCGAACGAGGAATTTTGACTTCGGTCGTTCGCCATGGCCACGCAAAGAATTCGGCAGCCTTCCTTCGTCGGATAGCCGCCGACACTCAAACAATGATGCCTGGACCGTAGACCGAACCGGGATCGACACCGTTCAGGCGGCCCGGACCGTGTTCAGAAACCGGGCGACCTCCGTGTTGAGCTGCGCCGATTGCTGCGACAGCGTGGAGGCCGCGTCCAGGACCTGATGGGCCGCGTGGCCGGTTTGCTCGGCGGATTCGGCGACGCCGGTGATGTTAGCGGTCACCTGATCGGTCCCGGTCGCCGCCTGACTGACGTTGCGGACGATCTCCTGGGTCGCCGCACCCTGCTCCTCCACCGCCGCCGCAACCGCACCGGTCACATCGTTGATGTCGCGGATGCGGGTCACGATCCCGCCGATCGCCTGCGCGGCGTGGTCGGTCGAGCCCTGGATCCGGCCGATCAGGCCGGTGATCTCTTCCGTTGCCCTGGCGGTCTGCGCGGCGAGTTCCTTCACTTCGGAGGCAACGACGGCAAAGCCGCGGCCCGCCTCACCCGCCCGGGCCGCCTCGATCGTCGCGTTCAGGGCCAAAAGGTTGGTCTGCGCCGCGATGCTGGAGATCAACCCGACCGCGTCGCCGATCTTGGACACCGCCTGGGCGAGTTCCTGCACGAGCCGGCCGGTCTGGTCCGCCTCGCCAACCGCGGCTCGGGCGAGGCTCGCGGAGCCTCCGACCTGCCCGGCGATCTCCTGCACGCTGCTGCCCAGCTGTTCCGCGGCCGCCGCGACGGTGCGGACATTGGAGGCGGCCTCCTCGGCCGCCGCCGCGACGCTGGTGGATTGCGCCGCGGCCTGGGTCGCGGTCGCCGTCAGTGTCTGGGCGGTCCCTTGGAGTTGTGTCGCCGAGGACGCGACCATGCCGACGATCGCGCCCACGGCCCGCTCGAACCCATCCGCCAGCGCAATCATGGCGTGCTTGCGCTCGGCTGCAGCGGCCTCGTCGGCCTGGCGCTTCGCCTCGGCCTGCTCCGCTGCCTTCCGCGCGACCAGCGCCTTGATGCCCTCCACGGCGCGGCCGACCATGCCGATCTCGTCGTTGCGCCACGCCTCCGCGATCTCGGCATCGATCGCGCCCTGGCTCATGCGCTGCAGGGCGCCGACCAGCCGGTTCAGCGGACGCGACACGGTGATGGTCATCAGCCGGCCGATCACGATCGCGAGGACAAGCAGCACGAGAAGCGTGGCCACCGCCAAGTCCCGCGCCAGAGCGGCGGTCGGGGCCAGCGCCGTGGCGCTGTCGACCGAGAGCGCCACGTACCAGTCGAGCGAGGCCGGCAGGTTCGGGACGCGGGCGAACACCGTGAAGGTCGCCCGGTCGCCCTCGCGGGTCTCGGCCAGGGTGCCGCCGATCTTCGGGAGCGGCCCGGACAACAGGTCCGACAGCGGCTTGCCGATCAGCTCCGCCCGCGGGTGGACCAGCACGGTTCCGGTGCCCGAGACCAGGTAGGCGTAGCTTTTGTCACCGGTTGCGACCTCCGCGATCATCCGAGTCAGGGCGGCGCTGTCAAAATCGCCGCCGATCACACCGAGGATCGCCCGGTTCTCGCCGAAGATCGGACCCGTCGCGGTGATGGTGACGATATCCGTTCCGGCCGAGGTGTAGGGCTCGGTCAAAACCGCCTGTCCCGCCGCAAGCGCATCCTTGTACCAGGGACGCTCACGCGGATCGTAACCGGCGGGCAGCTCCGTCTTGGGCATCTCCGTGTAGAAGCCGTCCGGACGGCCGAGATAGGCGCTGAAGAAGACCTCGCGCGCCAGCGGCAGACCGAGCACGTCGTCCGCCTTCGGCCCTGCTCCGACGGCTGCGATCTGCTGGGCCATGAGCTGCGTCAGTTCGAGCTTGCCGCGCAACCAGTTGCCGACACTCCGCGCCGATGCGGCACTCAGGCTCGACATGGTGGCGTGGAGATTGTCCCGCAGTGCAGAGGATTGTGTGGCGTAGAGGTAGGCGGAACTCCCCCCGAAGCCGGCGCACACGACAACAAGGATCATGAGCATGGCGCGACCGGAAACACCGAGTCGCGGACGCGACACACGCACCAGTTCAGCCGCTTTGAAATCTGGTCCCGACATACGCTGCCTCTGAACAACTCACGATTGATCGACTGTTCAGCGCATTGTGCGTCAAGTAGAATGCAATGGTTCCCACCGCTGCTCACTGACCCGCACATCGCCTGCACTTGATGATCGATCGACCGTCAGTTGTCGCAGAAAAAACTTCACAATGCATCCGCTGTCTGACAAATCCTTCCACGCTTCGACGCGCGCGCTCGTCTTGCCGCGATCCACCTGGCGACGGAAGGATCATGGGATTGTCTTGACCGTCGCGGTGGACTCCCTAACCGCCGCGCCGCCTGTCGTGGCGGCGCGGCTTTCCGCTTGAGGATCAGGCCGGGATTACGTCCACGATCTCGTAGGTGTCGGGATCGATGATCACGATGTCGTCGCGCACCAGGATGAAATCGTAGCCCTCGTATTCCGGCACGATCTCGACGATCGCGGGCGGCAGCCGGTGCAGGCTGACGGAGCGCGGAATCGCGGAGCCGACTGCGAGCCCGAACGCGACGTCGCGGAGCGGCGAGACGCCGAGCCGGGTGATCGAGCCGCGGAACTCGGTGCGCTGGCGGGTGTCGAGCCGGTTGACCGCGCCGCGGGCCGACCCGCCGCCCCGGTCGCCCCGGGCACCGTCGCGACCACCCCGATCGCCGCGATCACCCGGCGCGCCGCGATCGCCGCGCTGGCCGGGGCCGGACTCGTCACGTCCGCCGCGGTCGCCGCGCTGGCCCGGACCGGTCTCGTCGCGTCCACCGCGCTGCTCGGCCGGGCCGCCGTCGCGGCCGCCCCGCTCAGCTGCGCCGGGATTGCCACTCGGCCCGTTCCTGTCGGCAGCACCGTTGCGCTCGCCGGGAGTACCGCCGGCCGGTCCGGGCCGGCCGGGACCCTCGGCACCGCGCGAGGCCGGACCGCCGGGCTCGGCGCCGCCACCACGCATCCCGCCGCCCTCGGCACCGCCGCGCATTCCGCCGCCGCCTGCCCCGCCCGGTCCCGCTCCGCCGCCCGCCGCCGGGCCGGCACCGCCGCCCGCGCCACCGCCGCCGGCGGCCGGACCACCGCCGCCACCCGGGCCGCCCTGCGCAAAGGCCGTTGCCGCGCCGACGATGAGAATGGCGGCCGCCACCGTGTCCCTGAAGATCCGCGTCATGGCATTTCGTCCCGTTGTGGTTGAGGCGCCCTCGGCACCCGTGCCGGGCCGCAACGGGGTCCCGCGCGAAACCGTTCCGTCCCGCCCTGCCGATAGAGGCCGGTGAGAAGTGACACAGGCAGCCGCTGTCCCGGTCAAAGTCCGATCACGGACTTGCGATCACGATCGTCGCCTGTAACGTCGCGCTTATCGAAGAATAGGCCGGCTGTTACCGGCCGATGAGCCGTGAGACGGAGACGCCATGTCCGCCTTGAGGGACGATACGATCGGTATCGCGCCGAGCGCCGCCGACGACGCGGCGGACCGCCGCCGTCGCATCTGGGCGATCGTCGGCTCGTCCTCGGGCAACCTGGTCGAGTGGTACGATTTCTACTGCTACGCGTTTTTTGCGCTCTACTTCGCGCCCGCCTTCTTCCCGAAGGGCGATTCCACCAGCCAGCTCCTCCAGACCGCCGGCATCTTCGCGGTGGGCTTCTTCATGCGCCCCGTGGGCGGCTGGTTGTTCGGGCGTATCGCCGACCGGGTCGGGCGCCGGACCTCGATGGTCGTGTCGGTGCTGATGATGTGCTTCGGCTCGCTCCTGATCGGCATCCTGCCAACCTACGAGCATGTCGGCACGCTGGCGCCCGTGCTGTTGCTGCTCGCGCGCATGCTCCAGGGCCTGTCGGTGGGCGGCGAGTACGGCACCTCGGCCACCTACATGAGCGAGGTGGCGATCAAGGGGAAGCGGGGATTCTTCGCCTCGTTCCAGTACGTCACGCTGATCGGCGGCCAGCTGCTCGCCTCGCTCGTCCTGGTGCTGCTCCAGACCGTGATGACCGCCCCTGAGCTGTCGGCCTGGGGCTGGCGCATCCCGTTCTTCATAGGCGCCGGACTGGCGGTGGTCGCGCTCTACCTGCGACGCTCGCTCGCCGAGACCAAGGAAGCCGGCGACAAGGAGACTGCCGGCACCTTCGCCGAGCTGTTCAAGCACTGGCGGGCGTTCTGCGTCGTCCTTGCTTACACGGCCGGCGGATCCTTGAGCTTCTACACGTTCACGACCTACATGCAGAAGTATCTGGTCAACACCGCTGGCATGCCGAAGACGTCGGCGTCGCAGGTGATGACCGTGGTGCTGTTCGTCTACATGGCGATCCAGCCGCTGTTCGGTGCGCTGTCCGACAAGATCGGGCGCAAGGCTAACATGCTGCTCTATAGCGGCCTCGGCACGCTGATGGTGGTACCGCTGATGACCGCTCTGGGGACCAACAAGGATCCCTACCTGGCCTTCGCGCTGATTACCCTCGGTCTCGCCGTGGTGTCGTTCTACACCGGCATCAGCGGCATCGTGAAAGCCGAGCTGTTCCCCACCAACGTGCGCGCGCTGGGGGTGGGCCTGTCCTACGCTCTGGCCAATGCCATGTTCGGCGGCACCGCCGAGTTCGTCGCCCTGTGGTTCAAGGACAACGGCATGGAGAGCACGTTCTTCTGGTACGTGACCGTGCTGATGGCGGTGGCCTTCGTCGGCTCGCTGATCATGCCGAACCCCAAGGTGCACGGCTACCTCGACGGCGCAGGCACCGTGGAGGAGGCGCTCGGGAAAAAGCGCCGCTTCGCCCATGCCTGAAACCCGCAGACCGGGGGTTCGGGTGGACCGCCTGGCATTGTGTCGCCGATATACTCCCAGTTGGACGCGCCAGACGTCCGCGGGAGGATATCATGCTCAAGACCGCCGCTGCCGGCGCGCTGACGCTGTTCTGCCTCGGGGCGGGCTTCGCCCGAGCCGAAGAGGTCGGGCCGTTCAAGCCGACGCAGCTTGCCGGCTACTTCTTCGTCGGCGGCCACTACGAGACGGCGAACGGCCGGACCACCGCCCTCGGGCAGATGTTCGTGGAATACCGCGCCCCAGCGCGGGTCACACAACCCTATCCGGTCGTGATGGTTCACGGCACGGCGCAGACCGGAACCAATTTCCTGGGCACGCCTGACGGGCGGCCCGGCTGGGCCGACCGCTTCGCCGCCGAGGGGTTTGCGGTCTACGTGGTCGATCAGGTCGGGCGGGGCCGTTCGGGCGGCGACGCGGAGACATACGGACCCTACGCGCGCCTGCCCGCCGAGGATCTGGAGACGGTGTTCACCGGGCAGGAGCGGTCCGAACTCTACCCGCAGGCGAAGCTCCATACCCAGTGGCCCGGCGGGCCGGGCGTCCGCGGCAATGCCGCCTTCGACCAATTCTACCGCTCGCAGGTGCCCTACATCGCGAGCGCCCTGAAGAGCGAGGAGCTGGTCGATCCGGCGCTGATCGCACTTCTCGAAAAGATTGGACCGGCGATCGTGCTGACCCACTCGCAGGCCGGCGTGTTCGGCTGGGCGGTCTCGGACCAGCGGCCGGATCTTGTGAAGGCGCATGTCGCCGTCGAGCCGAACGGGCCGACCTTCTTCGACATCCGCTTCAAGGGCGGCGCCGACTGGTACGAGCGGGTCGGCGACGCCCGGGCTCGTCCCTACGGGATCACCCGGGTGCCGCTGCATTTCGAGCCGCGGGTCAGCAGCCCGACCGACCTGACCGTGGTCCAGGCCGAGCGCGCGGCTGCTCCGGACCGGATCCGCTGCTGGCTACAGGCGGAGCCCGCCCGTGCCCTGCCGAACCTCGCCAAGGTGCCGGCCGTGATCGTGACCGCGGAAGCCTCGTTCCGGGCGACCATGGACGATTGCACGGCGGCCTTCCTCACCCAGGCGGGCGCCAAGCCCGACCGGCTGGCGCTGGCCGAGCACGGCATCCACGGCAACGGCCACATGATGATGCTCGAATCGAACAGCGATCAGGTGGCCGACGCGATCGTCGGGTGGATCGAGACGCGGATCGGCGCCGGCGCATCCCGGCCTTAACCCCCTGCTTACCCTCTGCCACGAAGGTACGGCCCGTCATACGACGAGGCTTTGCATGACCGACATGACCGACACCGTGGGCGTCGCGGGCGACCGCATCCGCTCGATCATCGAGCGCGTGGAACGGCTGGAGGAGGAGATCAAGGATCTGATGGAGGCGAAGAAGGAGGTCTTCGCCGAGGCCAAGGGTGAGGGCCTGGACGTCAAGATCCTCAAGGAGATCCTGAAGATCCGCAAGCAGGACAAGGACGAGCGCGACGAGCACGAGACGCTGCTCGACGTCTACCTGCGGGCCATGGATGCGCCCGCCCCGGCCCCGATCAAGGCGGCCGCCTGACGGGATGGGAGGGGACGGCGCCCGAGCGCCGTCCCGCCCTCAGCGGATCGGCTCGGCCGCCAGGTAGGCGGCGATGTTGCGCCGGACGCGATCGAGCGGCGCCTCGCCCGGATCGGGCAGCGTGAAGTGCGCGCCGGTGATCGTCTCGTAGGCGCGGATGTAGACCGCGGCGGTCTCCAGCACGACGTCCGCCGGAATCTCGGGGATCGCGTCCTTGTAGGGATCGCAGCGGGCCACGACCCAGTTGCGGACGAAATCCTTGTCGAAGCTCTCCGGAGCCGAGCCCGCTTCGAAACGCTCGGGGTAGCTCTGCGCGAACCAGTAGCGGCTGCTGTCCGGGGTGTGGATCTCGTCGGCGAGCACGATACGGCCTTCCGCATCCGTGCCGAACTCGTATTTCGTGTCCGCCAGGATCAGCCCACGCTCGGCCGCCAGGTCCTGGCCGCGGGCGAACAGCGCCAAAGCCGCCTCTGAAACGGTCCGCCACTGTTCCGGACTGAGCAGGTTGCGCTCCAGGATCTCGGTTTCCGTCAGAGGCTCATCGTGGCCGCCGTCGAACGCCTTGGTGGTCGGTGTGATGATCGCCTGCGTCAGGCGCTCGTTCGGCCGCATCCCGTCCGGAAAGCGATGCCCGTACATTTCCCGCTCGCCGGCCCGGTAGCGCGTCAGCACCGAGGTCGAGGTGGTACCCGCGAGGTAGCCGCGCACCACCACCTCCACGGGCAGAATCTCGAGGCGGCGGCCGACCACCACGTTCGGGTCCGGATAGGCCAGGACGTGGTTCGGGCAGAGATCGGCGGTGCGCTCGAACCAGTAGCGCGCGGTCTGCGTGAGCACCTGACCTTTGAACGGGATCGCGGCGAGCGCCCGGTCGAAGGCGCTGATCCGGTCGGAGGTGATCAGGATGCGCCGGCCATCCGGCAGGTCGTAATTGTCCCGGACCTTGCCGCGGTAATGGTTCGGCAATTCGGGCAGGGTCGCCTCACGCAAGACCTGATGGGCGTGCGGGGCGAGATCTGCCGTGTTCATCGGATCGTTCCGTCAGGCTGCACGGCGACCGCGCCGTGCCGCGTGTGTGCGCGGACGGGCCGAAGATTTCCAGCCCCCGCCGGCGCCTTGGCCCTGTGCCGACGGGCCTCTGGCCGGTCCGGCAGGCGGCGCAAACCGCCGGGCCGGATGAAAATCCGCGGCTTTCGTGCGCTCGGGCCGGCTCTCCCCAAAAAATACTTTATCGAGACTTGACGGATGTTGCACCACTATACATTCACTCACATCGACAACATAATCGCAGCGAGCTTTAATTCGATCGCGTCAAATTGTGTGTGAATATATATTTTCGATCGGTATATAAAAGTCATTCCGCCATGGCAGAGGTGAAGTGTGGCTGCTATGAGGTCGCGGGATCGGCGCGGGCCTTGAGCGCCGATGGCAGGATGACCGGGCGTGCCCGCTGGCCGCCGGAGGCGCGATGACGGAATCTCTTTCTCAGACCGACAAGCATCCGTTCATCCGCAAGATCGAAAGCATAGCCCTCTTCACCCTCTCGGATGGCGAACGGGCGGCGCTACTGGCCTTGCCGCTGCAGATCACCCAGTTCGAGGCCTATCAGGACATCGTGCGCGAGGGAGATCGTCCCGCGCGCTGCTTCGCCGTGTTCGACGGGATCGCCTGTACCTACAAATCGACGCTCGGCGGCAGGCGTCAGGTCATGGCGTACCACGTCGCCGGCGACATACCCGACATCCAGAGCCTGCACCTCAAGGTCCTCGACATCAGCATCGGCACCGTCGGCCCCTGCCGGGTCGGCTTCGTCCACCATGATGCGGTGCGGGCGCTCCTGCGGGCCTACCCGCGACTGGGCGATGCCCTCTGGCGCGCGACGCTGATCGACGCCGCCCTGGTTCGCGAGTGGATGCTCAACACCGGCCGGCGGGATGCCTATGCCCGCATGGCCCACCTGTTCTGCGAACTGATCACGCGGCTGGGCGCCGTCGGTCTCGCCCCCGATCGGTCCTGCGACCTGCCAATGACGCAGCCCGAACTGGCGGATGCCCTCGGGATCACGCCGGTCCACGTCAACCGGACGATCCGCGACCTGAAGGAAGCCGGGTTGATCACGCTGCGCAGCCGGCGCCTGATGGTCAACGACTGGGAAGGCCTCAAGGCGGCGGCCGAATTCGACCCGACCTATTTACACCTGACTGACCGGGACCCGGCCTGACGCCCGCCTGGACCGGCCTCAGTTCATCTGCGAGCGGCGCCTGCGCCGTTCCTGCTCGGCGAGCTTGCGTCCGACATCGAGCAGCAGTGCGTCGACCCGCGCCTTGTGGACCGGATCGTCCAGCTCGCAGATCGCCCGATGGGCCGCCATGGCGTGATCAGCCGCGCGCTCCAGCGGCGGCTCGGCCTCTTGAAGCTCAGCCAGCTCGACGGCGCCGGCTGAGGTCTCGCCCATCCGCACGTCGGTGATGTCCACGATGATCCCGCGCCCGCTGATCGGCCGCCCTCGGTAATCGTGCTGGAAGCGGCCCCGGCCCAGAACCCAGCGGGTGACGCCATCGGCCGAGCAGACCCGATATTCGATGACATAGAGCCCGCCGTCGCGGCCGCCCCTGCGGACATGCGCCTGCACCCGGTCCCGATCCTCCGGATGGATGCCGGCGATGAAGGCGTCGAGCGGCAGGCCCGCCTCGGCCTCCTCCGGATCAACGTTGAAGAGCAGCGCCACGAACAGATCGGCCTGGATGCGGTCCGAGGCGGCATCCCACGACCAAGTACCGATCACGTCCAGCGCGTCCAGCGCTCCCTGGAACGCCGCCGCGCAAGTCCGGTATTCGAGAAGCTTGGGTTTTGGCATCGCGGGGGTCTGGTTCCGAACCGGAATCAGAGCCGGTTTAGCGCATGGCTGCACAACTTCAAGAAGTAAAAATACATGTTATCGCAACTTTTGCGTGCCTGTAACTGACCTGAGCGCCGTTCGGGATTGCCGAGGCGGGATCGAGCGCCTGACCGTCGAGGCCGCCGCCGGACGGCAGCCCCTGATAACGCATCGGTCAAACAGGCCGCTACGATCCCGGAAAATGCTGCTGCCGTCAGCGTGAACCGGCACCGGCGCTGGGCCGGCCCAGCCGTTCGGCTTCCGCCCGCCAGGAATCGCGCTCGGCCTGGACCGCCTCGATCCGGGCGTGCAAATGGCCGGCATCGATCGCCGTTTCCATCAGCATGTCCTGGGCGGCCGCCAGTTGCGCGCGCAGCTCCGCATTCTCGGTGGCCAGGGCCAGGAGGAGAGCGGCCACGTCATCGCCCATCCATGTGCCCTGGCTCCCGCATCCGAGCGGGCGCATCTACCCGTGCCGGGGGCCGGCCACAACCGTATCCGGCAAACTATTCCCGGGTGGACGGCGCGGGACACGATCGGCACTCCGCGCGGCGACCGATCAGCCCTCGATGACCCGCTCGTCGAGCTTGCGGTCGACGATCGCCACCGTGCGGTCGATCTCGGCATCAGGCGAACCGAGTTGGTGGGAGATCAGCTTCACCAGCAGGTCGACGCGCTCGATGAACGGCGTGCCGTTCGCCACCGCCCGCGCCGCCGAGGACGGCTTGAGCAGGCTCTCGGCGGCTTTGGCGTATTTCTCGAAGGGCACCTGATCCTGCGGATCGGCGCCCAGGCGCCGGGCGATGCCATCCACATGCTCGTAGATGGCGCGGGACTTGGCGAGATCGCCATGCACGGCGTCGCGGATCGATTGCGGCTCCTGCGGTGTGATGCAGCGGTAATTGCCGGTGAGCAGCATCGACCATTTCGCCAGCGGGACGAACAGCGAGTCGAACACCTTGAGCTTCACCGGCACGTCGTGCCCATCGAGGCGCACGGCGTCGATATCCGCCTCCAGCTCGCGCAGCAGGCGGTTATGCGCCTCGTCCGCGAAGGTCGCCGCCTTGAAGTTGGTCGGCAGGCCGACGTGGAGCACGTTGGCGCCCTCGTCCGGCGGACGGAAGGCCTGCGGGTCGGGGGAGCAGAGGGAGACGAGACCCGGCTCGAACCGATCCCAGACGCCGGCATTGGTGTAGGCGTCCTCGAGGTCCATCGCGGCCAAAGCCGGGATCCGCTTGAGATACGAGAGCGGCGGCATGTTCATGATCGACAGGCACGGCAGCTTGGCCGCCGCGATCTTGATCATCAGCACCCGGATCGTGTGGTTGTTGTACTGCGGCTCCTGCATGGCGAGGCCGACCAGATCGTAGCGCGACGGGTCGATATCCTCCGGCGGGGCGGCATCCAGGGTGCCGGGCAGGTCGCGCGACAGGATCGAGCGGTGGTTCGGCTCGTCCCGCAGCTTGATGCGGACTTCGGTCCCCTCCTGGTTGATCAGGTCGGCGGTCTTCCGGCGGCAGACCAGGGTCACGTTGTGCCCGGCCATCAGGAGCTTCGTCGCCAGCAGGGAGCCGTACGAGGCTCCCAGGATCAGGACGTTGCGCGGCATGCTTCCACTCCCAAGGTACGTCTTCGTCTTATCCTGCGGCGTACCCGTATGGCGTACGGGTTCGGGCTTTCCACAGGCCGGCTCAGGCCGCGTCGCCGGCAGGGTAGCGAAGCTTGTCCTGGGATGCCACTCGGTTGGTATACCAAAAAATTTGCCTGCACCGGTGAGCGGGATTTTCGACGAACGATCGCCGAGGCTCGCGGCTGCGCCATTGGATGGCGTGGGCTCGCATCATCCCCGACAGGCGGCCTTCCGGCGAGTGCCGTTATCAGCGGCCAGATCGAAACCGACGCGGACAGGCCCGACCATCCGTCGCGCCTGCAGTGCCTTGCGTCATCGTTGAAAAATCAGACCCGCATCATCGACCGCTTAGCGGTATGATGGTGCCCAGGGACGGAATCGCCCGTAACCGCCCTAACCTATTGATTTCATTGAGCCCGTATCACCGTCGACCGCCGGTTTGTGACCCGGTCCTGTGACCCTGTCGAATCACGGTGCTGCCGTCAATCGATGGCAGAGACGCGCAGCGCTTCGCGGGGGGGAGTATATTCGCCATGGCGACGGAAAGCCGTAGCATCTCGATTGGTGGCGATATGGGTCGGTGGTCCGATTATGCGCTCGACACGTTCTTTGCGCCGCACCTGTCCGAACTGACGGCATTCTCGGCACCCGACGTGCCGGTCATGGACGACTACATCCTGTCGTTCATCCTCAACCGCTCAATCAATGCACCGGACGATACGCGCGTGAAGGCGAGCATGATTCTGATCGCAAGCTTCATCCGACATGTCGGGCCTGCGATCATCGAATATCGGGAGGCATGCCTTGCGACGCTGGTTACGTCTCGGGGCTTCCGAGCCGAACCATGACCAGCACCCATGCAATTGCCGTCGCACGATTCGAGAATTGCCTAATTCAGCTTAGCGCTGCGCAATCCCGCCTTTCGGCACTCAGCGACCTATTCCCACAGCACCCGCCGATGTTCACGCCGCAGGATGATTCGGATCACGCCCGGCTCGCAAAACTGGCAAACCGTATCCGGCATTTTCACGAGGACATCACCACGGCTGCATCAAAGCGGGAACCGGGGCCATTCCCCCTCGCCCCGATCTGGCTCACCAACACGAGCATCAAATGTCGTAAGAACACGGTGTTCCACGAACTGACGTATCAGGAGCTTGCCGCCCTGCTGATCGACGCCATCAACACCGCCAAGACCATGGCGGAAAGCCCGCTTCCCACGTCTCAGGCCCCCGCCTGATCGGCCACTGCACCCCCTTGGAGCTTCTACGCCGCCACTGCTTCCGGACAACAGCTAAGGCAGGACGTTGAGGCCATCTACGTCGAAAGCGCAGAGCTGGAATCACCAATGCCTTGACGGCTTCGCCACACTTCGGCACACATGAGCCACGCGTGTTTTGCCGCTTCGTAGCAAAAACTTCTATATTCCATAATCGAACATGTACTGAGCGGATCACTCAGCGCATCTTCGATAAAGATTGACGTCCGTCTTGCATCAGCAAAGATCGGCATGTTGCGACGTCTTGATCGAAACTTGTGCCGCAGGCTTCGCAGATTTGTGGCATGGCATCAGCACGGCTTCGACGAGAGGTCGATCCACATTCGGGGCAGCCGACCGGGGACTGAGCTTCCGTCTTGGCAAACGGGATGCCGCGTTTGGCCGCTTGTAATTTAAGGCAGCGGACAAATTCCGAAGGTGCCGCCACCACCCGATAATAATTGACGCGCTTTGGGAAGAAGCCGCCATCATCACTGGGCGGGCTGCGACGAGCGATCTCACCGAACTTGACGTCGTTGATGATGATGGTCGAGGCCCCTTCGAGGATCTCGATGGCGGCATTCTGATACTGATGAATCCGACGCGCCACCACCTTCCTCTGGTGATTGCTAAGCCAGGTCGCAAGCTTCGTATATCCCATTCGCCACGCAGTGATCTCTGCGCCAAGCACGTCCCGGGATTGCGCCGTAAAAAATGACCCCCTGCTGAATTCTTTCAACGCAGCGAATCGGCCTTCCTGTCGTTGCTGAAGTGCGATCAGCAAATCCTGGTAGGGCTGATCAAACAGGGTTGCGTCGGTTGCTTGCAGTAGTTCGAGTCCGACCCGCGCGCTTGTTCGAACGCGCTCCCTGAGTTCATCGGCGAAGGCGAACGAATCGATGAGATCCCGCTGGAGAACGATGAAACGAGGCAGGCCGTCCGCCGACGCTACGGTCGCAACGCGAAGTCCCTCTGGCACGCGCCGCCAGCCGATATCCACGGCGATCGCCTTGGCACCAACTGGAACCGGTGCGGCCGGCTCTGCGGTGCGCGTACAGATAAAGCTCGTTGCCCATTTCCACCGCTCGCCGACGCGACGCCGCGTGATGATCACCTCCTTCACCCGGCAATCGTCGGGGATCGGCCTATGCATCACCATCGGCCACGTGACGATGCGGCGCTCGCCGGATTGTACGAACACGGTCGCCGTGAGGCGCGTCCGTTGGAGCCGCCGTCGTTCGCCTCGGCTTTCTGCCGACCACGCCCGTCCCGATGGCGGGCGGATCATCACCTGACTCAGGCTGCCATCGAACAGGTGCTCGACATCGGCGCCCCCTTGCAGTGTGTTGGTGATGCGACTGTTCCCGCCGGGTGCACGGCGGCGCATGGTGTGTCCGCCACGAACTGCTGCACTGCGAGCGTTCTCGAAGGCTCGAACGAGCGGGTTGTAGTTCCCCCACCATAGGCCGCTGTTCTGTCTGGCAACTTTCACCGCCTCTCGGCGAGCCAGCTCTAAATCGCGAAGCTCGGAGGCCATCCTTTTCGAGACTTCTTTCTGCGTTACCGCAAGCTGCTTCTTGGCCGCTGATACGGCAACAACCGACGCTCGCTCTTCCTGAAGTTTTTCATAGTTAGCTTTCGCTGTTTTAAGCCTCTCGTCCTTTAAGATAAGGTCGTAATATTTTTGAGTAAACTCTTCATGAATATCGACTAAACTATTCCATAGTTTGGTCGATCGATCAATTTCATCATCGCAATCTGAATCCCAGTCCAATGGATCCAATAGGCCGTATTGTCTGATAACAACTTGTTTTTTCTCAATAATTGAATGATTTTCATATTCCTCAGTCATAGTCGCCTATCCGCGAATTTCATTTTCTGCCTGTCGGGATCCGAGCTCGGTTCTGAGCGCGATGAGGGTGACGCGTTCGGCAGACACCAAGGAGGACCTGCACGTCGGTGCCGCCTATCATCATCCGGCCGCCACCACTGCTCGCAGCTGCAGCATATCTGGTCGCTACGATAGCATGCGTGCTCGTTGAACAAGCTGTTGCCGGCTAAAGCCTTCCTGGAATGTTGCGAGCTAGCAACATCACACAGGAACCACGGCCGGAGAGGCGAATCGTCGTTGCCCGCAGAAACGTGATGCCACATGGTGAACCTGCACGGGGGCATCGCCAAGCGAGAGCCCGCAGGAGCCTGCCGTCAGATGCAGGCCGAAAGCACTATGCGACGTGATCCGGATCAACCGGACGAAGTCGTACCAATGGGTCTCGAAGCTTTGGAGATGTCTATGAAGCTCTTGAAGAGCTCTCTGCTCGGTTCCGCCGCCGCGTTCGCCGCGATCGGAGCCGCACACGCAGCCGACCTGCCAGTCAAGAAGGCAGTGCCGATCGAGTACGTTCGCGTCTGCTCCGCCTACGGCGCAGGATTCTTTTACATCCCCGGCACTGACACCTGCCTGCGCATCTCGGGCCGCGCCCGGTTCGAAGGTGGTTACCAGACCAGCTATACGCGCCAAGCCGGCGCTGCCGGCGACACGTCCGGCTATCAGGGCCGGATGCGTATCAACCTCGATGCCCGCACCCAGACCGCCTACGGCACCCTGCGCGCCTTCGTGCGCCTCGATGCCGGCGCCCGCACCGGCTATTCCGGCGTCGGCACCTCCGGCACCCAGCAGCGTATCGGCCAGGCCTACCCGGGCATCGGCACCGACAGCTTCGGCCGCGATCAGCAGTTCTCGAACGTCGACAAAGCGTTCATCCAGTTCGCGGGTCTGACCGCCGGTCGCGCTTCGTCGTTCTTTGACTTCTACGCTCACGACTTCGAGATCGCCGGCGCCACTGCGGGTTCGGACAACGCCTCCACCAACCTGCTCGCCTACACGGCGACTGTGGGCAATGGCCTGTCCGCCACGATCTCGATCGAAGACCCGGTCTTCCGTCGCACGCCGATCTTCTCGCCGTTCAATATCGCCGCCACCGTCAGCACCGGCAGCGTGCAGAACTTCGGCGTGACCAACCAGCCGACCCCGATCTTCGTCGGTCCCGGCCGTTACGCCAACATCGACAGCATTGAGCGCTCGCGTCTGCCCGACTTCGTCGGCGCCCTGCGCCTCGACCAGGCTTGGGGTTCGGCCCAGCTCTCCGCCGCCACCCATGAGCTGAACGTCGGTAACGTTTCGACGGCTGCCAGCACCGGCACGGGTCCGATTGTCGCCCCGGCACACACCAGCAACGTCCAGGGCTGGGCTGTTCAGGGCGGCCTGAAGGTCAACACGCCGTTCATCGCGCCGGGCGATGCCTTCTACCTGCAGGGCGCCTATGGCGAAGGCGCGCAGCTCTACACCGGATACTCCTCGTACACCGGTTCCTATACGCAGAGCACGACCACCATCCAGGGTCAGAAGTTCGCCCAGTACTTCTCGGATGCAACGGTCAACCCGTTCACTGGTCAGCTGCAGACCTCGACCAGCTTCACCGCAGTCGCGTCGTACCTGCACTACTGGTCGCCGGAATGGCGCTCGGCCTTCTTCGGCTCCTACGGCGAGCAGAGCTTCTCGCAGGGCGCCCGTCTGGCACAGGGCGCGATCTACAATCTCGTGAGCGGAATTGCCGGCAGCAACCCCTTCGGCTCCAACGCCGTCGGCACACCGGGTACCCGATTCTATCAGCTTAGCCAGGCGCTGCGCGACACCTACCAGTTCGTGGCCGGTGCGAGCTTGATTTGGTCGCCGGTGAAGGATCTCGATATCGGCGTCGAGGGCTTCTATACACAGATCGGCCTGAAGAACGGCCGGGCGATCGACCTCGACAAGAGCCCGACTGCCTATGCCAACGTCGCCGGAATCAACGCCGGCACCTTCGCGGTCCGCACCGCGACGCAGGACTCGGTGTCGCAGGTCCGCTTCCGCGTCCAGCGCGACTTCTGATCCGCTTTACGCAATGAGCGCCGGGGTCTCGGACCCCGGTGTTTTCAGCCTCTCGTGCTTCGCGAAACTTGCATGCCCGGCTTCTGAGCCGGGCTTTTTTGCGTCGTAATCATATCGCTCGGAGACCGTCCCAACTGCCGTACCGCATCGAGTCGGGAGGGTTTTGTAAGCGCCGCGAATCCTGATTACCAGGTTCGACCGCGGGCCATCGTCCGGTTTTGCTCCTTCACAGACCTTCGGAAGGTTCGCTTGCAGGCGCCCTAACTAGACCCGGGGAGCTGCGGTCAGCCTCTTAGTAAGACCGAGTTACGCCTGGACGGGTCGTCGTCACACTCGCGACGCGAAAGCCTCGCGTGCCCGCTTGATCTCGGCATGGTGCGTCTCCGCCCAGATCCACACACCGCAGAATGCGGCACCCAGGCTCTCACCGAGCGGCGTGAGCGCGTAGTCCACGTGGGGCGGGATCACCGGGTGCACCGTCCGACGCACCAAGCCGTCCTGTTCCATCTGGCGAACTGTCTGGGTCAGCATCTTCTGGCTAATGCGGCCGACCGCCTTGCCGAGTTGGGTGAAACGCAGCGTGCCACGCTCGTGAAGGGCTTCGAGGATCAGCATGGTCCACTTGTCGGCCACCTTGCCGATAATGTCTTGGACCAACGCCTCGATGGCCGGGTCGGTCTCGGTCGGGACCTGTTCCTTCCGACGCGCTTCGATCCGTGGATCGGCCTCTGCCCTACGCATCCGACACTCTCCGTTTGGTGCGTATAAATCTTTTCGGTGCCTACTTCGGTTCGGAGAGCATGAGCCATAACTTCATGGGCGACAACAACGCAGGTCGCTCACATGAAGACGTCAGGGAACACCATCCTCATCACCGGCGGCGGCTCCGGCATCGGCCAAGCCCTCGCCCAACGCTTCCACGACCTCGGCAACGCCGTCATCGTCGCCGGCAGGCGGACGGAGGCGCTGCAGCAGACGATTGCCGGACGTCCGAACATGCATGCCATCGTGTTCGATGCCGACAGCGCCGAGGGCGTGGCCGACTTCGCACGACGCGTGACGGCCGAGCACCCGGCCCTCAACGTGGTCATCAACAACGCCGGAATCATGCGTTCCGAGGCGCTGGACCAGCCTCGCGACCTCTCGGACGCGGAGGCGACGGTCATCACCAACCTGCTCGGCCCCATCCGGCTGACCGACGGCCTGATCAACCATCTCGGCCGGCAGCCCGATGCTGCCTTGGTGAACGTCACCTCCGGTCTAGCCTTCGTGCCTCTCGTGTCGGCCCCGACCTACTCGGCGACCAAGGCCGCCCTGCACAGCTACACGGTCGCGCTGCGCGAGGTGCTTAAGGGCAAGGTCGAGGTCATCGAGCTGGTGCCGCCGGCAGTGCAGACCGACCTCACCCCGGGACAGGCGACACGCCAGGGATACCTGCCACTGGCCGACTTCATCGACGAGGTGATGTCGCTTTTCCAAGAGCAGCCTACCCCGCGTGAGATCCTGGTGCAGCGGGTCCGCTTCCAGCGTCGAGCCGAGGTGGAACGCCGCTTCGACGAAGCCGTGACGACCCTCAACGAGATGGCTCGCAAGGCCCACGAGGCGCAGCAGTAAGAACGAAGGGCGCGGTCGACGATCCATGCTCTGCCGTTGGTCACGGCGAAGCGAGGTCTTCTTTCGGCCGCGCCAGCGAGGACTGTTTCCCACCCGTTGCGGCCATCACCTTCCGACGCGCTCCTGAATCGGAGTCGTCAGATTCGCAGCAACTCGCCCAGGAACGGGTACTCGGGCACGCAGTGCCGGATGATCTTTTCCCGAATCACCGGATTGGTTTCCTCGTGCATGTCGAGCGACAGGGAGGGCTTATCCGCCGCCAGGGTATCCAGCGGATCAATTTTCTCGAACCGCGTCTTCGTCAATTTTTGACAGCCCCCACGGCAGTCCGAACTTTACGGGCGGTCTCGTGGCTCACCCCGGCCGCCTCGGCGATCTGCCGCAACGAGAACGTCTCAGATCCCGGCTGGCGCAACACCGCCTCCACCGCGGCCCGCTTCTCGGCACTCGTGCGACGGACCGGATGCCCCTCGGAAGCCTGTCGCTTGGCCTTCAGAATGCGGTTCTCACGCGTAAGACCCCGTTTCATAAGGCTCTGGCGAGCCGCCTGACGAGGATCATGGCCGCGGCGAGCACGAGGAAGGCGAGAGCGGAGGACGGGGTCGCTTCGTGGTCGCGCGCGAGCCTGCGGCAGCGGCTGATCCAACTGAATGTCCGCTCGATCACCCATCGCCTGGGCTGAACGGCAAAGCCCTTCTGCCCGGCTTCCGCCGCGACGATCTCGACCACGATGGTCGTGGCCGTGCCGACGCGCTCACCTCTGTAGGCGCGGTCAGCGAAGCAGTGGGCCAAGAAGGGGAATAGCCCGCGCGAGGCTCGCAACAGAGCGATGCCGCCGTGGCTGTCGTGAAGGTCGGCGGTGGAGATCCCAGCCACGAGCAGGCGGCCGTCTGTGTCGGTCAGCGCGTGGCGTTTGCGCCCGACGGCCCGCCGGGCTGGATCATAGCCGCGCTCGCCTGCCATCCCCACGCCACCCGAGCGCGCGGCTTGCGCATCCACGACACAGCCGGTCGGGCTGGCCTCGCGTCCGACCCGCTCCCGATCGGCCATCGTGAGGGCGTGAGCGAGGCGCTCGAACACGCCTGCCTGCGACAGGCGCAAGAACCAGCGATGCACCGTGCTCCAAGGCGGGAAGTCCAGCGGCAGGTGCCGCCACGCGCAGCCAGTGCGCAGCACGTATAGGATGCCGTCGAGGATCGCGCGCACGGGCCAGCGCCAGGGGCGGCCGGTGTTGGACGGTGCAGGGAGCAGCGGCGCGAGCACCGTCCACTCGGCATCGCTCAGGCAGGTTGCATAGGGCAAGCTCTCGCGCGCGAGCTCCGCGCGGGCGGCGGGCGTCCACATCAAGGTTCCTGGGTGAGCGTCAGACACTCTCCCAACGCCCGCCATGCTCGCCGCTCACCCAACCGATAAACTGTTTAGCCCGTTATGAAACGGGGTCTGAGCACGAATGAACTCAAGCGGCGAGCGCATGCCGAGCCCACGGTGGGGATGGTTTTCGTTGTAGTCGGTGATCCGAGCGCCAAGCCGATCCAGAACGGTATTGGCGTCGGGGCGGGGTTGCACGCGGGCATAGTCACGCTTGGGCATTTTAACGAACGCCAAGCTCACCCCATTGCTTCCAGCAGCCGATCTCCAGCCCATCCGAGGACCAGCGCTGGTTTGAGGCCGTGGCGATCACACGGCCCTTGTGGGCGTGCACGGGTCGCCCACTCGTGTGGCGCTGGAGGAGCAGGCTGTCTCGCTTCATCAGGCCGAACACCCGCTTGTGGTTCAGGGCAGGCTCGCCGGTGGCACGCCGCCTCCGGTTCAGGATCGCCGTCACTCGCCGATAGCCGTAGGTCGGCCGTACGTCTGTTATGGCGCGGATGGCGATCAGGACGTATCACCACACGGCGGGACCAAACATCTAGGCTCTGCTCATGACCCGTTGCGGACCTTTGGAAGGTCCGCTTGCAGGAGGTCTGATCTACCCCGAATGACCGAAAGTGGCCGTAAGCGGCCTGTCCGCATCGGAGAAAGTTGATCGGAAAAGCGGACAGGCTCGAACCGACCCAATCACGCCGAAAAAGCTTGCCGATGGCAAACCCGCAGGTGGCCATTCGACCGGCGGCTGGAGGCGTCCGGGCGCTTGGCTGGCCGCGCCATCGACGTAGCGATCCACTCCCGTCGCACGGCCGCACGGAGTTGGATACATCACCGACAAGATCGCCCAGTCGTCCCAAATGAACAGAGCTATCATTCTTGCCCGAATATGGGGACGCCTCGATCGCGAGGGCCCTCGCTCTCCCTCCGATCGCCCCGAGCCAGCACCAGATGCCGAACTTGATTGAGTCCAGCCTGCGTGCCACCGCCGAGGGCCTGGTCGCGTTGGTGGCGGCCTGCAATCGGCTGTGCCTTCCGTGGACGCAGCACCCCTTCGCGGTCGGCGTCCATGCGCCAATGCGCGAGGAGCTGACCCTGCGGGATCTGCGCGTGACCGGGACGATCCCGGCGGGGCTCGACGGCCGCTACCTCAAGATGGGCGCCAACCCCGCCGGCCCGACGACGCGCGGCCACGACTGGTTCCTGGGCGACGGCATGGTGCACGGTCTCTGCATCGAGGACGGAAAGGCCTTGTGGTACCGCAACCGCTGGATCGGCTCGCGTGCGGCATCCGCAGCGCTCGGCCGGCCCGCTGCCCCGGGGCCGCGACGCGGCGACGACACCGTCAACACCAACGTCGTCGAGATCGGTAACCGCGCCTTCGCCGTAGTCGAAGCCGGCAGCTTTCCCGTCTTGTTGTCCGAGGACTTGGAGACGCAGCGATACGATCCGTTCGACGGCACCCTCGCCGGCTCATTCACTGGACACCCGCATCGCGACCCGGCGACCGGTGAGACACATGCCATCGCCTATGACGGCCGTATCTGGGACAGCGTTCGACACGTCGTCATCTCGCCCGCCGGTCGCGTTGTGCGTGACGTAGCGATTTCGGTCGCGCACGGCCCCTGCATCCACGATTGCGCCATCACGACGCGCTTCGTCGTCGTGCTGGACCTGCCCGTCACCTTCTCAATGCGGGCGGTGCTTGCAGGATACCGCTTCCCGTTCCGCTGGAACCCGGCCCACGGCGCCCGTGTCGGCCTGCTCCCGCGGCATGGTACTGCCGCCGACATCGTGTGGTGCGCGGTCGAGCCGTGCTTCGCCTTCCACGTCGCCAACGCCTACGACGACGCTGACGGGCGCGTGGTCCTCGACGTCGTGGCCTACGAGAGGGTGTTCGCCTCGGCCGGCGGCGGCCTCGACGCACCGGGCTGGCTGGAACGCTGGACCGTCGACCCGGCGACGGGGCAAGTCGACCGTCGGGTGATCGATTACGCGGCACAGGAGTTCCCCCGGATCGACGAGCGCCGTTTCGGACAACTTCACCGGTACGTCTACACGGGCTCCGTCCCCGCCGACGGCAACACGCAGCTTGTGGACGCGACGCAAATCTACAAGCACGACCTTGCAACGGGGGAGCGGCACGTGCACGAATTCGGCCCTGACAGTGTCCCGGGAGAGTTCGTCTTCGTACCGGCCTGGCCGGAGGCTGGCGAAGACGAGGGCTGGCTCGTCGGGCTTGTCGTCAACACCGTGAGCGACACGACTGATTTCATCATCCTTGACGCGCGCGCGTTCGAAGCGGCGCCCATCGCCGCCGTCCACCTCGGGCACCGGATCCCGCCGGGCTTTCACGGGAACTGGTTTCCAAAGCATACGGCCGGGTGACTGTCGCCGGATGCTTCGGCACCCAATACGCGTTAATCTGCTGTAGGACGTGCGGTAGTCGGCCCCCGCCGCGTTTCGATTCGTCGGGCTCCAGATGCCGGCAGCGCCCCGGCCTTGCAATCGCAGGATCGCAAGATCGACTGGGTAGGAGCCTCGTCGCATTACCGAACGACGTCAATCCTGCAACGACCGAAGTCTCGCGCGGCTGCTCCAGGGTGCTGGTCAACACATCAGGGCGAGTTGGGATGCGACAGACACTTTGAGCCCACAGACCTTGCCTTCCCCGCGCCCGGGATCCTGACCACTGCATCTGCGCTCACAAATCCGAGGCGTGCGGTAGAAAGGCGCATCGTCAATGCAGGTCGGCTTCACAGATAGATCGGACAAGCCTGAAATTCCGGCTCACTGACCCGAGAGTCTCAGGGCGAGTAACGCCTCACTACCGATCGATGTTCGCGAGAAACGATGGTTGTTGATTTGCATTATCGCAACAATGACTGATTTCAAGGCCCTTGAGGCAGCAGAATTAGGCGAGCTAAAATGAATGCGGTTGGAATTGGTCGTGGCACCTCGAAGGTGCCGGTTTGCTCCCTAATGATTTTGACTCTGGTATCATTTGCGACCCCAGTCCTAGCCTTGGATCCGCATGACACTTTGCGTGACTGGAACGCAGCCTCAGATGCTGACCGAGGCCGCCTCCTGAAGCAGCTGGCGGAATCCACCGACGGAGCTGCTTCTCGCAAGGATGTGGTGTCCTGCTTGAATGACGCGGCCGGAATGGCTCCCCATGCCGATTTAAGCGTCGCGGACGTTTTCATGGCCTGCACGAAGCAAGCTACGGGGAAGTCAATCTAAACCCTCGGCCAGACCTTCAACTTGATTCCGAATCACGGGAGTGCTCCTGTAGAGACGGCAAATTGCATCGGTGGAGCAAAGCAATATTAGCGGCGTTACTGTTCGTCAAACAATACCATTGAGGTTCGGTAACAATGCTCTCGCAAGCGGTTATACTTTTGATGGCCCTCTTATTTGGCGGGATGGTTCTGTACTAGTTCGGGTTTGCCTCGTTCCTGTCCTCGCTCGGGACCGCCCCGAGCGACGTAGTCATTTAGGCGGCCCAGGTGCTCGAAGACGTGTTCGAACGCTGCGGTGACAGCCTTCTCGCATGAACCGTTGCCCTTGCCTTGGGCGTCCTTGAGGGCGCCAAGCAGAGCGCGGTGCTTCTCGGTATCGGCAGACATGCGTTTCTCCCAGCCGGCGACTGGCCGACTCGGTGAGCCAAGCTCCGTCTTCGGTGCCAGTTCCTGAAGGGTGATGCCGGCTCCGACCTCAGGGCGCCGTTCACCACCGGTCATGCGAAGAGCGGGGGTTGGCAAACGGCCAGCTGCTCTCCGGGATGGAGGACCTGACCGGATAACTCGTGTCGAAAACGTTCGACCCCGGCATCAAGCATTTGATCGTCGCAACCTAACCGCCAGAGGAAAGACTGCTTCCCACCAACTGAGAGACAAACCACGCGGTGCTTTGCCACCGTAGCGCCGTAGACCTCACCGTTGACGTGACTCCCCCCCCTTAAAAGTAGCCCTCCCTGAGGTATGGCTTTGAGCCATGCCGAGGTTGACCCCAATTGTGATCAACGGCCTATGCGAGTTCTCGGGCTATCGGAGGGCCCCCCGGATCTAGGTTTGAGCGAAAGGTGAGCCTCCGGGTCTCATTCTGCGGCTTGTTGCGGGTGCCGAACACTCCGTGCCCCCGGTACCCCAAGACCGATCGCCTTTGCAATCGCCGAGCGTTGCTCAGCGTAGCTGGGGGCCACAGTTGGGTAGTCGATGGGCAGGCGGTAGCGGGCACGGTACGTCTCAGGCGTAAGACCGTGGGCGGTGAGATGTCGCTTTAGGGTCCTGTACAAACGTCCGTCAATAAAGCTCATGATGTGGTCATGCTGGACCGATCTGCGGATCTGTGCAGGAGTCGGGACTTCAGTGGTTGCGATGGCTGAATGGAGTTCGTCTGATGGCTGCCCCAGGTTGCAGAGTGCCCAATGAATGGACTCGAACAAGCCTGGCAGATCAGCGGCTGCGATGTGATTGTTGGTCACATAGGCGGCCGTGATCTCAGCTGCTAGCTTAAGGCATGAGTGTGGCAGTAAATCTTGAGAAGACATTTTAGTCATTGAAGTTTTCCTCACATTGCCCATACTATCGGCAAAAGCATAAGACTGATCCCACTTGCTGGGTCTTCGCAGAGCCAATAGATATTTGCATAAATAAGTGGCCTGCCGCTGGACTTTAGGAGTATTCCAGCGACAGGAAGCTGCTGTTGATAGTCAAAGCAGGCTGCGAATTGTCGTTACTTGTAGGTTCTGTTACCTGAAGATATTTTTCAAAGCGATCGTCATTTTAGCTTGGAAAGGAGAAATCCAAGTTCGATCAGTACGACGTCAACAAGTTCGCGTAGCTTCGGGTCAATAAGTTCGTTGACGGTATGTCGAAGATCCAGGGCTTGCTCGGCGGCGCGCCTTATGAGCTCACCCCCGTCATCGACATGGCTGCCATTGGCCAGCGCGTTGCTCATGACATGGTGGCCTTCTTCAGCTTGCCAGCCGGGCAGCGACCCGGCTCTCTGGCGCCAAGACCGAGTCCGTGCTTCCGCGCATCTTCTGGAGCTGTCGGAGGCTGCGGCCGTCGAAGCCGGCATTGACCGCGACGATCTCGACGTCATCGATCATCTGCGGAAGCCCAAGTGGCAGGGCATGGATATGCAACTGAAGCAGCCGTAGAAGCCAACTCGTCGGCATTTCGGAGACGAAGCCTTTCAGGCCTCGCGGCAACCCCCACTCGACGATGCCTGTGAGAATGGCCAGGGCTGTTGGATTAAGCCGACGGCCCGAGGTGCGAGCGGAACCGGCGACGCCGATCCGACTCCATTCGACGATATGCGGCGAGGAGGGTGGCACGCCTTCGCAAAGCTGAGGCAAATGCGTGGAGAGAACGTAGGGGCGTGCAGTTGGAAGAAGCCTGGAGTATCCCACAACCTCATCTTCGTCGACTGCGAGAAGATGGACGGCGTGCTCGTCGTCAAACTCGTCGATCTCACGCTTGTCATCGCGCGCGATTGCTGCCCAGCCCATCTCCTCCACGAAAATCCTATGCCGCAGGCGCCACGCTTGCTCCATTAGGTCTCGGTTATGATCGATATTCGCGGCAGTGATGACTTGAATCATGAAACACCTCCGTGCTTGGTGTGCCCGCCCGACGAGGCGCGCGACACCACGCGAACGCGTGGTGTCCGCCCGTTTGTTGCGCGGTGTGGGCTATTTCCGGAGATGAGGTCTCGGTGCTATCGTCAGTTGAAACGCGGCTCGAAGCTTTCGAGAGCAGACGATTGGGGCTGTCGTGAGCCGAAAATCACTCGATCACACGCTCAAGTTGCTCAAAGAGCTTGACCGAGCTGTCAGCGTTCCCGAGGTGGTTTCAACGGTACACCGCCAACTCGCGGGTTTTGGGATCGACGCGATCATCGCCGGGCTTCTCCCTACATCTTCCGCCCTGACCGGCTTCAACCGGCAGTTCCTGGTGATGGAAAGCGTTCCCGACGAGTGGCGGCAACGGTACCTGCATCGGCGCTACGCCGCACACGATCCGATCGTCGTTCAAACCCTGCACAGGCAGACGGGATTTGGCTGGCGCGACCCCGCACTTCCGTCGCCGACGTCGGAGACCGCTGTTCAAATCATGAACGAGGCGGCCGAGTTCGGCCTTCGCGACGGCTACACGGTCCCCCTGACGACCGTCGAGGGTGAGATCGGCGGGATGAGCTTTGCGGGCCGCCGGCTCGAGATAGCCCCTGAGCATCGCGGAATGCTGACGCTTGTCGCGAGCTACGCCTTCGGTCACGGCCTCCTTGTGCGCGGCCAGCCAATCGAACAATCCGCCGGCCTTTCACCGCGCGAGCGTGAGACCCTTCAGTGGACCGCTGAGGGAAAAACCGACTGGGAAATCGGCGAGATCATGGGCATCTCGGAACACGGGGTCGACTCACACCTGCGCGGGGTGCGCACGAAACTTCGAACACGCAATCGGGCTCAGTCTGTCGCCGAGGGTTTCCGGCTCGGTTTGATCGTCTAGGTACGGGGCATCCCGCATCGGCCGACAGAGAATTCGAGTAGCCCTTGGAGCACGACGAGCGAGACGATCATCTTCTGCGATTGATTGCGGCAGCCCTCAGCGTACCTGTGCAAACGTTTGCGACTGAAGTTGCTGTGGAACTGGACAAGGCCGGTGATCTGCACGGCACATACCTGCTCGCCAGGTTGATCCGGGCTTTCCACGCACTTCCGAACGACGATGAGCGGCTCGAGGCGCTCCGCATAATCGAAGAACGAACAAACCGGACTTCTTGACGCAGGCCGTACATCACACGCCGATAAAAGATGGTTCCGGGCGCCAACGTCTGAGCCGCCACGAACGACAGCATCTGACCGGAAGCCGTCCGGCAGGTTCAGCGCGTTCGAAACGGCAAAGCAGACAACCGCGGGCACCTGCCATTACGTGGCCGCCGGCAGCCAGTGGAAGCGCCGTGCGGTCCGGCGTCACGACAGCCTGTCCCAATCGCGATAGCGGGTAGATTTGCACCGCGCGGGAGCCTGGAACATCGGCCGCGGGGGGCGATCGTCAATTCGCTGAGGCGGTGCGCGGCGCAGCCTCTTCTCCAGTGACGCGGACGACGTCTCCACTGGCCAGGAACTCCTGAGGGTTGTCGATGAGACGATCGGCAATGCCCACGCCGGCGCGCACCTCGACCTCGTTGCCGAGGTTCCGCCCGAGCGTCACAGGCTTGAGCGCGACCCGGTGGTCGTCGCCCACCTGCGCCACCTGGGTGCCGTTGCGGTCGAAAACCAGCGCGGTGGCGGCCACGCGCAGCGTCCCCGGGTCTGAAGGCACGTGGAACCGCACCTCCACGAACGCCCCCGGCCAGAGTTTGCCTTCCGGGTTGTCAGCCTGGAGCTCCACGAGACCCTTGCGGGAGTCTTCCGCGATAGCGTTCGCGGTCGAGGTCACCTCTGCGTCGAACGATGCCTCCTGCCCCGGCACGTGTAAGGAGGCCTTCAGCCCCGGCCTCATCACGGCGAGGAAAGCCTGCGGCACGTTCACGTAGGCACGCACCCGGTGGAGGTCCGAGACCCGATAGAGCGGCCGACCCGAGGTTCCCCCCGCGGTGAGCAGGTCGCCGATATCGACGTTGCGCGCGGTTACGACGCCGTCGAAGGGTGCTCGGACCTCCTTGAACCGTGTCAGTTCCTCCAGACGCCCGACATTTGCCTGCTGGGCGACGATGTTCGCCTTGGCCACCGATAAGGCCGCCGTACGCGAGGCCGCGGTGAAGCGGTCGGTGTCGCCGCGCTCCTCGCTCGACCAGCCCTGCGTTACCAGGCGGGCGGTGCGTTTGTTGGTGGCCGCGCTGAGATCGGCGTTCGCTTGAGCTTGGTCGACCGCCGCCTGGAGCTGAACGAGGGTCGCTCGCGCCTCGGCGAGTTGCTGGTCGAGGTCGGGCGCCGAGATCTCGGCCAGGACCTCGTCCTTGCGCACGCGGGCGCCAATGTCCCGGTGCCAGGCCGTGACGTAGCCGCTAGCGCGGGCATACAACGTACCGGTGTAGAAGGCGCTCAGCGAGCCGGGCAGGGTCAGGTCTTCGTCCATGGGCCCGCGCCGCGCGTGCACTACACGGACGGTGGGCACTGCTTGCTGTTCGGTCCAGCTCTCGACCTCCTGCATCCCCTTCGCCCGGTCGTTGATGCCGACCCAGGCGAGCGCCGCGGCGCCGATTGCCACGCCCGCCAGCAGCAGGCCGACCCGGCGCCCCGATGTGGGGCGAGGCGACGCGACAGCTGGCTCGGCGCCCGCCTGCGCGGTGTCCTCGGATTTGACGTGTTGGGTGGGGTGCATGCGGGATCTGGGGTTAGGCTGATGGGGATGAGAGGGCTTGGGGGGAAGCGTCTTCGCGCCGGGCCCCGGCGCGGCGGGGCCGCCCATGCACGATGCCGAAGACCACCGGCACGAAGAACAACGTCGCAAGCGTGGCGAACAGCAGTCCGCCGATCACGGCGCGGCCGAGCGGCGCGTTCTGACCCGGCTCGATCGCCATCGGCGCCATGCCGATCATCATCGCCAGCGCGGTCATCATCACAGGCCGCAGACGCGTCGCCCCGGCCGCCAGGGCAGCCTCGATCGCCGTGCGTCCCGCGTCGAGCTGCTCACGGGCGAAGCTGATAACCAGAATTGAGTTGGCGGTCGCCACACCCATGCACATGATCGCCCCTGTCAGCGCCGGCACCGAGACGTGGGTGTGCGTGGCGAACAGCATCCACACGATGCCGGCGAGCGCCGCCGGCAGCGCCGTCACGATCACGAACGGGTCGACCCAGGACTGAAAGTTGACGACGATGAGCAGGTAGATGAGCACGATCGCGAAGGCGAGGCCCACGAGCAGTTGCTGGTAGGCTTGCGCCATGGTCACCGCCTGCCCGCGCACTGTGACGGTCGCCCCCTTCGGCAGGTCGGCCCGCGTCTCGTCGATCGCCCGCTGGATGTCCGCGGTGACGCCGCCGAGATCGCGGTCCTGCGTCGTGGCCAGGATGTTGACGGTGGGGGCGATGTTGTAGTCGGTCGCCACTGCGCTGAGCGGCTCCGGGTGGATCGTCGCCAAGCCCCCCAGGAGCTGCTCCGAGCGGGCGGCGGTGATCGGCAGATTGTTGAGCGCGCCCAGCGTGTCGATCGAATATTGCGGCGTCTGGACGGAGACCGGGTAGGACACGCCGTTGCGCGGGTCGAGCCAGTAGGTCGGGGCGGTCTGCGTACTGCCCGAAAGCGTCGCTTGGAGGCTCGCGGCCGCGTCGCCCTCGGTCAGGCCGACGACCCCGGCGAGCGCGCGGTCGAAATCGACCCGCAGCGCGGGGTTGCGCGCCTGCTCCTGGATGCGCGCGTCCGCCACCCCGGCCACCCGGCGAACCCGGGCCAGGAGCGTGTTGGCGTAGGCGCGGCCCCCCGCCACGTCGCGGCTGGCGACCTGCACATCCAGCGCAGCGGGGGAGCCGAAGTTCAGGATCTGGCTGACGATGTCGGCGGGCAGGAAAGCGAAGGTCACGCCTGGAAAGTCCTGCGGCAGACGCTCGCGCAGCTGCCGGGTCAGGGCCGCGGCCGATGGGCCGCCCTCGCCGCCGCCTCCGGCCTCGTCAAGGGTCACAAGCATGTCGGCGTCGAAGGTACCGATGGTGCCGCTGTTGCCGTAGGAAATGTTGATGCCGCTGATCGGAAGGCCGATGTTGTTGACAACGCTGGCCACGCGTCCCGGCGGGATCAGCGCGCGCAGCCTTCCCTCGACCCGCCCGGTCAGCGCCGTCATCTCCTCGATGCGCGTGCCCGTGGGAGCCCGTAGATGGATGCGCAGCGCCCCCGCATCCACATCCGGAAAGAAGTCCCGCCCGAGATAGGGGACGAGGCCGAACGATAGGCCGACCACCGCGAGGAAGCCGACCGCGAAGGACTTCCGGCGCGACAGCGCCAAGCCGAGCAGCCCGAGATAGGCCTGCCGCAGGGCCTCGAAGCGGCGCTCGAAACCCCGCTGAAACCTTGCAAAGAAGCCGGGCTTGCCGGCCGGATCCTGTCCGTGGGCGTGCTCGGTCAGCAGGTAGCGCGCCAGCGTCGGCACCAGGGTGTAGGTAAGCACGTAGGACGCGATCATCGCGAACACCACCGCCATCGCCAGCGGCCGGAACAGGAAGCCCGCCACGCCGCCAAGCGCCAGAAGCGGCACGAAGGCGATGCAGATGCAAAACAGGGCGACGGTGGCCGGCGGCATGATCTCCTGCGCCCCGCGGGTGATCGCGGTGACGATGTCCTCGCCGAACTCCTCCATGTGTCGATTGATGTTCTCGATGGTCACGGTGGCGTCATCCACGAGGATGCCGACCGCCAGTGCGAGCCCGCCAAGCGTCATCACGTTGATGGTCTGCCCGAGCGCCGAGAGCGCGATCAGCGAGCACAGCACGGCGAGCGGGATCGACACGGTGATGATCAGGGTCGAGCGCCAGCTGCCCAGGAAGACCAGGATCATCAGGCCGGTCAGCGCCGCGGCGATGACCCCCTCGCGCACCACCGCAACCACGGACTCGCGCACGAAGCCCGACTGGTCGGCCACGTACTTGAGGTCGACGCCCGTCGGCAGCCCCGCCTGGATGGCGGGCAGGCGCGCCTTGACGTCGGCGATGATGTCCAAGGTCGAGGCGTTGCCGATCTTGAGGATCGACATCAGCACGCCCTTCTTGCCGTCGAGCTGGACGACGTTGGTCTGGGGCGGCGAGCCGTTGCGCACGTGGGCGACGTCGCGCATGAAAACCACGGCGCCGTCCACGACCTTGACCGGCAGGTCGTTGAACGCCTCGATGGTCTTGGGTGAGTCGTTGAGGTCGACGATCCACTCGAAGGTCCCGATCTTCTGGGTGCCTACCGGATTGATCAGGTTCTGCCGGGCCAAGGCTGCGCCGACGTCGGCCGCCGACAGGCCGTGGGCGTGCAGTGCCGACTGGTCGAGGTCGATCTGCACCTGGCGCGCGGCGCCGCCGTAGGCGTAGGGCAACTGCGCCCCGGGGATCGTGGTGAGCTGAGGCCGGATGAAGTTCTGCGCGAGGTCGTTGAGCGCCGTCTGCGAGAGGCTGTCGCTGGACAGGGCGAGCTGGATGATCGGCACGCTCGACGCGTTGTAGGCGAGCATCAGGGGCGGCGTGACGCCCGGCGGCAGCTGCTTGAGCTGCGTCTGCGAGATGGATGTGACCTGCGCCTGGGCTGCGGTGATGTCGACGCCGGGCTGGAAGTAGATCTTCACGATCCCGTAGCCCGGGACCGACTGGGATTCGATGTGCTCGATGTCGTTGACCGTTGTGGTCAGCGAGCGCTCGAACACCGAGACGATGCGCCCGGCCATGTCGTCGGGCTGCAACCCGGTGTACTGCCAGACGACGCTGATCACCGGGATGCCGATCCGGGGGAAGATGTCGGTCGGCGTGCGCACGATCGCCATGACCCCGAAGATCAGGATCAGGATCGACATCACGACGAAGGTGTAGGGCCGCAGCAGGGCCAGTCGGACGATCGCCGCCATACCTTAAATTCGCCTCGATCAATCCGGTCGACGGGTCCTGACGGACGCGTACAGAAGCATATCGTATTATGCATTCATCGGGCCAGTGGGGCAATTTGATGATGTTGTTCCCGCGAAATGGCCAGAAACATGGAGATACAATTCTCCATCTACGGTCGGCGCAGCCTTTGTTATTGTTATTGACGGTGGCGAATATCTTGCCGTGCGGACTTGAACCGCTCGCCGAGCGCTCACCGCGCCATGGTGAGCTGCCGAGGATGTCGTTACGGAGGAAGCAGGTGCTTCACCCGACTTTATCTCGTCGGCGCGTACGGCGGGCAGCGTCAGGGCGAGCGTCGCCACGGCAACGCACAGCGAGCGGATCATCTCGGGCTTCCTCACGGGCGAGTCGGTTCAAACGCCGAGTTTGGCCGCACCGGCTTAGCTCGAAACGCCGCAGCCTAAAAGTCGTCGCTCGCTTATCACTCGAGATTGGCCCCGACCTCACGGAGATACGCCGCAGTCGCCGGATGCAGCCATGTGGTCGGTACGTTTGAGACCAGGTTGCGCGGGTCGCTCTCGCGGCCCTGAGGATAGAGCCGGGCCAAGGTGTTCCGGCCACGATCGATCGCGCGCACGAGTCGGGTGACTGCGGTCCCGTCGAGCCCTGATCGAGCGAGGATGAAGCTCCAAGACCCGACGGTCTCGATTGGTGCATCCTGTCCTCGGAAGGAGCCGGCCGGGACGGTTAGGCGGCGCATCGAGGCGCGCAGGGCCAGGATCTTCGGGATCGCCTCCGGTCCCGGGCCGAAGAAGCGGGCGCCGCCGGGCGCATCCGCGAGGGTCTTGAAGCCCGGCCAACCGAGGCTCGCACCCCACAAGGCAGCTGCGCGACCGTCGAGAACTTGTGTGGCGCCGTCGCCGGCATCGTCGAGAAGGATCGGCGTGATGTCGTGGTCAGGATCGATGCCGGAGCCCTTGAGCACGGTTCGACCCATGATCGTGAAGCCAGAGCCGCGTGTGCCAAGCGCGACGGCACGACCGCGCAGATCCGGGATGCTCCGAACCGGACTGGTGGCCGGTACCACGAACATGCCTGGCGAGGCATCGATGGGGGCTACGACCTTCAAGCCACCGCCGTCGGCACTCGGGCCAGATAAAGCCTCGTAGGCATACTCACCCTGCACAAGGGCGAGGTCGAGCTCAGCCGATTTGAGCAGGGTCAGGTTCTCCGTCGAGCCCTTCGTGATCCTCGGCTCGATCATCACCCCCGGGTCGACCTCATGGACCGCTGCGATGAGCGCTCGGCCGAAGGCGGGGAACGAGCCGCCTGGCGTGGCAGTCCCCAGAGTCAGGCGAAGCACAGACTCACGCTGTTGAGCCCGTGCGGACGAAGTCGAGGCGAGGCTCACCATGCCCAGGAGCAATTCGCGCCGCCGCATCATGATTTCCCTTACCGCGATGTTTGTCACAGAGCAGCGACGCTAGGGCTGAGCGGCTCATCTCGACAACCGTGCCGGAAAGCCCTCACATCGACGCTTGGAACATACGCAGGATCCGAGGCCGCACGCCAAACATAGCGACACAGGATGTGATCGGTAGCGTCCGCTTACGATGCGTCGTTACGATTAATCAGATGGCAGGAATGGGCGCAAAGCCGAACGGCCGGTTTTGCGCGCATTGACGTTCCGGCATGACGTAGGCTGGCCGAAAGCAGAATGACCGCTTCGGGGCCGGGCCGCCGCAAAAGCGGACAGCCTCCTACCGACCCCATTCGGTCGTCCGAGACAATTTGCTTATTGCCCGAAAGCGGACGACGGAGGGTGTACCGATCCGGCATGCGGTACTGAGGGGGAACCCGAAGAAGCGATCAGCTGAGACTTCCGAACCCTGCGAGCTCCCGGGTCCAGGTCAACGCCTGCTCGCTGAGGCTGATGCCGAGGCCGGGGCGCGTCGGCACCAGCATCCGCCCGTCTTTCAGCTCAAGGCGTTCGTTGAATAGCGGCTCAAGCCACTCGAAATGCTCCACCCACGGCTCCCGCTGCATGGCAGCCGCGAGGTGGATGTGCAGCTCCATCGAGAAGTGTGGGGCGATGGTCAGGCCGGCGAACTCGGCCAGCGTCGCCACCTTCAGGTAGGGCGTGATGCCACCGACCCGGGGCGCGTCCGGCATCAGGAAGTCGGCGCTGTTCTGGCGGATGAAGTCCCAATGTTCGGACACGCTCGTCAGCATCTCGCCGGTGGCGATCGGCGTGTCGAGGGCGGCTGCCAGAGACGCGTGGCCGGCGGCGTCGTAGCAATCGAGCGGCTCCTCGATCCAGATCAGGTTGAACTGCTCGAAGATCCGGCCCATCCGCATCGCGGTCGGACGATCCCATTGCTGGTTGGCATCGACCATCAGCGGGAACGCCTCGCCAAGATGCTCCCGAACGCGGGAGACCCGCTTGATGTCGAGGGCCCAATCCGGTTGCCCGACCTTCAGCTTGATGCCGCCGATGCCCTTCTCACGGGAGCGGTCGGTGTTGACCAGAAGCTCCTCCAGCGGGGTGTGCAGGAACCCGCCTGAGGTGTTGTAGCAGCGCACGCTGTCGCGTTGCGCCCCGAGGAGCTTGGCGAGCGAGAGGCCGGCGCGCTTTGCCTTCAGGTCCCAGAGGGCCACGTCGAAGGCGCCGATCGCCTGCACGGCGAGACCGCTGCGGCCCACCGAGGCTCCGGCCCAGGCGAGCTTGTCCCAAGCCTTGGCGATATCGCTCGGGTCTTCCCCGAGGAGCGATGGGGCTATTTCGCAGGCATGGGCGAACTGTCCCGGCCCGCCGGCTCGCTTCGAGTAGCTGATACCGAGGCCGCGGTGACCGTCCGAGGTCTCGACCTCGCAAAACAGGATAGCAATCTCGGTCATCGGCTTCTGCCGGCCGGTCAGCACCTTGGCGTCGCTGATCGGGATCTTGAGCGGCAGGTAGACCGAGCGCAGGCGGATGCCGGTGACGGTGTCCTGAGCCATGAAGTCCTCCAGAGTTTTGGGTTGGGGCGCTCAGGCCCGGGCGGTGCCGACGTCGCGCGGCAGGACGGGTTTGGCATCCGGGGCGCGCTCGTCGCTGCGGATCTCCAGGCGGTTCAGCGGCCCGACGATGACGAGGTAGGAAAGGGCGCCGATCAGCGCGACCACACCGATGTAGACGAGGGCGAGGTCGAAGGAGCCCATCTCCTTCACGATGATGCCGATGGCAAGCGGCGTGATGATGCTGGCGAGGTTGCCGCACAGATTGAAGATGCCGCCGCTGACGCCCATGATCTGCTTTGGCGAGACATCGCCGACAATGCACCAGCCGAGATTGCCGATGCCCTTGGCAAAGAAGGCGACACTCATCACCACGATCACGAACACGTCGGACGGCACGTAGTTGGCGAGCACGATCGTGCTGGAGAACAATAGGCCGACGATGATCGGCGTCTTGCGCGCCGTCGTGAGGCTGAAGCCGCGCCGGAGCATCCAGTCCGACCATAGGCCGCCCGCGAGGCCGCCGAGGAAGCCGCAGATTGCCGGGATCGCCGCCACGAGGCCGACCTTGAGGATCGACATGCCCCGCGCTTCGAGCAGGTAGGTCGGGAACCACGTCAGGAAGAACCACGTGATCGTGGTCAGGCAGAACTGACCGATATAGATGCCAATCATCATGCGGTTGCTGACGAGGGCCTTGACCTCGGACCAGCGGATGCGATCGCGCTTGTCGCCCATGTTCGGCAGGCCGCCACCGGCTTCAATGTAGTCGAGTTCACCCTGGTTCACGCCTCGATGGTGGCGCGGCTCGTGGACGTAGAGCAGCCATACGACGCCGAGGATGATGCCGACGCCGCCAGCCCAATAGAAGATCGCCTGCCAGCTATGGGCGTGCAGGATCCACGTCATGACCGGGGTGAACACGGCCAGCGCAAAGTACTGGGCGGACTGGAAGATCGAGGTCGCGAAGGCGCGTTCCTTCGTGGGGAACCACATCACCGTGAGGCGGCTGTTGGCCGGGAAGGCCGGCGCCTCCGCGATGCCCATGAGAAAGCGTAGGGCGAACAGTGCCAGGAAGGTGAAGGAGACGACGTGGACGAGGCCCTGCATCATCGTGAGGGCTGACCACAGGATCAGCCCGATGCCGTAGACGAGGCGAGCGCCGTACTTGTCGAGCACCCAGCCGCCTGGGATCTGCATCGCCGTGTAGGCCCAGCCGAAGGCCGAGAAGGCGAGGCCCATTGTGATCGCGTCGAAGCCGAATTCGGTTCGCATCGACGAGGCGGCGACCGACAGGGTCGCGCGATCGACGTAGTTGAAGGTCGTTGCGAGGAAGATCAGGGCCAGGATGACATATCTGACCTTGGTCTGCTTGAGCGCTTGCCCTGCCTGAGCCACGGCGATCCTCCGATGTCGAGGCCCGTCTCGGTGCTCACGGAGCAACGGCAGCCTTCGTTCAGCGGGACTCGTGGAGCAGAGCCGTTTACGTGTCCAACATCATTTCTGGATCGATTGATGCGCAATCGGCATCGGTGCGCGGAGGCGGCTCACAAACTTGTAGTTTCGAGCTGCTCTCGAATGCTCTGTATTCGCGAATGCAAGCCAAGAGCGGCCAGTCCATTTTCCACCCGACTCGGTCGTTGGCCTGTGTTTTAACAGCCTGGAAGCGGACCTTCGAGGGTCGGCAAGGGGGCGCAAGCAGCCCCTTGCGATGAGTGCCGAGCGCTGGATTTCGGCCACTAGGCCCTCCGACGTGGCCGTCGCCCTGCAGCATCCAATGGCAGGGCCGCGCGTTCGAACCCGGCCCAGGGATCGTGCCCCAAGGCGGAGAGGCGACCCGGTAGGCTCGCGACGTCGAAGCGCGCGCTGGACCCGAGCGACGGGAGCTCGTCCCAATTGACGGGAACGGATACGGGCGCCCCGGGACGGGCCCGAGGCGAGAAGGCCGCGACGGCGGTCGCCCCGTGCTGGTTGCGCAGGTAGTCCACGTAGATCCGTCCGTCCCTGGCCTTCTTCGACACGGTCGCGACGAAGCTGTCGGGGGCGTCCTTCGCCATCTCGGATGCGATGCGCTTCACGAAGGCCTTCGCCTCGTCCCACCCGGCCTTCGGCTCGATCGGCACGACGACGTGCAGCCCCTTGCCGCCGGTGGTCTTCACGAAGCTGGTGAGGCCGGCGGCGGACATCCGCTCGCGCACATCCAGCGCGCCGGCGACGAGATCGGCCCACGCGACGCCGTCGCCCGGATCCAAATCAAAGACCAGACGGTCCGGGCGATCCGGGTCCGCGGCCGGCGCGCCCCAGGGATGGATCTCCAGCACGCTCGCCTGGACCAGGGCGCGGACGCCTTCAAGGTCGCCGACGACGACCGCCTTCTCATCGCCTGCGATCCGGATGTAGCGCTCGTCGAGCCCGGCCCAGGCATGCTTCTGGTAGAAGCAGGACCCGAGACCGTCCGGGCACCGGAGAAGCGACAGCGGCCGGCCGATGACATGCGGCAGAATGCGGTCGGCGACCTCCGCGTAGTACTCGGCGAGCCCCTCCTTGGTCAGGCCGACGTCGGGCCACAGCACGCGATCCGGATGTGTCAGCTTGGCGACCGCCTCCGCGGGCTTCCGCGTCCGTGCCTTCGGCGGCTTTGGCTTCGCCTCCCGCACGACATCGTCCGGACGCACGTCGGTGCGGAGGGTCTTGAAGGACGCGTGCCGGAGCTGGCCGTCGCCCGTCCATCCGCGGAACGTCACCTCGCAGACGAGCCTGGGCTCGACCCAGCGTGCGTTCCGGCGCGCCAGCGGCGGCAGCTCGGCCTCGAAGGGCGCCGCTGGGATGCGCAGCGGCTCCAGCTGTGTCCAGAGATCCCGAGCGACCGCGTCGCGGAAGCCGGTGCCAACCCGCCCGACGTGGACGAGGGTGCCGTCCTCGTGCGTCCCGAGGATCAGCGAGCCCACGGAACGGGTCGCCGTGGTCGACGGCATGAAGCCGGCGACGACGAATTCCTCCGACGAGCTGCACTTGATCTTGCGCCAGGCATCGGTTCGGCCTGACCGGTAGGGCGCGTCCGCCCGTTTGGCGACGATGCCTTCCAGGCCGAGCCTGCAGGCGTGGCGCGCCATGGCCGCGCCGTCGGCGGCGAGATGCTCGCTGAACTGGATGGGGCCGCCCGGCCGTGCGTCGTCGAGGCTCTGCAGCAGCAGGTCCTTGCGCTCGGTGAGGGGCAGCGCACGCAGATCCTTGCCGTCGAGGTAGAGCAGATCGAAGGCGTAGAAGACGGCCGATCCGGTATCGCCGGCGGCGAGCGCCTGCTGCAGGGCGGAGAAGCTGGAGACGCCGGCCGCGGTCTCGACGACGATCTCGCCGTCGATCAGGGCCGATGGCAGCTTCATGGCCTTCAGGGCCTGGGCCGCGGCTTCGAACTTCGCGGTCCAGTCGAGGCCCGAGCGCGTCAGTAGCTTCACCGAGCCCCCGTCGATGCGGGCCTGCATGCGGTAGCCGTCGTGCTTGATCTCGTACAGCCAGCCGTCGCCGGTGGGCACGTCGTCGACGAGGGTCGTCAGCGCGGGCTCGACGAAGGGCGGCAGGATCCCCTTGCGGGCGGCCTTGGACCGGCTCGCCGGCGGCTTCGTCTTCCGTTCTGCGACCACATCGGCGCGGGCGGCGTGATCGGCTCTCAAGGCCTCGCCGCCAGCGAGATCCCGGTTGGTCCGGCCCGACAGGACCGAAGTCTCGTGCTCGACGAGAATGTCGCCGTCGCGGCGCGCATGCTCGTCGTCGACCTTGATGAAAAGCCAGGGTTGCTTCTTCTCGCCGCCGCGGCCCTTCATGCGCACGAGATGCCAGCGGCCCGCGAGCCGCTCGCCGTTTAGGGCGAACTCGAGATGGCCCTTCGCCAGCCCGACGGCCGGATCGCCGACCGGCTCCCATGACCCGGTGTCCCAGACGATCATGGTCCCGCCGCCGTACTGGCCCTTCGGGATCGATCCTTCCCAGGCCAGGTAGTCGACCGGGTGATCCTCCGTCATGACGGCGAGCCGCTTTTCGGCAGGCGACAGGCTCGGTCCGCGCGCCACGGCCCAGCTCTTCAGGACGCCGTCCAACTCGAGCCGCAGGTCGTAGTGCAGGCGCCGCGCATCGTGCTTCTGGACGACGAACCGCGCCTTCGCCGCCTTGCGGCCGCGCTTTCCCTTGGGCTCGGGCGATGCCTCGAAATCCCGCTTTTCCCGATACGGTTTGAGAAGCTCGGTCATCGCTTCCAGGAAACGGGACCGGCGGGATCGGGTTCCTGGGCGGGCCGGGACGGAGGAGGGAACTACAATACTAGGCAAGTTATCCACAGGTGTGCCTGTGGAGGAACGAGTCGAGTTGGACTCTCGTTGAACCGTCAAGCTCCCGATCGCTGCACTACGGATGCATCGATGGGCGGCAATACTTCGACGGACACAGGAGACCGACGTGGCAGCCCGCGCCAACTGGAAAGGTCATCTTCGACTTTCACTCGTCTCCTGCGCGGTCGGACTGTATCCGGCGGTCAGCTCGTCGAGGGAGCTGAAGTGCCATACGATCAATCGCGAGACCGGCAACCGTCTCAAGCAGCTGATGGTCGACTCGGTGACCGGCGATACCGTCGAGCGCGACGATCAGATGAAGGGCTGCGAGATCGCCAAGGACGAGCTGGTGCCGGTCGAGGACGACGAGCTCAGCGAGATCGCCCTGGAGAGCACGCACACGATCAACATCGAGGCGTTCTGCAAGCGTGACGAGGTCGACGAGCGCTACTTGGACAAGCCGTACTACCTCGCGGCCGAGGACAAGGTCTCTCGCGAGGCCTTCGCCGTCATCCGGGATGCGATGAAGAAGAAGGGCATGGCCGGGCTCGGGCGCATCGTCATTTACAAGCGCGAGCGGGTGGTGCTGCTCGAACCGTACGGCAAGGGCCTGCTGGCCACGCTGCTGCGCTACCAGGACGAGGTCCGGTCGCCGACGGCCTACTTCGAGGACATGCCCGACGGCGATCCGACGGCCGAGATGCGAGCGCTCGCCGAGGAGCTGATCGCGCGATCCACCCGGAAGTTCGATCCCTCGAAGTTCGAGGACCGCTACGAGGAGGCACTGATCGCCCTGGTGAAGGGGAAGGCCCCGAAGCCGGCGAAGGGCAAGGCGAAGGCCGGTGCGCCGAGCTCCGGCAACGTCGTGAACCTGATGGAAGCCCTGAGGCGCAGCATCGACTCCGAGAAGGTCGTTTCGCCGGCCAAGGCGCAGCCGCGCAAGACGGAGACGAAGCCCTCGACGCCCGCGAGGAAGCGCGCTTCGGGCAAGGCTACCGCGGGCAGGACCCGAAAGGCTGCTTGACCGGCCGTCTGTCCGGCCGGCGCACCGCCGAAATTATTGCGTGCTAGCCCGGCCGTGATGGCTCCAAGGTAACGGCTGCCAGCCTGTCCATCACCGACCCAACCCAGTCATGTAAGCGGTCGTCGGCACTTCCTATAAGCGGTTATTGGTCGGCCGTCCGGCAATCTTGGCTAGGGGTGGTGAACGGACCTCGGCCTTGCGCTTCAAACCAGACGCCCCGCTACGCACCGGGCCTCACTGTGGGCGCGGTTTGAAGCATCCAAGGAAGCGAGCCTTCGATGTGACAGATGTTGCCCAACGGCTACGCTCGTGTCGCAACTCTGCATCCCACGCACAGGAAGGCCACTTAATCCGTTCTGGCATGCAATAACGGCCGATCCGACTACGGAGAGGCTTGGACTGCGGAATGACGACAGCTGGGCTTATCCGACCGATCCATATCGCTGCCCTCTCCGCCTCGCTCACCTACGGGTTGGCCGGCATCCCCGTGCAGGCTGGTTCATCGGCACAACCTGGACAGACTGTAGGGCAAGCCCCAGGCGCGCCATTGCCGATCGGGCTCTACTTCATTGACACGTCCAGTTTCGGCTCGCGGGACATCACCCCACGCGGCACCGACTCGAACATCAATCTGCCGTCCTTCATCTGGGCGACACCGGCAGAGGTAGTCGGCGGACGGCTGCAACTTGTCGTGCTACAGCCGATCGCAGCTTCGAGCACACGGGGCGCGGCGTACCAGAGCGGGTTCGGCCAGACGCTGCTCGCTGCGCAGGTGGCCTGGAAGCTCGGCAACAATATCAACTTCAGCTACCTGCTCGGGGCCTACCTACCCAGCGAGACCAAGATCGTCATCCAAAATCCGGTTCTACACCAACGTTTCGCCATCACATACAATGGCGATGGATGGAACCTGACAGGCAACTTCCTGTACGGCACCTTCTTCGATACGCGATCGGCCAGCGGTACCTTTTACCCCGACTTCCTCAACCTCGACCTCACGGCCACCAAGCATTTTGGCAAGTGGGAAATCGGGCCGGTAGCCTTCGGATCGACCGACCTTCCGACCAACAATCCGTCCTATGCTCGGCAAGGCCAGTTCGCAGTGGGCGGCCTCGTGGGCTACAACTTCGGCCCGGTCAATCTCCAGGCCTACGTTACGCGGGACGTTGTTCAGCGCAATTACGCAGGACTTGAGACACGCGGCTGGTTGCGCGTAACCGTGCCGATCTACCAGGATAAAAGCGAGACGCCCGAGCCTAGTCCTATCCTGCGCAAGTTCTGAAATCGTCTCGGGCATGTCTGATGAGGGGCGTTATCCCCTGCGATGGATGAACGAACGTCCCTTGCCGGATCCTGCATGCCTGAATGGATCGGATCAGCCAGGACTCAGGGCGGGTCGTGAGCGGGAGCGGCGACCATGTCCGCTTTTACGCAGTGTCGCCCGGAAGCGGACCGGCGAAAATCCACTCATCAGAGACACCCCGAGGGCTATCGGCGCTGGCGGGACATGGCCGTAAGCGGAATGGCTGATGTCGGTTGAGGGATGCGCTAAACCGGGTATCGCGACATTCTCGCTACGAGCTTGCGGGAACACGTTTTGCCGACGTTTGAATAGCCGACGCGGTTTTCCGACAGGATTGCAGACGTTTTGTCGGGCCCAACATGGATGGCCAGTGACCGTCGGGAAACTGATCGGATTCCGGCACCCGTGGCAGTTGGCGGTCGTCCACATGTCCAGCGGCATTACTGAATCGCAGGAGCGGTTCGCGACGGAGCAGGACGCCTACCGCGCGTTCACAGAGGTCGTAGAGAGCGACGGGATCGCATCGTTCAGCGCCACGGTCAGCAAAGTGGTGCACTGACCCCATCCGCTGCCTCGTCGAAGAGACTGTGGAGAGGATCCAACAGCCAAGTTCTATCGAGGTCCGGTAACGACACTGATCCTAAACTGATTTTCTCATGCACTTAACGTTAAGCTGGTGGGCGGTCACGATCGCAAATGTGTCGCATCGTTGACATTAAATGCGACATTGATGACCGATTACTTTTCAAAATATCCGTGCAATAGAAAAATATGCGGCGTCCCCGCCGAGTCACATGCATTCGATCGGATCAACCCGTGTCTAACTATTCAACCACCGAATTGGCGGGCGACGTCGTCTCCGCCTACGTGTCAAACAACCCCGTTCCGGTTGCCGAGCTGCCGGCGCTGATCGCCCGCGTGCACGGCGCGATCGCTAGCCTCGCTTCCGGGACGAGCACCGTCGCGACCAGCACAGTCTTGGGCGAAGCGGTCGACAAGCCGACCGCGGCCCAGATCCGCAAGTCGGTCCAGCAGGACGGGATCGTCAGCTTCTTGGACGGCAAGACATACAAGACCTTGAAGCGTCACCTGACTGCGAATGGTCTGAGCCCGCAGAGCTACCGCGAGCGCTATGACCTGCCAGGCGACTATCCGATGGTCGCCCCGAGTTACGCCGAGCGGCGCTCTGCCCTCGCCAAAGCGATCGGCCTTGGGCGTCCAGGTGCAATGGCTAAGATTACCCCGAAGGGCCGACGCAAGGCTGCCTGATCAAGCCCTGCGCTTCAATCTAGTCGTCCCCCGATACGCCATCCCGGCAGCTATCCTACTAGGATGCGCATAGCCCTCACCTTCATCGTCCTTGCCGGTGGAGCGCAGGCCAGGGACTCAGGATACCCTTCGACGCATGCGCGTGCGAACCGATCATCATGCCTCGGTATGGGATCACCTCGGAACTTTGCACCGACGAGCGCGTGCTACGCAGGTCCCAACGCGGCGATATCCGCTGCTATTTTTGGTATGTTCAATGAATACCATCAAAAAACTGATTTCGAATTTCGCAGAATTCATGTCGGCCAGACCCGGTCGGGCGGAAAATCATCAATTGCTTGCTTCGGAAGATGAGCGAGGTTCCGGTGCGAGGGCGACCAAAACGCCGAAGGATTTCAGCGGCGACTACCGCATAGCGACGGACATGCTGAGGGATCGAATCAACAGGCGCTTCCCGGACAACTTTCACGCGCGGGTTGGATCCAACGCGAACAGCATGCACGATTTTGGTGACGAGCGAGCCGGCGCGATCGACATGTCTTCGTCTGTCATAGCTGCAGCGCTGCGCGATGGTGCAACCGCACGGCAGGCAGCCGATGCCGGGGCTGCCAGCGTCGGTATCTGACTGGAGAGATAGCGCTTCGCCTGACAGAACGTCGGCCTGCTAACCCCGTCCTCGGTATGATGTTGAAGGGCCGCGCTGCGTATCGGCTCTCGCGGCTGAAATAGACGACCTCCCCCGCCACCCCGTGATCGGATCCGGCTGTGGGGCCGAGCGGGGCGGCTCAGCAATATGCCGCACCGTATTTTGAATACATAGTGCGATCTGCGGCCTACCTTGTGCTTTGCCGGGGCCATGGACACGCTTGACCCCCACATCGACCGCCACGCCGCTACGCTGAGCCCGCTCGCTCACACACTTGACAGGCCGGTAGCTGAATTCTTCGGCGAGCCGCCGGTCGGCGAAGCGGGCGACCTGCTTGCCCTGGTGCAGTTCTGGTCGGCAATCGAGGACGGCGAGGGCCGCGATCGTGTCCTAAGCGTAGCAAGACGGGAAGCCGAGTGCGGCGGCTACAAGGGTTGTGCCTGAGTCAGCCCAGTCCATGCCGGGCAACCTCGCTTCTGGCCGCATGTTCGACCGCTTCCGAGTTGGTAAGAAACCAACGTAGCCATCTAAGCATGATTGTCCCCGGTCGTGTCGATCCAGTTCGACTTAGAGGAATAGTGTAGCTGGAAGGTGGAAGAATTGCCCCCTTCTTCAATCGTGATCAGCCTCCGGTGGAGATATCTGAGCCGACAGGGCGCCGTTCGGTCCACACGACTCGACCAGCTTCATCTCTGAGGATGGCCGATCCCGAACGTTTCCCAAGCAACCGAGTGAACCGGCCAGCGGTCTCGATGACCGCTTCCGTCTCTGTGCAGGCGCTGAACTGCTCCCGACCGAACGCGATACCGCTCGCAGTTGCACGATGAACCACATATTGGAGGTGAAATAGCGTCATGCTTCGACGATAAGCACTGATTGCCAGCGTAGATGGGAGGTTCCATCGCCGATCAAGTGAGATCTGCGAGAACAGGTCAGGTTTCGAACCATGCTACGCGCCAACTCTCTTGATGCCGAGGTGTAGCCCGATCCAGTCTTGAGCCGCGTCCACATCGAGGAACAGGGGCGCGCTCATCACCGCGGTCAGGCCGAACCCAGCCTCCAGGAACCACATGCCCGCGTTGGCCCCGTGCTGCCCGGACAGTTGCACCAGCACCGCCACGAGGAACCCGTCCGCGAACACGAGTTGGCCGCTGCTGTCTTCACTGCTGGTGGCGACACGTACCGACTGAAGGTGCAGGGTCATCCCGCCGCTCGCCTCTGCAAGTGCAGGTAGGTCGCGTCGAACTCGGAGGCGCGGACAAGCTCGTCCCACGCCTTCACCACCAGCGTCTGCCGGTGCAGCGTGATCAGTCCGCGACCGCGCATCTCCTTCAACACGCGGTTGATGTGCACGGCCGTCATGCCGGTGGCGTCGGCGAGATCGGTCTGGGTGATCGGCAGGGGACATCGGTGATCACCCGCCAGCCCGACCGCCTCCTGCTTCAAGTACAGCTCGCAGAACAGGTGTGCCAAGTGCTCGAATGCCGGGCGGCGGCCCATAGCGATCAACCACTCCCGGAAGATCGCCGCGTCGATCAGCGTGTCACGCCAGAGCGCGGCGGCGATGGTCGGGAAGCGAGCCGTGAGGTCGTGCATGCTCTCGTGCGGGACGAACGCGACCGTGGCGTGGGTCATCGTCCCGAGGCTGTGGTCCATCAGCGGGATGTGCAGGCTCTGCAAATCAGGGATGTCGCCCGCGATGTGGAACGAGAAGATCTGGCGGCGCCCTTCGCTCAGGAACTTGTAGCGACAGGCCCAGCCTTCCAGGATGACACAGCACTGGGCCGCCCGGTCGCCGTCCCGCACGATGTCCTGTCTTGCCGTGAGGGTCCGCACCCGGACGGGCAGACGTTCGATCGCTTGTCGTTCCGCATCCGAAAGGCGGGCGACGCTCTCCAGCTTGCGGATGAGCGGGTAGAGGGCGTGGGGGAGCTTTGCAGCCATCGTGGCCGTCGCCTTGCGTCGCAGGCGGAAGCACACGGCTCTCCCAGGCGGCAGCACCTGTACCGGAGCGGCTGACGATCCTCTGAGCGTAGGAGGTAAATTAGCGCGGCGATCAAACCTGAGTTAAGATTTTAGGCGATCCCGGTGCTCCGCATGGTCGCCCCTATCTGTTGACGTGCGGGACCTCGCAGAGACGTGACGCGGCTGCACGTGCCCTTGTTAACCTCGATCAGAGCAGGGCCTCTGTGAAGCAGCTATGGCGTCGGCATGGCAAACCGGCTCATGACGCTCGACCTGTTCGCCACCCTCGACATCTTCGAGGACGATGTTACCGCCGTGGTAGACGCCTATATGGGCGACCCGACCTCTGGGCCGGTCTTGTTCGGCGAGATTTATCGGATTGATCCTGCCGCGGCCGTTGCAGCCCACCCCTTCGCCCAAACGCTGATGGGTCAGTCCTGGGCGAGCCCGGAGCTTCGGCGAGCCGCTATTCGCGCTGCCATCATGCTCGCGCAACCGGAGCGGGTATAGCCGTCGCGCCAAGTCAGTCGCGAGCGGACAGCACCTAGCGTCCGCTCAGCCACTTCGACGTGATTTCTCGAAACGCCGCGTCGCCGCTCGCCTCTGATGCTCCCTCCGAGCCGAAGGAGCGGGCCGACTGGCGCACGACTATATCATCCCGCGTGACCGACCAATCGAACCGGCCCGGCTCCTTTGAGGATGGGGTGATCCGCAGCTTGTGGGGGTTCGGCTTGAAGGTGATCATCTCTCGCATGTGGGGAGACGCAGGCCCGTCCGCGATAGAACCCAGGGTGGCCTGAAGGTCTGGAACTGTACCCAACCTCATGCGTGGCCAGAAATACAACATATGATGAAGTCTCGAGGCCGTATCGCAGTCTCACGATGTGCGGAGCCTTGAAGTCCATCCTGTGTGATTGCGATACGCCGTCCGGATCGGGGCGAAACGACCGCCGAAGAGCGCATCGTGAGCCATGATCGATACCCTGATCCGCAAGCTCAGCATCGCAGGCGAACTAACCGAGGGCGATCTCAAGACGTTGCGGCGTGCGAGCCTGCATAGCCGACAAGTCCCGGCCCGTCAGGATCTCACCACCCAGGAAGATCGGCCCGAGAACGTGCATCTCGTCCTCTCGGGCTTCGTCTGTCGCTACAAGATCCTGCCGAAGGGTCAGCGCCACATCACAGCCCTCATGGTGCCGGGCGACTTCTGCGACCTGCACGTCGCCATCCTGGATGAGATGGACCATTCGATCGCCACGTTGACCCCGTGCACCGTGGTGGAGATCTCGCGTTCCACCATCCGCGACCTGACCGAGAACCATCCCCGTATCGCCCATGCCCTCTGGTGGGCGACCCTCGTCGATGAGGCGGTGCTGCGCGAGTGGTTCGTGGGATTGGCAGGGCGTGAAGCCGCCGAGCGGATAGCACACCTGTTCTGTGAACTGCTGCTGCGCCTGAGCGTGGTCGGCTTGGCGGAGAAGGACGGGTATGCCCTGCCCTTCACTCAGATCGACCTCGCCGATATGCTCGGTCTGACGCCTGTTCACGTGAACCGCACATTGCAGCACCTGCGGTCCGAAGACCTGATCGTCCTCAAGAAACGTCGCCTTGAGATCCCAGATGCCGCTCGGCTGAAAGCGTTCTGCGATTTCGTTCCAACCTACTTGCATCACACTCCAAGAGCGAAAAAATCTTCGGCCCCACCAACACAAGCTACAAACGTCAGCCTCGGGATGAGGCAGAACCAGACACATCGCTGATCGAACATTTGGGCGTCAGCGGCTGAGAGATGCGAGTGCTCCCGCCTGAGCGAGGCCGGATATCTCATGCCGCATTATTTCTTCGACACCGACGACAGCCTCTTCTGCCATGAGGACGACG
>NZ_JAKSYL010000139.1 GCF_022829515.1 Methylobacterium sp. J-048
GCCCTGCCCGTAGAGCGCCGTGAGCGCCGAGGTGGTCAGCCCGATCAGGGCGCCGATCTTGATCACGATGGCGAGCCCGGGCATCGCCAGACGGTCGATCGCCTTGGCGATCGGGTCGGCGACGTCCAGCTCCCGGTAGGGAACCAGGCCGGTCAGCACCGCCGCCACCGCCACGTACAGGATCGTGCTGATGGCAAGCGACCCGATCAGACCGACCGGCGCATCGCGCTGGGGCGCCCGGCACTCGCCCGCCGCGGTCGCGACGGTCTCGAAGCCGATGAAGGCGAAGAACACCACCGCCGCCCCGCGGAACACGCCGCTCCAGCCATAGGTGCCGAACGACCCGGCATTCTCCGGCACGAACGGGTGCCATAGCTCCGGCTGCAGATGGGCAGCGCCGACGCCCACGAAGGCCAGGATGATCGCGATCTTGGCGACCACCAGCAGCCCGTTCACCAGGGAGGCGTCCCGGGTCCGGCGGGTCAGGAGCGCGGTGAGCACCAGCACGATGCCGGCCGCCGGCAGGTTGATCAGGCCGCCGTCCCCCGGCGCCCCGGACAGCGCCGCCGGCAGCTTCAGGCCGAAATCGGCCGCGAGCGACTGCGCGTAGCCGGACCAGCCCACCGCCACCGTGGCCGCCGCCATGGCAAATTCGAGCACGAGATCCCAGCCGATGATCCAGGCCGGCAGCACGCCGAGGCAGGCGCGCGTGTAGGTGTAGGTCGAGCCCGCCTCCGGGATCATGGCGGCGAGTTCGGCATAGCACAGGCCGACGAAGCCGCAGGCGATGCCGCCGATCACGAAAGACAGGCTGAGCGCCGGCCCCGGATATTGCGCCGCCGCTGTTCCCGTCAGCACGAAGATGCCCGCGCCGATCGTGGCGCCGAGCCCGATGGCGACGAGGCCCGGGGCGGTGAGGCTCCGGGCGAGGCTGGGATTGCCGGTCGCCGGGCTCTCGATCAGGGCGATGGCGGCGGTGTCGGACATGTCGAGGCTCACGGTCTTCGGTCACCGGGTGGATCGGATGGGAGGCCGGATCGCAAGATCCGAGCCGGCATCGCTGCGCGCTCGCGCAGACGCGCACGGACGATCGACCCATCGTACCGTCGAGTCTAGGAAAAAAGCGGTTCGATGCCGAGGCCCGGAACAGTATTGCGAGCCGGCGATCGACGTCCGGGCTTCGAGCTCCGCATCGCGTATCGCAGGACGTGCGCCAGCGTGCTCAAGGCATCGGCGCATTCTCGGAAGGCGGCCGGCCCTCGACCATCCGGGGATCGGTCCGGAAGACTTTGGCGATGCGTGCCGACAACCGGATGAACGCGCGGCCCTGCGGGGTGATGACATAGCCGTCCCCATCCGCGGCGAGGTTGCCCGACGCGGTCTGCTCCGCAAGGCGCCGCTCGACCTGCCGGAATTCCCCCACATAGACCGATTCGAACCGGGCCCGCGCCCGCTCGGCGCTGAAGCGCGCCTCGGGATCGGCCGCCATCTGGCCGAGCAGGAACACGCTGATCGAGCGGTCGATCGTCACCGGGAAGATCACGAAGACGCTGAGGTTCAGGGCGAGCGACAGCACGCAGGCGCCGAGGGCGTCCCGGCGGCGCAGACCCCAGGCGCGGCCGAGCCCCGCCAGGGCCGCCGTCGCCACGACGGTTATCAGGAAGGCCACCACCAGCAGGATCAGGCCGCGATAGAACAGGATCGTGACGCCGGACCAGAGGTCCGTCTGGAACAGCAACACGAAGACCGCGAAGCCGACGAGAATCGCGCCCGCATGCAGCGCGCCTTGAGCCGCGAGCCAGCGCAGCGCCTGTCGCGCGCGCACGGGGGTGGCCTCGGTCATCGCGGCCTCCCATCAAGGTCCTCGACGGACAGGATGCGGACGAGCGGCGACGCGTAGAGCGGTCGGCCGCGCCAGACCCAGGACTCCGGATTCCCCCAGGGGGCATCCTGCGCGGTGACGATCAGCGCGCCGATACCGGCTCCGGCGGCTAGGCGGTGGACATCGTCTGCTGTGAGCACATCGGAAAAAATCGGCGCGACCTGCGCCAGCCGCGCCGCGACGGCCTCCTGCGGGGCTCCGAACAGCCGCGCCTCCCGGTCGGCCACGGCCACCGGTTGAGAGCCATAAAGGCCGAAATCGAACACCCGCGGCGCGCTGGAAGCCGCCTGCAGCACAAGGTTCCGGGGCAGATGGATTCCGGCCCAGGCATAGGCTGCGCGCAGGGCGCGGTCGATGTCGGGGCGGCCGTTGAGGAAGGCGAAGCTCGAGGCGCCGGAGGCGGGATAGGCCCGCATCCCGGCGAAGCCGTAGAGCGTCGTCGCGTAGCCGAGCAGGAGCAGCCCGGCGATCACGCCGGGCAGCCGGAGCCGCACACCCGCGCCCCGAGACAGGGCCGCCACGGTCCAGACCAGGGTGGCGACCTGTGCCAGCAGGACCACGCGCCAGCCCAGGTCGTTGTAGAGGATCGCCGAGCGCAGAAAGCCGCCGATCAGCAGGGACGAGGCCGCCACGATGGTCAGCAACCGCCCCGCCTCCCGGGCATGGGCCTCGCTCCGCGGCACGATTCGCCAGAACAGGAACGCGCCGGCGGCGAGAACCCCGAAGGCGAGGTAGTAGTTTACCGGCAGCAGGATCAGGCGGAGCAGGCTCAAGGCCGGGCCGTCCGCCATGCCCTCCAGGGGGCCGAAGCTCCGGACCCCGAACACGATCGCCTGCCCGGCCTCGCCTCGGCTCGCCAGGAGCCCGGACAGGTAAGGCGCGGCCAGGACGGCGGCGACGAGTCCGGCCGCGACGAGCCGGCCGGCATCGCGCCAGCGGCGCTCGATCGCCAGCAGCGCCAGCCAGGTCCCGGCCGCCGCCACCGTGCCCAAGCAGACCCAGACCGACAGGCCGGCGCAGGCGGCGAACGCGATGCCCGACACTGCGATCGCGGCGCCCGGGGGGCGCCGCGTGCCATCCGCGGTCTCTGCGAGGACCAGGAAGCCCAGCCAGCCGGCCAGCGCGCCCGCGACGTGATGCGGGACCCAGACCAGGGAACTCGGCCAGTTTAGCACCTGCTCGTTCAGCCATTCCGGCATCGGGATCCAGAACCCGGTCGCGATCCGGTTGCGGACGACCAGCAGGATGTCGAGCCCGCCCGCAGGCAGCAGCAGGAGGGTTGCAAAGCGCACGCGGCGCGGGGATGCGTCCCGCACCAGTCCGGTGGCGGCGAGCAGCCGGTCCAGCAGGCCGAGCAGGCCGATCCCGGTCCAGAACGCCATCCCGGCGAAGGCGGTGCGCCCGTCGACCAGCGTCCCGCCGGCCCAGTCGGTGAGCGCGCACAGCGTGTAGAAGAAGTAGTAATAGCCGGCCCGTTCGGGCCGGGCGAAGAACGGATCGACCGGTGGCAGACCGTCCTGGACGATCGAGCGGGTCAGGCTCGCGTGCTTGACGAGGTCGATGACGGTCACCGGCTGGTACAGGCCCGTGCCGGTATCGATATCGATCAGCGCGTAGACGACGATGCCGAGCCAGAGCGCGGCGAGCGCCAGCCCGCGTCCCGCAGCCGGCAGGTCGATGCGGCCCCGGAACGCGCGGGAGGCCGGCACCAGCGCCGCCAGCCCCAGCGCACCGTTCGCCAGCACGGCGACCGAGATAGAAACGGCCTGGACCAGCAGACTGTCGAGGACCGGCAGCAGGCCGATGCCCAGCAGGACGGAGCAGAGAAGTCGGCCCCCGGGTGCAAGGCTGCGAAACCCCAGAATCCCGGTCAGGCTGCCCAGCGCGTAGCCCGGCAGCAGCATAAGAGGAACGCCGAGCAGCGTCGCCACGAGGACGCCGCTCATATCCGAGAGACTACCGTTCATCGCCGGGCCGCCGTTCGTGCCGGTTCCGGCTACCACGCCGGCGTTAACCCTTCCCTCGGCGCGGTCTTCCGGCCCGGGGGTGGCGTATCCGGCGGTTTCGTGTATGGATCGCGCGGCCTCGGCCCGGGTTACCGGGCGGGGCTTGAACCGCTTGGCGCTGTGACCGTGCTGGACGACATCCCGGCACCGGCCGAACGCCGAGTTCGCGCGCCCTCCAGCGGGGCGCCGCATCCGAACCAGCACAACCCGAAAGGTATGCGATGTCGATCACGGCAGAGCGCAAGACCGCGCTCATCAAGGAACACCGCAAGGACGCCAAGGACACCGGGTCCCCCGAGGTCCAGGTCGCGATCCTCACCGAGCGGATCACCAACCTGACCGGCCACTTCAAGACCCACGGCAAGGACAACCATTCCCGCCGGGGCCTGCTGAAGATGGTCTCGCAGCGCCGCTCGCTGCTCGACTACGTCAAGCGCAAGGACGAGGCCCGCTACCGCGCCCTCATCGAGCGTCTCGGCATCCGCCGCTAAGACCCTATCCCGCGCGGTTCCGAGCCCAGCTCGGGGCCGCGTTTCACGATCTCGGGCTGCCGGAATGGGTCCGGCCGCTCGAAAAACGGGCCGCTTCGAGGCGCCAGCGTCGGGGCAGGATCGCGCGACACTTCGCCGGAGGAAGTGTCGCGCCGTCTTGCCCCCGACGGCGCCGGGCCGGGCCCGCCGAAGGCTAAGGACAAGACAAGCATGTTCGACGTTCAACGCGAAGAGCTGATGTGGGGCGACCGCAAGCTCGTCCTCGAGACCGGCAAGGTCGCCCGCCAGGCTGACGGCGCCGTGATCGCCACCTACGGCGAGACCTCGGTGCTCGCCACGGTCGTCGCCGGCAAGGAGCCGAAGGCCGGCATCGACTTCCTCCCGCTCACCGTGAACTACCAGGAGCGCGCCTACGCGGCCGGCCGCATTCCCGGCGGCTACTTCAAGCGCGAGGGCCGTCCCTCCGAGAAGGAGACCCTGGTCTCCCGCCTGATCGACCGCCCGATCCGCCCGCTATTCATCGACGGCTGGCGCAACGACACCCAGGTCGTCATCACTGTCCTGACCCACGACCTCGAGAACGATCCCGACATCGTCTCGATGGTCGCGGCCTCCGCCGCCCTGACCCTGTCGGGCGTGCCGTTCATGGGCCCGATCGGCGCCGCCCGCGTCGGCTACATCAACGGCGGCTACCGGCTGAACCCGCTGGTCACCGAGACCAAGGAGGAGTCGAGCCTCGACCTCGTCGTCGCCGGCACCCAGGACGCCGTGCTGATGGTCGAGTCGGAGGCCAAGGAGCTGTCCGAGGACGTGATGCTCGGCGCCGTGATGTTCGGCCACAAGCACTTCCAGCCGGTGATCGAGGCGATCATCCGCCTGGCCGAGAAGGCCGCCAAGGAGCCCCGCGCCTTCCAGGCCCCCGAGAACGCCGACGTCGAGAAGGCCGTGCTGGAGGTCTGCGAGACCGAATTGCGCGCCGCCTACACCAAGACGGTCAAGCAGGAGCGCTACGCCGCCGTCGACGCCGTGAAGGCGAAGGTGCTGGCCGCCCTGTGCCCCGAGGGCGCGGAAAAGTTCCCGGCCGAGAAGGTCAAGGCCGCCTTCAAGGAGGCGCAGTCCAAGGTCGTGCGCTGGAACGTGCTCGACACCGGCTCGCGCATCGACGGCCGCGACCTGAAGACGGTTCGCCCGATCGTCTCCGAGGTCGGCGTGCTGCCCCGCGCCCACGGTTCGTCGCTGTTCACCCGCGGCGAGACCCAGGCCCTCGTGGTCGCCACGCTGGGCACCGGCGAGGACGAGCAGTTCATCGATTCGCTGGACGGCACCTACAAGGAGCGCTTCCTGCTCCACTACAACTTCCCTCCCTATTCGGTCGGCGAGACCGGCCGCATGGGCTCCCCGGGCCGTCGCGAGATCGGCCACGGCAAGCTGGCGTGGCGGGCGATCCGGCCGGTCCTGCCGCCGGCGCACGAGTTCCCGTACACGATCCGCGTCGTGTCCGAGATCACCGAGTCCAACGGCTCGTCGTCGATGGCCTCGGTCTGCGGCGGCTCGCTGTCGCTGATGGATGCCGGCGTGCCCCTGCGCCGTCCGGTGGCCGGCATCGCCATGGGCCTCATCCTCGAGGGTGAGCGCTTCGCGGTCCTGTCCGACATCCTGGGCGACGAGGATCACCTCGGCGACATGGACTTCAAGGTGGCCGGCACGGACGAGGGCGTGACCTCGCTCCAGATGGACATCAAGATCGCCGGCATCACCGAGGAGATCATGCGGGTCGCCCTCGACCAGGCGAAGGACGGGCGCGCCCACATCCTCCAGGAGATGGCCAAGGCGCTCACCGACGCCCGGCCGGAGCTGGGCGAATACGCGCCGCGCATCGAGACGATGCAGATCCCGACCGACAAGATCCGGGACGTGATCGGCACCGGCGGCAAGGTGATCCGCGAGATCGTCGAGAAGACCGGCGCCAAGATCAACATCGAGGATACCGGCATCGTGAAGATCGCCTCGGCCGACGGCAAGGCGATCAAGGCGGCCTATAACTGGATCCGCTCGATCGTCGCCGAGCCCGAGAACGGCATGATCTACGACGGCACGATCGTGAAGTGCATGGAGTTCGGCGCCTTCGTGAACTTCTTCGGCGCCAAGGACGGTCTCGTCCACATCTCGGAACTCGCCGTCCAGCGGGTCGCCAAGGTGACGGACGTCGTCAAGGAAGGCGACAAGGTCAAGGTGAAGTTCCTCGGCCAGGACGACCGCGGCAAGATCCGCCTGTCCATGCGCGTCGTCGACCAGCAGACCGGCGAGGACATCACCGAGAAGGTCAAGGCCGAGCGCGAGTCCAGCCGCAGCGACCGGGACGGCGAGCCCCGGCGCGAGGATAATGGCGGCCGCCACCGCGGCGAGCGCCGCCGCGACTCCGCCGGCGAGTAGGTTTGTGACTGTCCCGCGCGGGCTTCAGCCGGCGCGGATCTGAGATGAAAGGCGCGGTCCCCCGGGGCCGCGCCTTTTTTCATGCGCCGAGCCCAATTCCCTGGAACTGGAGCCTCGGAGTGTGTCTGTCCGGCAGGTCCTGCTCAGGCGCTCGATGCGACGTTCTACCGTGGCGTCGTCGGTCGTGCCGGCGCGGCAGCAGGTGCCATTCGGGCTCCTGCGCAGCCTGCACGCCTCAACCGTGCGGGACGGTTGGAACGCCCGCCCCGCGCCCGCGTTCGCACCGCGACCTCACAGCGGGAAAGCTTTCATGGCCAACGATATGATCCAGGACATCTTCAGCGGGCAGCCGAACCTTACCACCACCGAGCGGGCGGTGTCGGTGGCGCTGGGCCTCGGGATCGCCGCTGCGGCCGCGCAGCCCAGGCCGAACAAGATCCTCAGCCTGCTGGCGCTGGTCGTCGGCGTCGGTCTGGCCGTGCGCGGCGCCACCGGCCACTGTGCGGTGAAGGCAGCGGCGGATCATCTCTAAGGGCTTCGCCCGGTCGACGGACTGAGCAGGCCAAAAAACAAAAAGGGGCGCCCCGCGGGGCGCCCCTTCACGTTCCGGCGCTCTGGACGCGGTCAGATGGTCGTGCTGCGGCGGCCGGCGATCATGCCGTAGATGAACAGCACCACGACGGCGCCGACGACGGCACCGATGAAGCCCGCGCCCTGGTTGGGCCCGTACCAGCCGACGGCCTGGCCGATGAAGGTCGCCACGAAGGCGCCGACGATGCCCAGGATGGTCGTCAGAATGAAGCCCGACGGCTCGTTCGGTCCGGGCATGAGGAACTTGGCGATGATTCCGGCGAGGAACCCGATGACGATGGTCCAGAGAATACCCATGACGAACCCCAAGGCGTGACAAGCGATGCCGGTTGAACGCGCGGTGGCCGGCCACGGTTGCTCGCACCTGCACACGCAGGGGAGAATTTTCCGCCGGTTCCCGCGGCGCGTGGGCGCGCGGCCCTTTACGGCCGCACCGCTGCCACGGCAGATACCGGCTTTCGCCGGCTGGGGACTTGAATGAGCATCAAACGGATCGAACCGGGAACGCGGATGTCGCAGGGCGCCGTCCACGGCAACACCATCTACCTCGCCGGCCAAGTGGCGTCGGATCCGGTCGGCACCGGGGTCACCGCGCAGACCCAGAACATCCTGGTTCAGATCGACCGGCTGCTCGCCGTCGCCGGCAGCGACAAGGATCACATCCTGTCGGCGACGATCTACCTCGCCGATATCGGCCATTTCGCCGAGATGAATGCCGCCTGGGATGCCTGGGTGTCCAAGGAACACCCGCCGGCGCGCGCCACTGTCGAGGCGCGGCTGTGCGATCCGCAATATCTGGTCGAGATTGTGGTCGTCGCCGCGAGGCAGGCGTGAGCGGGGCCGGGACGGGCCGGGTCGAACGATCGGTCCGGCGCCTCGTCCCGATTCGGGATCGGTCCGCATCGCGCGCACGGACCGGTTTTCGTCTGACGACGGGGCTGCTGCTCTTAGCCCTCCTCGGCCTGGCCGCGCCCGTGCGGGCCGCGGAAGAGCGGGTCGTCAACATCTACAACTGGTCGGACTATATCGACCCGACGGTGCTCGACGCCTTCACCCGGGAGACCGGGATCAAGGTCGTCTACGACACCTACGACAACAACGAGATCCTGGAGACCAAGCTGCTGGCCGGCCGGTCGGGCTATGACATCGTCGTGCCGTCGGGACCCTATCTGCAGCGGCTGATCCGGGCCGGGGCGTTCCTGCCCCTGGACAAGTCCAAGCTGAAGAACCTCGGCAATCTCTGGCCGGAGATCTCCAGCCGGCTGGCCGTGTACGACCCCGGCAACGCCTACGCGGTCGACTACATGTGGGGCACCACTGGCATCGGCTACAACGTCGCCGCCGTGCGCGAGCGCCTGGGCGCCGGCGCAGTGCTGAACTCCTGGACCGTCGTCCTCAATCCGGCTTCCGCGAACAAGCTCAAGGATTGCGGGATCATGATGCTCGACAGCCCCGAGGACCTGATCCCCAGCATGCTGCCGGTGTTCGGGGCGAAAGCCGATTCCAAGCGCTGGGACGACCTGACCCAGGTGACCGACGCGCTCTACAAGGTCCGGGGGACCGTGCGAAAATTCCACGCCTCGGAATACATCCAGGCGCTGGCCAACGGCGATATCTGCGTGGCGGTCGGCTATTCCGGCGACGTGATGCAGGCCAAGCGCCGGGCCGAGGAGGCCAAGAACGGGATCGAGATCGCCTACGTGGTCCCGAAGGAAGGCGCGCTGATGTGGTTCGACACCTTCGCGATCCCGAAGGATGCGGCCCACCCGGCCGAGGCCCTGGCCTTCATCGACTACATGCTGCGGCCCGAGGTGGCGGCGGCCAACACCAACTTCGTGGCCTATGCCAGCGGCAACCTCGCGGCGAAGAAGTTCGTGAAGCCCGAGATCCTGAGCAATCCCGGCATCTATCCCGACGAGGCGACGATGCAGCGCCTATCGATCAACACCGCCTGGGACGACCGCACCCAGCGTTACGTCACCCGGCTCTGGACCCGGGTCCGAACCGGCCGCTGAGGAAGGCCCGGCGCGATCAGGCGCCGGGCCGTGCTCGGCTTCAGTTCTTGAGGTCTTCCGGCACCTTGCCGCCGTTCTCGGCGAGCTTCTGCATCACCTGCTTGTGCAGCCAGATGTTCATGGAGGCCGAGTCCTCCTTGTCGCCGGTGTAGTGCAACTCGTCGGCGAGCTTCTTGCGCTCCGACAGGCTCGAATCCAGGCCGAGCAGCTTCATCAGGTCCACGATCGAGTGGCGCCAATCGAGCGTCTGCCCGTTCTTCTCGGCGAGGCCGGTGAGCACGGCCGCCACGTCCACGGGCTCGCCGCCGCCCGCGCCGCCGGGGGCCGACGCGGTGCCCGTACCGGCCGAGCCGCTGGAGGAGCCCGACGTGGATGAGGGTGCGGCGTCCGCGGAACCGCCGCCGAACGGATGAAGGATCTTGCCGACGATGCTGCCGAGGAGGCTCATAGGTCCGCTCCGATAATCGAGGCCCGGCCTGCGCGCCGGGCGGGCTGTCAACCGGTTGTCGGCCCAGGCGTTCCGAGAATCGGTCTTCGCAGCCCTGAGACTACAAGCGGGCGCCGTGCAGGGCGACGCCGAGCAGGGACAGGCCGAGCACCAGGCAGATCCCGCTCAAGCGTTCGAGGACGACCGCGCGCGCGGGGTGGCGCAGCGAAAGACCCGCCAGACCCACACTGCAGACTAAACAACTCAAGCTCATCACGATAACCAGCACGTTCCTTGTGATCCAAAATCGACGGGCCCAGCCTTAATCAGATCTCGCCGCTGCAGGATATCGAAGACCACGTAGACAGCGGGAAACGCACAGACTTCTCAATTTTCACCGGCGATCAAGGGGGAACGGTGCCCGATATCGATTTGCAGGCGCGATGTAAAATCAATCCTGCCGCGCCAGGTCTGGCCGGCATGTCGCGCAGATATTAAATTTCGGTACGCAAGGCATAGTCTGTTTGCGTAATAAACGATCCTGCCGTCACGGCCGGTCGCGCGGGACGGACAGGTTGGGACCGCACGTCGAGACGTTCAGCCCGCGCTCGCCAGGGCGGCGATCAGGGCCCCCCGCTCCTCGGCGAGCGTGCCGCGCGGCACGGGCCTGCCGGCGCGGCCATACCAGTAGCGGGCATTGCCGTCATCGCCCTCGATGCGGTGGAGATGCGCGTGCACCCAGGCGGCGTCGGGCCCGGAGGCGTCTTGGACCAGGGCATGCGCCCGCGCCCAGCCGGCGTCCGCGGTCTCGGTCGCCTCCTTGGCGAGCCACCAGAGGGCGGCGCGCGGTGCCGGCCAGGCCGCGGGCGGCTCAGGCTCGGTCAGCGTCGCCGCGAAGGCGTCCGGCACGGTTTCGGTCATCGCGCGCTCCTCCGATCCGCGACGGGTCAGCGGCCGGCAGCGCGCTCCGGCTGCCAGCGCGGTCGGCGCTGGCGGGCGGACCATGCGTAGCGGGCATCGCCGTCGAGGCGGTCGAGATGGTCCGAGAGCCGGTTGCGTTCAAGCCAGGCGAGCGCCGCCTCCAGCTCGGGCAGGGTCATGGTCGCGCGGCCCTTGCCGAGTACGCGCTTGAGCACCGCGTTGTAGCGATGCGCCAGGTTGCCGCCGCGGGGGACGCGCAGAGACGCCTCGTCCTCGACCGCCTGGCTCGCCACCGCGACTGCGAGGCGCTGGCGCAGGGTCCGCTCGGTGACCGATGGAATCTCCGGCGTCGGTGCAACGGGGGCGGGCTCGGCGAGCCGGGGGCGCAGCAGGGCGTAGCGCAGCCCGATCGCGTTGCTCTCCAGCGGCGTGATCCCGCCGGGATCCTCGTCTCGCCATGGGGTCCGCTCCGGAACGATGGCGCTGGCCGGCCGCTCGCGCTTGGGCCGCACGCTGCTCCCCTGCTCGGTCTCCAGTTCCAGGCGGAAGCGGGCGAAGAGCGGATCGTCCGGGTGGAAGACCAGCGCCTGCTGGTTGTCGTAGGGGCCGGCATGCGGATCGACCCGGGTGGCGCGCGCCAGCATCTGCTCCAGCCAGGGCCGGGAGCGGATATGGGTCAGGGCCGCCACCACGGCGACTTCGGGGGCATCGAGCCCCTCATAGGCCATCGCCACCGTGACCAGCACCGCCGGCTCCGCGGTCAGGCGGAACGCCGCCAGGGCCGCGTGGGCATCGCCCTGGCCGGAGGTCGCGAGGCGGACATCGCGCTCCCCCTGCGTGGCCGGCATCCAGCTCCGCAGGGTCGTCAGGTAGGCGCGCGCGCTCGCCTGGTCCGGGGCGACCACGAGGAGCTTGCCGAGGCCCCGGGCCATCCGGCCGGGCGGCAGGCCGAGTTCGGCCCGGCGCCGGGCGCGCAGGCGCTTCGTCGCGAAGAAGGATTCACTCAGGAGATCCCGGGCGAAGCCGGTGCGCAGGGCCGTGAACAAAGCTGGCCGGGTGGTGACCCGGACCGATCCGGCCCCCAGCCGATGCGGCCCGACCCGGGGGCCGTCGCCGGCGATTCGGCCGCCCTCTAGCCAGCTCGCCTCGCCGTCGATCGCCCCGAAGGTCACCGGCAGCACCGCCCGCTCAGCCAGCGCCTGCGACCGGGAATAGCCGATCACCGCCAGCCCCGGCGCGTCGAGGTCGAGTTCGGGACCGCGGCCGAGGGCGGACGGCCGGTAGGGCAATCCGAGGATGCGCCGCCCATCCGCCCGCTCCAGGGTGCCGGACAGGAACAGGCCGATCTCGGCCGCCTCCATCACCGGCAGCATCGCCCGGGACCACGCCCCCGCCTCGGCCTCCTCCTCGGCGGAGGCGTCCTCCGCCCCCGGACGCCCCGGGACCGGCAGATGGTGCACCTCGTCGACCACCAGCAGGGTGCGGTGCGCCCGCGCCTCAGCGAGGTGCAGCGCCGGAGCGGCCGCGACCGCCTGATAGGTGGTGACGTAGCCGGAGAGGCCGCGGGCCGGGTCACGCTCGTTGTCGGCGGCGCGCACGCTCAGCCCATGCCCGAACGCCGCGCGCCAGAGCGGGTCGGCGAAGGCTTCCTCGGCCTGGAGCCGCAGGGAATCCCGCGGCACCACCCAGACCACGCGCTCGACCCGGCCGGCCGCGATCAGCGCGTGCGCGGCGATCACCGGCAGCAGCGACTTGCCGCCCCCCGGCGTCACCGCCGCCAGGATCTTTTGGACATGCCCCGCCTCCCCGCTCGCCATGGCCGCCACGAGGGCCATCAACGTACGCTGGTGGGACCGCAGGGACGGGGCGGGACGGGTCAATGGCCGGCGAAGCAGGGCGACATCCGCGCACCGTGGCCGATCCCGATTCCTTTGTGAATCCCTGGGGACACGGAACGTTCGTGTTTTCTTCCCCGGCGCTTAAGGTGCGGTCAGAAGGAGCCGCTGCGCGGCGAGTCTCATGCTGGGTCCCGGGTCGCATTCCGCTGGCGCTGCACGCGCCCGGGAAAGGGCGTGGCGTTTCATCCTGCATCGCCCCTTTCCCGGACAGGTGGAGCGAAGCGGAACCTGATCCGGGACCCAGCACAGAACTCGCCGCGCAGCGGCTCTGAAGCCTCACCCTCGGCGGAGCGTCGTAGCCGCGGCTAGGAAAGCGGGATCGCACCACGACAAGCGTTGACACCCGGCCAGCCTCTCACCATAAGGGCGCCGCGGGTGAAAAACCCGCCTTGGGGGAATGTCCCGAGCGGCAAAGGGGGCGGACTGTAAATCCGCTGCGTAAGCTTCGTAGGTTCGAGTCCTACTTCCCCCACCAAGGTTCCTGGAAAATTCTGCCCTGCCCGATCAGCCCTGCTTCGCCAGGGCCGCCTCGATGCGCGCGGCGGCGGCGGCCGAAAAACCCTTCCCGGCCAGCCCCTGACCCGCGGCGGCCTGACCGGTGAGGCTGCGCTTCTTGCCCTCCGGCAGATGCGTCTTGCGCAGCGCGTGCGCGTCGCGGTGGCTGGCATGGGTGATCGCGATGGCCAGCGCGTCGGCGGCGTCGGCGACGCGGAACTCGGCCTTGGGCAGCAGGAAGCGGACCATCGCCTGGATTTGCACCTTCTCGGCATGGCCGGAGCCCGCCACGGTCTTCTTGATCAGGTTGGCGGCGTATTCGAACACCGGCAGCCCGGCGAGCGCCGGCACCACGAGCGCCATGGCCCGGGCATGGCCGAGCTTGAGCGTCGCCTGGGCGTCCTTGTTGACGAAGGTCTCCTCCACGGCGACCTCGTCGGGCGTCTGTGCGGCGACGATGCGGCCGATCCCCTCGAACAGCTCACGCAGGCGCAGGGCCAGCGGCAGGTCGCCGTCCGAGGTCACGACACCGCAATCGCCGTAGGTCAGCTTGCTGCCCTGCGCGATGATCAGGCCCCAGCCGGTGCGGCGGAGCCCTGGATCGATCCCCAGAATGCGGACGCTGCTGCTCATGACGCTCCAGGGTTGTTTTTCTCGTGCATCGGCGTGTCCTGAAAGCCAGCCGCCGTCTTTCGGCCGGATGCTCTCGACCACTTGCCCAAGCGTGCCGTACGTATCGTGAACGCCCGGTTTCACCAAGGGACCGGGATTTGGGGAGCCCGACCATGAGCGCACCAACACGGATCAGCCGCTTCCCGGTGCCGAAGCTGTCCGAGATGCCGGACGACCTGCGCGCCCGCATCGCCCTGGTGCAGGAGAAGGCAGGCTTCGTGCCCAACATCTTCCTGGCGCTCGCGCACCGCCCGGACGAATTCCGCGCCTTCATGGCCTATCACGACGCGCTGATGGACAAGCCCGGCGGCCTCACCAAGGCCGAGCGCGAGATGATCGTGGTCGCCACCAGCGCGGCCAACAACTGCCTCTACTGCGTGATCGCCCACGGGGCGATCCTGCGGGTCCGGGCCAAGAACCCGCTGCTGGCCGATCAGGTCGCCGTCGCCTACGCCAAGGCCGACATCACCCCGCGCCAGCGCGCGATGCTGGCCTTCGCGCTCAAGGTCGCGCAGGAGGCCCACACGGTCGAGGCCGCGGACCATGCCGTGCTGGCGGGCCACGGGTTCAGCCCGGACGACATCTGGGACATCGCGGCGATCACCGCCCTGTTCGCCCTGTCGAACCGGCTCGCCAGCGTCGCGGAACTGCGGCCGAACGACGAATTCTACACGATGGGGCGGTGAAGCCCCCTCACCCGCGGCGCCCGAGCAGGATGATCGCCGTGCCGGCCAGGCAGACGGCGCTGCCCGCGAGGTCCCAGCGGTCGGGCCGCTGGCCTTCGGCGAGCCACAGCCACAGGATCGAGGCGGCGACGTAGACCCCGCCATAGGCCGCGAAGGCGCGCCCCGCCGCCGGGCTGTCCACCAGGGTCAGCAGGCCGGCGAACGCCACCAGGGAGGCGACGCCCGGCAGCGCCCACCAGGCCGACCGGCCGAGCCTGAGCCAGGCCCAGAACGCGAAGCATCCGGCGATCTCCGCCAGGGCGGCACCGGCATAGGCGAGGAGCGTCATCGATCCAGCTTGGCACGGGGATCGGCGCCGAGCGAGCCGCGACACGCAAACCGGTTGAATACGCGGCACGCGAAGCAATGAGCCGTAAGTGCAAGATGCTCATGCGCCCAAGATAGGCTAAGACCGCTCACGATCGCCTCCGCGTGCTTCCCGGGCCCCGCTGCCCGATCCACCGCCCCCGGCCATGTCAGACCCGATCGAGACCGCCCGCCTCCAGGTCCTGCACAGCTACGGCATCCTCGATACGCCGCGCGAACCGGCCTTCGATGACATCGTCACGCTGGCGACGCAGATCTGCGCGGTGCCGGTGGGCCTCGTCAGCCTCGTCGCGGCCGACCGGCAATGGTTCAAGGCCCGGTGCGGGTTCCCGGCCTGCGAGACGCCCCTGAGCCAGTCGGTCTGCGTCCACGCGCTGGAATCCGAGGACGGGCTGATGGTGATCCCCGACCTCAGCGCCGACCCGCGGACCCGCGACAACACCCTGGTGACGGGGTCGCCGTTCATCCGGTTCTATGCCGGCGCGGTGCTCCGGACCGAGGACGGCGTCCCGTTCGGGACCCTGTGCGTGATCGACACCGAGCCTCGGCCCGACGGCCTCAAGGCGGACCAGGCCTTCGCCCTGCGGGCGCTGGCGCGGCAGGTGACGGCGCAGCTCGACCTGCGCCGCGCGGTCCGGGAGCGCGAGGCGGCCCTGGCGGCCGAGCGCCAGACCCGCGACGCCCTGGCGGTCTCCGAGGAGCGCTACCGGCTCTCGTCGCGGGCGACCACGGACCTGATCTGGGACTGGAACCCGCAAACGGGCCGGATCCACTGGGACGAGGGGCTGTCCGCGCTCTACGGCTACCGGCCTGCGGAGATCGAGCCGAGCAACGCCTGGTGGTACGCGCATATCCACCCCGAGGATCGCGACCGCGTCCGCCGCAGCGTCCAGGCGGCCCTCGCGGGCGCCCGCCTGCGCTGGAGCGAGGAATACCGGTTCCGGCGGGCCGACGGGACCTACGCGACGGTCCTCAACCGGGCGATCATCGTCCGCACCGCGGAGGGCACGGCCACCCGGATGACCGGCGTGATGCTCGACGCGACCCAGCAGGCCGAGGCCGACGCGCATCGGGAGATGCTCAGCCAGGAACTCAGCCACCGGCTGAAGAACACCCTGGCCATGGTCCAGGCGATCGCTTCGCAGACCCTGCGCGACGCCCCCGACGTCACGTCCGCCCGCGACGCCCTGCTGCAGCGCCTTCTGGCGCTGGGCAAGGCGCACGACATCCTGCTTGCCGGCAATGCCGAGCGGGCCGGCATGGAGGCGGTGATCCGCGGCGCCCTGGCGCTCCACGACAATGCCCGCCCCGGCCGCCTGCGGATCGAGGGGCCGACCCTCGATATCGGGCCGAAGGCGGCCCTCGCCCTGGCGCTGATGATCCATGAGCTGGCGACCAACGCGGCCAAGTTCGGGGCCCTCTCGGCAGAGGCGGGCCATGTCGGCGTCACCTGGCAGATCGAGACCCTGGCCGATGGCCCGCAACTCCGGCTCAGCTGGATGGAATCGGGCGGCCCCCCGGTGGCCCCGCCCTCGCGCAAGGGCTTCGGCACTCGCCTGATCGAGCGCGCCTTCGCGGGCACCGTGGCCGGGAATGTCGCCCTGGATTACCGACCGACCGGCCTGCACTGCGTCCTCACCGCGCCGCTGGCCGGATTCCAGGGCAAGGACGGGATCCTGACCTGAGCGGCCGCTCGGCGAGGCGTTAAGCTCCCGACAACGAAAAAACAGTCGAGTGGGGCCATGAGCGCACGCGAGACGGCCGACGACCTGATCCTGCTTCCGGGCGATTCGCGCCTGCGCGAGGCGGTCCATGCCTGGGTCGACGGGCTGGCGCGGGAGCGGCGGATGTCGCCCAACACCGTCGAGGCCTACAGCCGCGATCTGCGCCAGTTCCTGGTCCACCTCGCGTCGCGCCTGGGCACGCCGACCATCCCGATGCTGGTGGCCCTGAAGGTGCGGGACATCCGTGCCTTCATGGCGGCTCGCCGGGCCGACGAGGTGTCCGGGCGCTCGCTGATGCGGATGCTGGCGGGGTTGCGCTCGTTCGGACGCTTCTTGGAGCGCGAGGGCTACGGCAGCGTCTCGGCGCTCGGCGGCGTCCGCGCGCCCAAGGTCCCGCGGCGCCTGCCCCGGCCGCTGCCCGTCGCCGCCGCGGTGGCGCTCACCGACACGGCCATCCGGGCCGGCGAGGAGCGCGAGCCCTGGGTGCTCGCCCGGGATGCGGCGGTCCTGGCACTGCTCTACGGCGCGGGCCTGCGCATCTCCGAGGCCCTGGGCCTCACCCGGCGCGACGCGCCGCTTCCGGGCAGCGATCAGGTCACCGTGCTCGGCAAGGGCGGCAAGCAGCGCATGGTACCGATCCTGCCGGTGGTGGCGCGGGCGGTGGCCGATTACGTCGCCGCTTGCCCGCTGCCGCTGCCGCCGGAGGGGCCGCTCTTCGTCGGCGCCCGCGGCGGACCGCTCTCGCCGCGCATCATCCAGTACACGGTGGCCCGGGCCCGAGGGGCGCTCGGCCTGCCGGAGAGCGCGACCCCGCATGCCCTGCGCCATTCCTTCGCGACGCATCTGCTCGCCCGCCAGGGCGAATTGCGGGCCATTCAGGAACTGCTCGGCCATGCCTCCCTGTCGACCACGCAGCTCTACACCCAGGTCGACGCCGCCCGGCTGATGAGTGCCTACACGGCGGCACATCCAAGAGCCGGCCGCTAATCTAACGGTGAGAGATCAGTTCTGAGAGCTGTTTCCAGCGATAGGATGAGCAGACTATCCCCTATATCGGCTTATGAGGCTGCCTTTTAAGAGCTTCGTCATGATCTGCATCCATTCTCGACGTCGGGGAATGGGATTGCTGGGGCATGGCCATGGAGCTGGATGAGGCGCGGTTGCCCGCGCGTGTCCTGATCGCGGATTGCGATGCAGGGCGCCGTGCCGCCCTGAAGGCGATCGTCGAACGCTTCGACCCCCACGCCGTGATCGACGAGGCCATTTCGGGTCAGGTCCTGTGCGACATCCTTCTCCAGCAACGCCCAAGCCTCGTCTTCGTGGGTCCCCAACTCGAAGACCGGAGCGGACCCGAGGCCGTCGCGGTGGCGCGCCGGGCGGGCGCCGAGCCGCCCTGCCTCGTGCTGATCGCCACGCGCGTGCTGCCGCACTGGCAGGAGATCGCCCGGAGCCTGGGCGCTTATGAGGTGCTGAAGACGCCCCTCGATCCGGGCCATATCGAGCAGCTCCTGCACGCCGATGCCCGCCGCCGTACCCCGACCCGGGCGCTGCTCGCCTGCTCGTCCCCCGCCGGGCGCACGGCGATCAGCCGGGTTGTGGCCCGCAGCGGCTTCGCCATCGCGCTCGAGGAGACCAATTGCGGGCGCCACGCCCTGAGCCAGCTCAAGCTCGGCGCCTACGACTTCGCCTTCCTCGACGTGAAGCTCGGCGGCATCGAAGGGATGGAGCTCGCCTGCCAGATCCAGCCCCTCGGGCTCCCGACCCGGATCACTCTGCTGACCACCGCCGAGCTGGAGCCGGTCGCCCAGGCCGGGCGCTATTTCGGGGTCGACGCGGTGCTGCGGATGCCGTTCTACGCCCGCGACATCGACCTGGCGCTGCACAACGCCCTGGGCCTGCGCCGGCCGTATCTGCTGAACGCGCTCACCGCGCCGCCGGCGCCGAGCGCGCTCCTGCGGATCGCCGACCTTCCGAACGCCCGGCGCAAGATCGCCTGATCCCGCGCCGGGTGCTTGCCGCTCAGACGTGGATGGCGCGCTTGGACACGGCCAGAGCGGCTTCCTTGACCGCCTCGGTCAGCGTCGGGTGCGCGTGGCAGGTGCGGGCGATGTCCTCGGACGAGGCGCCGAACTCCATCGCCACCGCGACCTCGGCGATCAGGTTGCCGGCACCCGCCCCGACGATGTGCACGCCGAGCACCCGGTCGGTCTGCGCGTCGGCCAGCACCTTCACGAAGCCGTCCGTGGTGCCGTTGGCCTTGGCCCGGCCGTTGGCCGTGAACGGGAATTTCCCCGCATTGTAGGCGACGCCGTCCTTGGTCAGCTCCTCCTCGGTCTTGCCGACCGAGGCTACCTCCGGGAAGGTGTAGACCACGTTCGGGATCACCCCGTAATTGACGTGGCCGGACTGGCCGGCCAGCATCTCGGCGATCGCGACGCCCTCGTCCTCGGCCTTGTGGGCGAGCATCGGCCCGGCGATCACGTCGCCGATCGCGTAGATGCCGGTGACGTTGGTGGCGTAGTGGGCATCCGTGAGGATCCGGCCCTTGTCGTCGCGCTGCACACCCACCGTGTCGAGGCCGAGGCCCTCGGTGTAGGGCACCCGGCCGATCGCCACGAGGACCACGTCCGCCTGCAGGCTCTCCGCCTCGCCGCCCGCGGCCGGCTCCACGGTGACGCTCGCGCCCTTCTTGCCGACCTCGACGCCGGTCACCTTGGTGGACAGCTTGAACAGGATGCCCTGCTTGGTCAGGATCCGCTGGAACTGCTTGCCGACCTCGCCGTCCATGCCGGGCAGCACCCGGTCGAGATATTCCACCACGGTGACCTCGGCGCCGAGCCGGCGCCAGACTGAGCCCAGCTCCAGCCCGATCACGCCGGCGCCGATGACCAGGAGCTTCTTCGGCACCCGGTCGAGCTCCAGGGCACCCGTGGACGAGACCACCACCTTCTCGTCGATGGTCACGCCCGGCAGGCGCGTGACGTCCGAGCCGGTGGCGATGACGATGCTCTTGGTCTCGAGCATCTGGTTGCCGCCATCCTCGGACACGACCTCGACCCGGCCGGCGCCCGCGATCTTGCCGGTGCCGTGGAAGGTGTCGACCTTGTTCTTCTTGAGCAGGAACTCGACGCCCTTGGTGTTCCCGGCCACGCCCTCGGCCTTGAAGCTCATCATCTTCTTGAGATCGAGCTTCACGCCGCTGACTTCGATGCCGAGATCGGCGAAATGCTTGGTCGCCTCCTCGAAGGCCTCGGAGGCGTGGAGCAGCGCCTTCGACGGGATGCAGCCGACATTGAGGCAGGTGCCGCCGTGGGTCGCGCGCTTCTCGACCACGGCGGTCCGCAGGCCGAGCTGTGCCGCGCGGATCGCGCAGACATAACCGCCGGGGCCGGTGCCGATGACGACGAGATCGTAGGACATGGGAGTTCGCTTCCGGTCGGTCATGCCGCCTGGGACGGGCGGAGAGAAGAGAGTTTGAAGGGGTGGGTTCAGCGGCCGCCGCCGACGTCGAGGATGGCGCCCGTGGTGTAGGACGCCTCCTCCGAGATCAGCCACGCGATCGGCGCGGCGACCTCCTCGGCGGTGCCGGCCCGGCCCATCGGGACGCCGGGGCCGAGACGCGCGACCCGGTCGGGCTCGCCGCCGCTGGCGTGGATCTCGGTGGCGATGATGCCGGGTGCCACCGCGTTGACGCGGATGCCCTCCCCGGCCACCTCGCGGGCAAGCCCGATGGTGAGCGAGTCGATCGCGCCCTTGGAGGCGGCGTAGTCGACGAACTGGCCGGGGCCACCGAGGCGGGCCGCCACCGAGGACAGGTTGACGATCGCGCCCCCTGCCCCGCCGCGCTTGGTCGACATGCGCCGCACCGCCTCGCGGGCGCACAGGAAGCTGCCGACCACGTTGGTGTTCATCATCCGCTGGAGCCGGGCGGCGCTCATGTCGGCGACGTCCGACTTCAGGTCGACCACTCCGGCGTTGTTGACGAGCGCCGCGAGCCGACCGAGCCCGTCGGCGGCCTGGAACAGGGCGAGCACGTCGGCCTCGACGCCGACATCGCTGCGCACCGCCAGCGCTGTGCCGCCCTTGGTGGTGATCGCATCCACCACCGCCTGAGCCGCGGCCGAGTCGGAGACGTAGCTCAGGCAGATCGCGTAGCCGCGCTCCGCCAGGAGCAGCGACACCGCCCGCCCGATGCCGCGGCTGCCGCCGGTGACGATGGCGACGCTTGGTCCGTTCATGGGCTCACTCATGCGGCTGCTGCGTGGGCCGATTCGTATCGGCTGGCCAAATCTTCGACGATCTGGGTCTCGATCCGGATCCGCGTCGCGTCGGGGCAGAAATCGATCTCGTGCCCGAGGGCGTCGAGGTTCCAGCCGAAGGTCCAGCCGCCTTCACCGACAGACACCGTCCGGAAATAGGCTTCGTTCTTCAGGGGAGCGAAGATCGCGCCTTCGGCAATCAGATCTGAAAGGTCGAGGATGCCACCGACGCCGTCATCGAACGTGATGCGGAGCGTCGGATACTGCAGGGGCTCCACAGAGGCGATCCGATGCGTCTTCATTCGATCATTCCCCCGCTGTGGCGGCCGGCCCGAATCTCTCGCCAAACATAGGAAACCTGTTCGCGATTGGCAGCCAGCCACGCACGGATGGCCTTGAGTTTCGCACGCGGCAAAGTCCCGCTGAGGACTTCGCCCGTGACGATCGAAAGCTTCGCCTCCTGGCCAGCAAAGAACGCGTGCAGATGCGGCGGAAGATGATCGTTGAGATAGATCGTGATCCGAACGCCCTCGACGATGGCGATGGTTGGCATCGATCAGCCCGTTATCGCGATCGATGCCGAGCAATGCCGACGGGGCTTAGAGGTCCAGCACGAGCCGGGCCGGATCCTCCAGCGCCTCCTTCACCCGCACCAGGAAGGTCACCGCCTCCTTACCGTCGACGATCCGGTGATCGTATGACAGCGCGAGGTACATCATCGGCCGCGCCTCGATCTTGCCGGCGCGGACCACCGGACGCTCCTCGATGCGGTGCATGCCGAGGATGCCCGATTGCGGGGCGTTGAGGATCGGGGTCGACATCAGCGAGCCGTAGATGCCGCCGTTGGTGATCGTGAAGGTGCCGCCCTGCATGTCCTCGATGGACAGCTTGCCGTCGCGCGCCTTCTTGCCGAAGCCGGCGATCGTCTTCTCGATGCCCGCGATGGACAGGTCGTCGGCATTGCGCACCACCGGCACGACCAGGCCCTTATCGGTGCCGACCGCGATGCCGATGTGGTAGTAGTTCTTGTAGACGAGGTCCTGCCCGTCGATCTCGGCATTGACCGCCGGCACGTCCTTGAGGGCGCCGATCACCGCCTTGGTGAAGAAGCCCATGAAGCCGAGCTTGGTGCCGTGCTTCTTCTCGAAGATATCCTTGTACTGGCTGCGGAGCGCCATCACGGCCGACATGTCGACGTCGTTGAACGTCGTCAGCATCGCGGCGGTGTCCTGCGCGTCCTTGAGGCGGCGCGCGATGGTCTGGCGCAGCTTCGTCATGCGCACGCGCTCCTCGCGCGCGGCATCATCCGGCGCGGAGGGCGCACGCGGCAGGGTCGGGCGGGCCTCCTTGGCGGGGGCGGCGGCCGGGACCGGCCCCTTGGAGATCGCGCCGAGCATGTCGCCCTTGGTGACGCGGCCGTCCTTGCCCGAGCCGTTGATGCCCGAGGGATCGACGCCGCTCTCGCGGGCGAGCTTGGCCACGGCCGGGCCGTTGTCGCCGGTCGGGCGCTGCTGGGTCGCGGGCGCGCCCGCGTCGCCGTGGTTGCCGTAACCGGCCGAGGATTCCTGGGCCGGCGCCTCGGCCTTCGGGGCAGCTTCCGGTGCCGGAGCCGCGCTGCGGCTCTCGGACTTGGTCTCGGCGACCGCCTTCGGGGCCGCCTTTTTGCCGCCGCCGGCCGATGCCCCCGCCTCGACGATCGAGCCGAGCAGCGCGCCGGGCTCCACCGTCTCGCCGTCCTTGACCAGGATCTCGCCGAGCTGACCGGCCGCCGGGGCGTTGACCTCCAGGGTGACCTTGTCGGTCTCGAGCTCGACGATCGGCTCGTCGACCGCGACCGTGTCGCCGGGCTTCTTGAACCAGCGGCCGATGGTGGCCTCGCTCACGGATTCGCCGAGCGTCGGGACGAGGATATCGGTAGCCATGGTGTTCTGCACTTCCGGATCGGTTGGGCCGTGCCGGACGGCCTGGAGAATGACGACGGCGCCGGCCCGGGGAGGCCGCCGCCAGGTCTCAAGAGATCAGACCGCCAGCGCCTCATTGAGGAACGCCTGGAGCTGGGCCTGGTGCTTCGACATCTGGCCCACGGCCGTGGACGCGGAGGCCGGGCGTCCGACGTAGCGGGCCCGCTTGACCGCGGAGCCGGCCTGGCCGAGCACCCATTCGAGATAGGGCTCGACGAAGGACCAGGGGCCCATGTTCTTGGGCTCCTCCTGGCACCAGACCACGTCCGCGTTGCGGAACCGTCCCATCTCGGTGGCGAGCGCCTTGAGCGGGAACGGGTAGAGCTGCTCGACGCGCATCAGGTAGACGTCGTTGAGCCCGCGCTTCTCCCGCTCCTCCAGCAGGTCGTAATAGACCTTGCCGGAGCACAGCACGACGCGGCGGATCTTGTCGTCGCGCACCAGCTTGTTGGGCGTGCCCTCCTCCTCGGCATCGTCCCAGAGGACGCGGTGGAAGGTCGAACCCTCGGCCAGGGCGTCCAGCGTCGAGACCGCCCGCTTGTGGCGCAGCAGCGATTTCGGCGTCATCAGCACGAGCGGCTTGCGGAAGTCCCGCTTCAGCTGTCGGCGCAGGATGTGGAAGTAGTTGGCCGGCGTCGTGACGTTGGCCACCTGCATGTTGTCCTCGGCGCAGGCCTGGAGGTAGCGCTCCAGGCGGGCGGAGGAGTGTTCGGGACCCTGGCCCTCGTAGCCGTGCGGCAGCAGCAGCACGAGGCCGGACATGCGCAGCCACTTGCGCTCGCCGCTCGCGATGAACTGGTCGATCACCACCTGGGCGCCGTTGGCGAAGTCGCCGAACTGGGCCTCCCACAGGACGAGGGCGTTCGGCTCGGCCAGCGAGTAGCCGTACTCGAAGCCGAGCACCGCCTCCTCGGAGAGCATCGAGTTGATGATCTCGATCGAGGCCTGTCCGCCGCGGATGGCGTTGAGCGGCGTGAAGCGCTGCTCGTTCTCCTGATCGATCACAACGGCGTGGCGCTGCGAGAAGGTGCCGCGCTCGACGTCCTGGCCGGAGAGCCGGACCCGGTTGCCGTCGAGCAGGGTCGCCCCGAAGGCCAGGGCCTCGGCGGTCGCCCAGTCGATGCCGGCGCCGGTCTCCACGGCCTTGGCGCGGTTGTCCATGAACCGCTGAATCGTGCGGTGCAGGTGGAAGCCCGGGGGCGCCTGGGTGATCTTGCGGCCGATCTCCTGCAGGGTCTCGGCCGGTACCGCGGTGCGGCCGCGGCGCGGATCGTCGACATCCTCGTGCACGGCCTTGAAGCCGGACCAGCGGCCGTCGAGCCAATCGGCCTTGTTGGCCTTGTAATTGGTCGCGACGTCGAGCTCGCTGTCGAGCACCTGGCGGAACTCGGCTTTGCGGGCGTCGAGGGCCTCCTGGTCGAGGGTGCCGTTCTCGACGAGCCGGCGGCCATAGGTCTCCAGCACCGACGGATGCTTGCGGATCCGCTGGTACATCTTCGGCTGGGTGAAGGCCGGCTCGTCGCCCTCGTTGTGGCCGAAGCGGCGGTAGCACAGCATGTCGATCACGACCGGCTTGCCGAACTTCTGCCGGTACTCGACCGCAACCTTGGCCGCGAAGGTAACGGCCTCCGGGTCGTCGCCGTTGCAGTGGAAGATCGGCGCCTCGACCATCTTCGCCACGTCCGACGGATAGGGCGAGGAGCGCGAGAACCGCGGATCGGTGGTGAAGCCGATCTGGTTGTTGATGATGAAGTGCACCGAGCCGCCGGTGCGGTGGCCCTTCAGGCCCGACAGGCCGAAGCACTCCGCGACCACGCCCTGCCCGGCGAAGGCGGCGTCGCCGTGGATCAGCAGCGGCAGCACGCTGGAACGCTGGATATGGGGCTTGGCCCACTGGTCCTGCTTGGCCCGAACCTTACCGAGCACCACCGGGTCGACGATCTCGAGGTGAGACGGGTTGGCGGTGAGCGACAGGTGGACGTTGTTGCCGTCGAAAGCGCGGTCCGAGGACGCGCCCAGGTGGTACTTCACGTCGCCCGAGCCCTCGACCTCGGCCGGCGAGGCGGAACCGCCCTTGAACTCGTGGAACACCGCCCGGAACGGCTTGGCCATCACGTTGGTGAGCACGTTGAGCCGGCCGCGATGGGCCATGCCCAGCACGATTTCGCGGACGCCCAGAGCGCCGCCGCGCTTGATGATCTGTTCCAGCGCCGGGATCATCGCCTCGCTGCCGTCGAGGCCGAAGCGCTTGGTGCCGGTGTACTTGAGGTCCAGGAATTTCTCGAAGCCCTCGGCCTCGATCAATTTGTTCAGGATCGCGCGCCGGCCCTCCGGCGTGAACGAGATTTCTTTGTCCTTGCCCTCGATGCGCTCCTGGATCCACGCCTTCTCGGCGGGGTCGGAGATGTGCATGAACTCGACGCCGAGCGTCTGGCAGTAGGTCCGCTCCAGGATGTCGACGATCTCGCGGATCGTCGCGAACTGAAGGCCGAGCACGTTATCGAGGAAGATCGGGCGGTCCCAATCGGCGTCCTCGGTGAAGCCGTAATGCTGCGGGTGCAACTCCTCGTGGTCGCCGCGCGGGGCCAGCCCCAGCGGGTCGAGCTTGGCGTGCAGGTGGCCGCGCATGCGGTAGGAGCGGATCAGCATGATCGCCCGCACCGAATCCTTGGTGGCCTGCTCCACCGACACGCCCGTCGTGGCGGCGACGCTGTCGACCGGCTTGCCGGGCTTCGGCTCCTTGGCGTCGCGGGCGACGATCTTGTCGCCGATCGCCTTCTCCAGGGCGCCCCAATTGCCGTCGAGCGCCGAGACCAGCTCGCCGTTGAGCGGCACCGGCCAGTTGGGCTTCTCCCAGGATGCGCCCGCGGCGTTCTTCTCGACCAGGGTCTCGTCCTCGCCGAGCCCCTTGAAGAACGTCTGCCATTCCTGGTCGACCGAGGCCGGGTTGCGGGCATAGGCCGCCTGCAGTTCCTCGATGTAGGCGGCGTTGGCGCCGTAGAGGAACGAGGTTTCGAGGAGCGCTTCGTTCACGTCCTGGCGTGCCATGGTCCGTTCATCCTATCGCGCGGGCAGGCTCTCCTGCCCTTCCGGCGACCCGCTCGCGGGGCGGATCGCCCTGAAATTGAACCGGGGCGGCAGACCGCCCCGTCCCGTCGATATGGGGGTCGCGCGCCTGCGCCGGCCGCGACCCAGACGCGCGGCCCTCAGCCCTTGAGGACTTCGACCAGCGTCGAGCCGAGCCGGGCCGGCGACGGCGACACGCGGATGCCCGCCGCTTCCATGGCGGCGATCTTGTCCTCGGCGCCGCCCTTGCCGCCCGAGATGATCGCGCCGGCATGGCCCATGCGGCGGCCCGGAGGCGCCGTGCGGCCGGCGATGAAGCCGACCATCGGCTTCTTGCGCCCGCGCTTGGCCTCGTCCTTCAGGAACTGCGCGGCCTCCTCCTCGGCCGAGCCGCCGATCTCGCCGATCATCACGATCGAATCGGTCTTCGGGTCGGCGAGGAACAGCTCCAGCACGTCGATGAACTCGGTGCCCTTCACCGGGTCGCCGCCGATGCCCACGGCCGTGGTCTGGCCGAGGCCGGCGTTCGAGGTCTGGAACACCGCCTCGTAGGTCAGCGTGCCGGAGCGGGACACGATCCCGACCGAGCCCTGGCGGAAGATGTTGGCCGGCATGATGCCGATCTTCGACTGGCCGGCGGTGACGATGCCGGGGCAGTTCGGACCGACGAGGCGCGACTTCGAGCCGGTGAGCGCCCGCTTCACCCGGACCATGTCGAGCACCGGGATGCCTTCCGTGATGCAGACGATCAGCGGGATCTCGGCACTGATCGCCTCGCAGATCGCGTCGGCGGCGCCGGGCGGCGGCACGTAGACCACCGAGGCGTCGGCGCCGGTGGCCTCGCGGGCCTCGGCGACCGTGTCGAAGACCGGCAGGCCGAGATGGGTCGCGCCGCCTTTGCCGGGGCTGGTGCCGCCGACCATCTTGGTCCCGTACGCGATGGCCTGCTCGGAGTGGAAGGTCCCGTTCTTGCCGGTAAAGCCCTGGCAGATGACCTTGGTATTGGCGTCGATCATCACCGACATGATCAGGCTCCCTTCACGGCGGCGACGATCTTCTGGGCGGCGTCGTCGAGGTCGTCCGCCGGGATCACGTTGAGGCCGGAGCCCCGGATGATGTCCTTGCCCTCTTCGACGTTGGTGCCTTCGAGGCGCACCACCAGCGGCACCTGCAGGCCCACCGCCTTGACGGCGGCGATGACGCCGCGGGCGATGACGTCGCACTTCATGATCCCGCCGAAGATGTTGACGAGGATCCCCTTCACTTGCGGATCGGCGGTGATGATCTTGAACGCCGCGGTGACCTTCTCCTCGGAAGCGCCGCCGCCGACATCGAGGAAGTTGGCCGGGCTCTCGCCGTAGAGCTTGATGATGTCGAGCGTCGCCATGGCCAGCCCGGCGCCGTTGACCATGCAGCCGATCGTGCCGTCCAACGCGATATAGGCGAGGTCGTACTTGGATGCCTCGATCTCCTTGGCGTCCTCCTCGGTCTCGTCGCGCAGCGCGACGATGTCGGCGTGCTTGTAGAGCGCGTTCGAGTCGAACGAGATCTTGGCGTCGAGACACTTGAGGTGGCCGTCGGCGGTGAGCACCAGCGGGTTGATCTCCAGCATGCTCATGTCCTTGGACACGAACGCCGCGTAGAGCTTTTCCGTGAGCGAGGCCGCTTCCTTGGCCTGGGCGCCGGTGAGGCCCAGCGCCTTGGCGACCGCGCGGCCGTGGTGGGGCATCACGCCGGTGGCCGGATCGACCGGGATCGTGTGGATCTTCTCGGGCGTGTCGTGGGCGACCGCCTCGATATCCATGCCGCCCTCGGTGGAGACCACGAAGGCGACGCCGCCGGTGGCGCGGTCGACCAGCATCGAGAGGTAGAATTCCTCGGCGATCTGGGCGCCTTCCTCGATGTAGAGGCGGTTGACCTGCTTGCCGGCCGGACCGGTCTGGATCGTCACCAGGGTCTGGCCGAGCATCTCGCCGGCATACTGCTTGACCTCGTCGATGGACTTGGTGACCCGCACCCCGCCCTTCGCGCCCTCGGGAGCGCCCTTGAAGGTGCCCTTGCCGCGGCCGCCCGCGTGGATCTGGCTCTTCACGACCCAGACCGGGCCGCCGAGTTCCTTGGCGGCGGCCTCGGCCTCCGACGGGTCGAAGATCGCCACGCCGCGGGAGACCGGCAGGCCGAACTCCTTCAACACGGCCTTGGCCTGGTATTCATGGATGTTCATCGGGACCTCGTAGGGAGGAGCGAGTAGGGATTAGCGAAGCGCGAATAGATTTCAGGGTGCGATGCAGCCTCGAACAGGCCGCTCTTCGCTGCTGAATATTCGCTATCCGCCCTGAGATCAGGCAAGGTTGCTGTCGACGCCCTTGCAGGCCTCGATCAGGCCGGTCACCGAGGCGACGGATTTCTCGAACATCGCCTTCTCGGCCGGGTCGAAGGTGACCTCCAGGACGCGCTCGACGCCGCCGGCGCCGATCACGATCGGCACGCCGATGAACATGCCGGTCACGCCGTACTGGCCGTCGAGATAGGCGGCGCAGGGCAGGACCCGCTTCTTGTCGCGCAGGTAGCTCTCGGCCATGGCGATGGCGGAGGCGGCCGGCGCGTAGAAGGCCGAGCCGGTCTTGAGCAGGTTGACGATCTCGCCGCCGCCCTTCCGGGTGCGCTCGACCATGGCGTCGAGCTTCTCCTGGGTGGTCCAGCCGAGCTTGACCAGATCCGTGAGCGGCACGCCCGCCACCGTCGAGTAGCGGGTGAGCGGGACCATGTCGTCGCCGTGGCCGCCGAGCACGAAGGCGGTGACGTCCTCCACCGAGACCTTGAACTCGTCGGCCAGGAAATGGCGGAAGCGGGCCGAGTCGAGCACGCCGGCCATGCCGACGATCTTGTTGGTAGGCAGCCCTGAGAACTTCTGCAGCGCCCAGACCATGGCGTCGAGCGGGTTGGTGATACAGATCACGAAGGCGTCCGGGGCGTAGCTCTTGATGCCCTCGCCCACCGCCTGCATGACCTTGAGGTTGATGCCGATCAGGTCGTCGCGGCTCATGCCGGGCTTGCGCGGCACGCCGGCGGTGACGATCACGACGTCGGCGCCCTTGATGGCGGCATAGTCGCTCGCACCCGCGTAGCTCGCGTCGAAGCCTTCGACCGGGGCGGCCTCGGCGATGTCGAGCGCTTTGCCCTGCGGCACGCCGTCGACGATGTCGAACAGCACCACGTCGCCGAGATCCTTCAGGCCAGCCAGGAGGGCCAGGGTGCCGCCGATCTGGCCGGCACCGATGAGCGCGATCTTGTTGCGAGCCATGTCGGATCGTCCTCCGCTGCGTGTCGTCTTCGGTGGGATCGGCGAGGTGCCAGGACCGTCCGGTTGTCGGCTCCGGCGCGGGATTCGCCGCTCGGGAATCTGCGCGGCTGTGTGGCCGAAAAGCCTTGTCGCTTCAACCCGATGGGCAGATGCAGACGCGGGGCCACGGGCCGTGGCAGCGCGCGGATGTCGCAGGCCCGGACGCTGAAACGCCAATGAAGCGAGGGTTTTAGGTGCAGTGCACCCGGCGCCGCGGGCACTGCAAAGCTCAGATGACAGATCCCGACACCTGTCATTTGGCTGGTTTCGGTATGGTCCCGAGCCGTGGGTCGCGCCCTCGGTCCGGTGTCCGAAACACGCGAGGCCCGGACGCGATGTCCGGGCCTCGGGATGTCTGCCGACCAAGGGGCCGGGTCGTTCCGGTGTCAGAGGATCCCGGACCGCAGGACTCTCTGGATCGCGTGGATGACCGCCCCGAACCGAGCCTCGATCAGGTCGCGCGGTACCTCCGCGTCGTGCTGGATCGCGAGTGGGTGCGTGAAGCGGTAGCTGGCATCGAAGATATAGGCGATTGCCCGTTCCCGGTCCCGGGCGGAGAAGATGCCCGAGGTGATGCCCTCCTCGACCACCCGCTCGACCAGGCTGCGCAGGCGGACCCGGTGCCGTCGGGCGATCGGCCGCGCCGACACCGTCGCATCGAGATGGACCGCGAACAGGTTCGGCTCGTCGAACAGGGCGTCGCGCTGCACGGTGGCGAGGGCGGTGAGCAGCCGCTCGATCTTGTCGTCGGCAGGATCGGGCGCGTCGGCGATGCCGGCCAGCCGAGCCTCGACCTCGCGCAACCAGCGACCGGCCACCGCGTCGAGGAGCGCGTCCTTCGACGGGAAGTACCGGTAGACGTTGGCGTGCGTCATCCCGGCTTCCGCCGCGACGGCGACCACCGTCACGCGCTTGGGCCCGAGGCGGGACAGGTGCTCGGTAGCGATACCGAGCAACCGGACATCGGCCGCGACCGGCGCCCGCGGACGCGACGGAGCCGCCACCTCGCCGGTGTCGCGAAGCGCGTCACTGGCGGTCGTGTCTGTTGCAGAAATCTTGGATTTAGCGCTGAGCGCCTCTTCCCCAGCCCCGTCAGATTCTGGCTTAAGGAACGGAAGCGGAAGGCGGGAGGTGGACAGGTGGTAGGGCGAGACGGACCCCCATCAGACCGGCGGAAGCGTCCCGGCGCTTCGCGTTGACGTTACGGCTTCCCCCCGGGAGCCCGTTGACACTAGCGGATTGGTACCGCTTGGACAGGGTATGTGTCAGTTCGGCTTGAGAACGCAACAAAATTTTCTTGGTTATCACCGCCCTTAGAAGCGGTCCTTCCACGCGCGCAGTGCAACAAACACCGCCTCCGGATCTGTGCCGGGCGCTAAATCCACTGATTTAGCCAAGGTTGGCAGGCTCGCGCGCAGGAAAGGATTGGTCGCCCGCTCCGCACCCAGCGTCGACGGAATCAGGAAGCGGCCCTCGGCCTTGGCCCGCTCGGCCTCGGCTTTGCGCGCCATCAGGTCGCGGTTGTCCGGGTCCGCCACCAAGGCGAATCGAGCATTGGACAGGACGTAGTCGTGACCGCTGAACACCTGCGTGGTGTCTGGAAGCGCCTCGAACCGCCGCAGGGAGCGCCACAGGGTCTCGGGCGGGCTCTCCATCACCCGGCCGCAGCCGAGGGTGAACAGCGTATCACCCGAGCAGACCAGGCCTGCCTCGGCGAACCAGTAGGTGACGTGGTCGGCACAGTGTCCAGGGGTCTCCCAGACCAGGGCCTTCAGCCCGCCGACCGCGACGGTGTCGCCTTCGCGGACCGCGATATCGACATCCGGGACCGCGTCGCCGGCCTTGGCGGGAGCCGTCACCCGGGCGCCGGTGGCGCGCTTGACCTCGGGGATGCCCGCGATGTGGTCGCCGTGCCGGTGGGTGACCAGGATGTCGGTGAGGTGCCAGCCGGTCTCGTCCAGCGCCTTCAGGACCGGGCCGGCCTCCGGCACGTCGATCGCCGCGCAGGCGCCGGTGACGGGATCGCGGATCAGGACCCCGATATTGTCGCTGCGGCACAGGAAGGTTCGGATCTCGGTCTCGGCTGCCATCGGAGTTCCCGGTCAGGAGGCGCGAAGAATCGCGAGGCGCGCCGAAGCGCGAAATCTGCTGCCGTGAACCGGTGGCGATCAAGCCCGGTTCCGTTCTTGTCGCTCGCTTTGGAGCTTGCCGGGGACAACGCGGCCTACCATTGAGTGAGGATCGTCGTCCCGGGCTCGGTATTCTGTTCTTCCATGCGTCTCGACGTCAACGGTCTGCGCGCCTTCTATGCCAGCCCCTTGGGGGCCGAGACGCACCGCGTCGTCGCCCGCACCCTCCATGGGTTCCTGGGCTCGGTCTCGGGCCTGCGCGTCCTCGGGATCGGCTACGCGACGCCGTATTTCGGGCCGATCCACTGCATCGCCGAGCGCACCCTCGCGTTCATGCCGGCGACGCAGGGGGTGGTGAACTGGCCGGGGACCGGCCGCTCCTGTACCGCGCTCGCCGACCCGACCATGATGCCCCTGCCCGAGGCCGCGATCGACCGGGTCGTGCTGGTCCACGCGCTCGAATCGGTGGAGAGCCCGACGGAACTGCTGCAGGAGGTCTGGCGCACGCTGACCCCGGGCGGCCGGATGATCCTGGTCGTGCCCAACCGGCGCGGGGTCTGGGCCCGGCGCGAGGCGACGCCGTTCGGCCACGGCCAGCCCTACAGCCGCTCGCAGCTCGGCCGGCTGATGCGCGACACGCTGTTCTCCCCGGAGGGCTGGGCCGAGACCCTGTACATGCCGCCGGTCCGCTCGCGGCTGATGCTGCGAACGGGACCCGCCTGGGAGCGCATCGGTTCCGGCCTCGCCCTGCCGTTCGCCGGCCTGCACGTGGTCCACGCGACGAAGCAGCTCTACCGCCCGATCGCAGTCCAGCAGGTGCGCCGCGCCCGCCGCCTCGCCCCGGCACGGGTGCTGGTGCCCGCCCCGTCGCCGGGCTGACGTGAGCGACAGACTGGCCGTCGCGGGCTGCTTGGTCTAGGTCGCGGCCCTCATGAACGTCGATTTCACAATCCAGCAGTTCCTGCTCGCCCTCTCGGGCCTGATCGCGATCGTCAACCCGATCGGCGGGGCCTTCATCTTCGCGCAGGTGACCGGCGCCTACAGCCATGCCGAACGGGTGCTGCTGTCGCGCAAGATCGGGGTCTATGCCGCCCTGGTGATGCTCGGCGCCCTCTGGGCCGGCACGCCGATCCTCAACTTCTTCGGGGTCACCCTGGCGGCCCTGCGGATCGCCGGCGGGCTGGTGGTGATGTCCTCGGCCTGGACCCAGCTCAACCGGCCCGAGGCCCGCGAGGCGCGCAAGCAGGCCGAGGCCTCGGGCTCGAAAGATCGGGGCTCCAAGGATCGCGGGCCGGCGACCCTGATCGAGACCAGCCGCGATCCGGCGCCGGGGCCGCTCGCCGAGATCGCGTTCTTTCCCCTGACCCTGCCGTTCACCACCGGGCCCGGCACCATCGCAGTGGCGATCACCCTGGGGGCGAACCGGCCCGCCGCTTATGCGGACCGGTTCGGCTTCTTCATCGGCGTCACCCTGGCGGCGCTGGTCGTGGCGCTGGCGGTGGCGCTGATCTACGCCTCGGCCGACCGGGTGGTGGCGCTGATCGGTCCGGCCCGGGCGCGGGTGACTGGGCGCCTGTTCGCCTTCCTGCTGCTCTGCGTCGGGACCCAGATCCTGATCACCGGGCTGACCGACGTGTTCGCGCCGCTGATCGCGGCGCGCTGAGCGGACCTCAGATCACCGGCAGGGTGTTGAGTCCGCCGAACAGGGCCGCGTGGCCGGCGTAGTAGAGGAAGAGGAAGAGCGCGAGGGCGCCCCCGTACCAGGCCGGTGCCAGCACCACGTGGCGGGCGCGGACCGCCATCCGGACATCGTCGGCGGCGATGGCGAGCAGAACCACGATGATCCCGGAATGGCCGATCGCATCGACTTTGCCGAACTCGAACACCGCCGACACGAAGACCGCCGCGAGGATGATCGCCGCGCAACGCCGGACCAGCGGGGTCCAGAGCAGCGCGAAGGCCAGGGTGAACTCGATGACGCCGGCGGCCTGCATGAACAGCTCGGGCGTCGCGCCCAGCGTCATCTCCGGCTTGGCGGCGATGAGCGGGGCGGTCCAGTCCGGATAGGCCCATTTCTCGATGGACGCCCACATCAGCGTGATTGCGGCGGTCCAGCGCACGATGTCGAGCGGGCGGAGGCCGAAGGGCGAGAGGTCGAGTCCGCGGCAGATCAGATAGACGGCCACGCCCAGGAAGATCGGATAGTCGGCGAGGTGGAAGACGCCGTACTGCGCGGTGGCGAAGCTGAACAGGAACACGATGCCGAGCCCGGTGAGCGGCATGGTCCGCCGCCAGATCAGGCAGGCGGCGAGCGCCAGCTGGAACCACGGGATCCAGGCGACGTCGGTCTTGAGTTCCGGGGTCAGGATGATGCCGCCGAGTTCCCAGAGCGAGACGAAGAAGAAGCCGAGGGTGGCCCGGACCAGCAGCTCGGTGTCGGTGCGGATCCGGGTGGTCACGCGATCCAGCGCGTTGAGCAGGGCGCCGCCCAGCGGCGTTCCCTCGGCCAGGCACCCGAACATCAGGCAGACCAGGGCCAGCACGGTCAGACCTTCGAAATTGGTGCAGAGCACCTGCTCGAGGCCCTGAGGCTGCCCGGCGACGTCGTAGGCGCAGAACCACTTGACGTGGGCCTGGGCCTCGCCGGTGGCCGCGAGGCTCGCGGCTCCGGCGATCCCGAGAGCGCATCCGGCGGATAGCCGCTTGTTCTTGAATGCTAGCATTGAACCCTCGCCGGTGCATCGAGACACCGTGGTTACCGGGCTATTTAGATAGATTAAGCGGCTGTTCGCCAATGGTTTGTTAACGAATATGAGTGGAAGGTTAACGCTGTGGATTCCGCGCGCAACCTGGACGATGTCGGGTTGCACTAGGGCTGGAACCCGGATCCGCGAACCGGGAACCGCGGGTCGATCCCCGTCCCGGCCGGCAGCACCGGATGCGCGCCGCCCTCCTCCCGAGTCACCGTGGTTCTCGGGCGGAGCGTCAATCGAATCAATGTAAATTGGTCTTCGGTCGAGATATAAAGATCGTATTCTGATCTATTGCACGATTTATTTCTGAAAATCGGTCAAAATTTGCGAGATTTTTCACAAAATTTCGACAATTGTGCTGGAAAGAGTCTTCGGTTTCGAGATCATAACAGCGGATAAGCTGTCAAATTACTTGCTTGTAGGCTTGCCCCGCGCGCTGTGCTGGGCGAACTCTCTGCCCTGCGCGACGCTGGCCAGACGACGAACGGACGCGGTCCCGCCGCGGCACCGGGCCGGCAACGGAGTGCAAGCTGTGAAGAGGGCGAACATTCCAGGTCACGCAGCCTCCCCTTCGGCGGCGCCCGGGTCCCACCGGGGATCGGGCGAGGCGGCGGGGGCGGGACGAGCCGATGCCCGATACCCGATCGGATCGGCGGCTTGAGCGTGCTCGGCCATCTCACGCGAAGCCGCGGCATCGGCGTCCGCTCGGCGGCGGGATGCGCCCGTCGGCCGGGCTTGCCCGCTCCCGGTCCGGGGCCGGACCGACGACACCAACCCTGACACCCCAGCAGGTCCGTCTCCGCGCGCCGCAGCAACGCCCGCGTAGATGCCGCCCTGCGCCAATCAAGCCAAGGAGACTTTCATGACCGACGCCACCCAGCTCAAGGTTCCGGCCTGGTACAGCCCGTTCGAGCTTCAGGACATCAAGCAGGATCTCCTCGGCCCGGGCAACACGAAGGTCCTGATCCTCTGCCTCGGCGGCAAGGGCGGCGTCGGCAAGACGACCATCGCCCTGCAGATCGCCGACCTCTGCGCCGAGGTCGGTCCGGTCCTGGCGATCGACACCGACCCGGCCAACCGGCACTTCCACACGGCGCTGATGCGCGAGACCGAGCCGGGCAGCCAGAACTTCGTTCCGCGCCGTCCGGGCGTATCCGGCTTCCGGCAGCGGCTGCGCGCGGAGGATTCCACCGGCCGCGTCGACCCGACCCTGGTTCAGGACCTGATCGAGCGCGTGTCCGACGCCGCCGAGCGCTTCGTCGTGGTCGACTTCCCGGCCGGCGACACCGAGACGACCCGGCGCAGCAGCGAGATCATCGTCGAGAGCTGCCGCGAGGATAAGATCCGCCTCTGCGTCGTCGTGGCTGCGGGCGCCGTCGACCCGACCGCTCTGGACGTCCTCCGGGAGTTGCGGCCGCTGCTGCTTGAAGCCGACCGGTCGATCCTGGCCAAGAACACCGCCCAGGCGACCAACTTCGATTACCTGGAAGCCTCGGACGTGGTCCGGCAGCTGCAGGCGCAGCCGAACTTTCGCGCCATCGAGATTGAGCGGATCGGCGAGCGCCTGATCGAGGCGCTGCGGATCCAGCACACGACCTGGCTGGAACTGGCCACCACCGCGCCGATGCGCCTGCGCGTCGAGGCGCGGCGCCTGCGGCGCAACTTCCACACGGCGTGGCGTGAGGCCTTCCGTCCGTGAACAACCTCGAGCGGTTCTACCGGACGGTCCACGGCCGGGAGCTGCTGCCTTAGGAGCGGCAGCTCGCCGTGCGCGTCGCGGCCGCCCTCAACACCACCACGGACGACGACTTCGTCGTCCACCTGCTGCTGCTGTACAACGCCACCCACGTCATCAGCGAGATGCACAACGAGCTGGTCGCTTCGAGAGACGCGCTCTCTCAGAGCAACCGGGAACTCGTCCACGACCTGTCGGTGGAAGTGCGGCGCAACACCCGGACGGTCTACGTGCTGCTCGGCGTGGCGGTGGCGAGCGTGCTGGGGAGCGTCTGGATCATCCTCAGCCTGGTGAACCTGTCCCACCAATACGCGGTCAGCGAGGCCCGCATCACCGCCGCCCTTCCGGCGATTGAGCGCCGGGCGCCGGGCGTGCCCCAGCCGGGGCTGGGGCGGTGATGATCGAGGCCGGGATGGCCGGTGGTGCTCGTTCAGCATCCCGCCCCGTCATTGCGAGCGCAGCGAAGCAACCCAGGGATACGCGACCGTCGGGGAGCGTGCGCTGCGCTGGGTTGCTTCGCTGCGCTCGCAATGACGGGGCGGTCCGGCTTACGGCGCCGGCGCTGCGGCGGTAAACGACGCCGTCGTCACGTCACGGCCTGTCCCGGTCGAGAGCGTCCCCAGAAACGCCAGCAGGTCCGCCCGCTCCGCGGCGCTGAGATGGAGCGGCTTGATCGATCGGGACCGGCTCGGGCGGTCGATTCCGCCCCGGTCATAGAGGTCGATCACCGCCTCCAGGGTCGCGACCGAGCCGTCATGCATGTAGGGGCCGCGCCGGCCGGCCTCGCGGAGCGTCGGGGTCTTGAAGGCGTAGCGCAGGGCGACGGAGGTCGGCTTAAAGCGGCCGCGGCCAATATCGGCGCCGCTGCCGACGCCGATATCGTGGAACGAGTTGTCGGTGAACGACCAGCCGGAATGGCAGCTCGCGCAGTCGGCGCGGCCGTTGAACAGGTCGAAGCCGCGCTTGGCCGGCTCGGCGATGGCGGTTTCGTCGCCGGCGATCCAGCGGTCGAACGGGGTGGTTCCGGTGACGATCAGGCGCTCGAAGGTCGCCAGCGCCGCCTCCAGCCGCTCACGGGTGATGGCCGGATCGTCGAACGCGGTGGCGAAGGCGGCCGCGTAGCTCCTGTCGGCGGACAGCTTGGCCAGCGCATCGGCCATCGGCAGATTCATGTTGGCCGGCGAGGTCATCGGCATGGCGGCGACGGATTCGAGGCTCCGGAACTTCCCGTCCCAGCCCATCGGGCCATCCTGCCAGGCGATGTTGAGCAGCGTCGGCGTACGCAGGTCCATGTCGCCCTGCATCCGCGTGGCGGCGCGCGCCCGCCCGTCGCCCCAGCCGAGATCCGGGATGTGGCAGGTGGCGCAGGCGCGGCTGCCGTCGCCGGACAGGATCGGATCGAAGAACAGCCGCCGGCCCAGCTCGGCCTTGGCGGCGGAATAGGGATTGTCGCTGGGGAACGGGATCTCGGCAGGCGGACGATAGGTCTCGCGCCAGCCGGCCCGGCGCGGATCGGCCCCGCCGCCGAGTTCCGCCGCCACACCGGCCAATCCGAGAAGCCCCGCGATTGCGGCGCCGACCTTCCAAGCCATCACCGACCTCACCAGCCTGCACTAGACCGGTATTCGTTGACGACCGATGAATCCGACCAGGATGTTTTACATGCGCCTGCGTATTGGTGGATCCATGATGACGCATCCAGGTGACGTCATCGCCGACATTGCACCTCACTCCAACCGGACAGAGACGCTGTCGCTTGCCCCCGTGGCATCAAGAACCGAGATCCGCGTGAAACCGGCCCCGCCCGGGATCCATTCGGCCCGGCGCCGCGGCGACTGTGCGACCGGCTGACCGTCGACCAGCCAGGTCAGCGGCGGCACCCCGCCCAGCGCCTTGAGGGCGAGACCCTGGCTTGCGGTGTCGCGATCGTCCCCGAGCCTCGCCGCGAGACCGAGATCGATCCGCGCGCCGTCCGGGGGATAGGCGATCTTCAGCGCCGGACCCTGCGCCTCGCCCCCGTCCCGATGCAGCCGCCGCAGCGGCGGCGGCAGGCCGCCGGGTTCGGCCGCGCTCAGCACGTCGCGGGGCTGCGGGACCGGTTCGGGCTCGGTCCCGAGCCGCGCGAAAGCGTCGAACAGGATCGGGGCGGCGGCCACGCGCCCGACGAGGCCGGGCACCGCGGCGCCGTCGGGCCGCCCGATCCAGGCCACCACGGTGACCTGCCGGTCGAACCCCGCCGCCCAGGCGTCGCGATAGCCGAACGACGTGCCGGTCTTGTAGGCGATGCGGTTCGGCAGCGCGTTCTCCGGCGGCGGCGTCCCGCGCAGGATGTCGGCGACGTACCAGGCCGCCACCGGCTCGGTGATCCGATGCTCCGCGCCGGTGGCGCCTGAGTCCCCGGCCCGGCGCAGGATGTCCGGCACCGTGCCGCCGCGGGCCAGGCCGGCATAGAGCCGCGCGAGGTCGGTGAGCGTGATGCCGAGACCGCCCAGAGCGACCGGCAGGCCCGGCGCCGCCTCACGGGGGAGCTGGATCCCGGCGCCGGCCGCCCGCAGCCGGGCAATGAACCGCGCCGGCCCGACCGCCTCCATCAGCGCCACCGCGGGCACGTTGAGCGAGAGCTGCAGGGCGCGCCGCGCCGTCACCGTCCCCTGGAAGGTCAGGTCGAAATTCTCCGGCGCGTAGTTCTCCGAGAACCGCGCCGGGCGGTCCTCCAGCAGCGTCTCGGGATGGGCGAGCCCGTTCTCGAAGGCCAGGGCGTAGACGAACGGCTTCAGGGCCGAGCCCGGCGAGCGGACCGCCAGGGTCATGTCGATTGCCCCGCGCCGGCTCGGATCGAGATAGCCGGCGCTGCCGACCTGGGCGAGGACGCGGCCGTCGCGGTTGTCGAGCACCAGGATCGCCGCCGAGAGGTCCGGCCCGGCCGCGGCGGCGCGCTCGGCCGCCAGGGCCTCGAGCCGCGCCTGCAGCCGCCCGTCGATGGACAGGCGGATCACGCCCACGCCCGGCTCGGCCGCCACAGCCTCCTCGGCGGCGTGAGCGGCCAGCATCGGGAACGGCCTGCGTTCGGTCGGCACCGGCTCCGCCTTGGCGGCTGCGGCCTCCGCCGGGGTGAGAAGGCCCCGGCGCGCCGCCAGATCGAGCACCCGGTCGCGGGCGGCCCGGGCGCGGGCAGGGAACCGGTCCGGCCTTCGGGTCTCGGGGGATTGCGGCAGGGCGACCAACAGGGCCGCCTGCGCCGTCGTCAGCCGCATCGGCTCCCGCCCGAAATAGGCGAGGCTCGCCGCACGCACGCCCTCGAGCGGGCCGCCATAGGGTGCGAGCGCCAGGTACAGGTCGAGGAGCGCCGCCTTGCCGAGCTGCCGCTCCAGCGCCACCGCCCGCACCATCTGGCGGAGCTTGGCCTCCAGCGAGCGCCCGCGCCGCGGCTCGACCAGCCGGGCGACCTGCATCGACAGGGTCGAGCCCCCCGACAGGATCCGGCCATGCCCCAGCCATTGGCCGGCGGCGCGCAGGATCGCCAGCGGGTCGATGCCGGGATGCGATTGGAAACGCCGGTCCTCGTAGGCGAGCAGCATCGCCCGATAGCGCGGATCGACGGTCGCCGCTTTGGCCGGAAGCCGCCAGCGGCCGTCCGCGGTGGCGAAGGGGCGCAGCAGCGCGTCGGACCGGTCGAGCACCACGGTGGAGCGCGCCGAGGCCGCCGCCAGGTCGAGGGGCGGCAGCGAAGCGGCGTAGCGCCAGACCAGACCGGCACTCGCCGCCATGAGCAGCCCGACCAGGAGGGCCGCGATCCCGAGGCCCACGCGCACCGCGCGGCCACGCCGGGTTTCAGGCGCTGCGGCCGCGCTGGGATCAGGCCCGTCGTGCGGCACGCATCCTCCAGGTCCCGGGATTGCCGGCGCGCACAGATTCAACGAACTGCGGCGGCAGGCAAGTCCCGGGGGAGCCGGCTCAGCCGACGCCGCGCAGGTCCGGGAAGGCCGGTCGGCCCGCCTGCCCCAGGCGGAAGGGGAAGGGCACGACGTTGCTGGGCATGATTTCGGGCTCGGCTTCGAGGATCTGCGGCGCGGATTTGCGCGCCTTGCCGGGCCTCGCCCAGCGTTCAAGCCGCTTGAAATAGGCCCGCCGGGTCAGCCAGATCGGAAATCGCCTGCTTTTGTGCATGTTCAACCCCTCGTCGACACGCGCGCGAATCGCGAATTCCAGTCCACGAAGCTCGATCGCTGAGGCTGATCGAATCATGACTGTATTCGTGATACCATGCCAACGCGCCAACGCTTGCATCCCCTGTTTGGGTGATGCGGGCCGGCAGGACGAGACGACCGCTCAGGCGGCGGCGGATTCCTTGGCCCGCTCCAGGGCGAGCTTGACGACGGAGACCTGGTCGACCTTGCCGGTGCCGAGCATCGGGATCGCGTCGAGCACCACCACCTCGGCGGGGATCGCCACGTCGGAGGCGCCGCGTTCCTTGGCGAAGCTCTGGTAGGCGGCCCGGGTCGCGCCCGTCTCCTGCGTGAACAGAACCAGCCGCTCGCCCTTGCGCGGATCCGGTACGGCGGCGACCGCGCTCGGCCGGTTCGGCCAAAGTTCGGCGGCCAGCGCCTCGATGCCGGCGAGCGAGACCATTTCGCCGGCGATCTTGGCGAAGCGCTTGGCCCGGCCCTTGATCGTGATGAAGCCCATGGCGTCGATCGCCACGATGTCGCCGGTGTCGTGCCAGCCGTCGGGCGGCGGCTCCAGCACGCCGGGTTTTTCGGCCCGCAGGTAGCCGAGCATGATGTTCGGGCCTCGCAAGGACAGGCGGCCGCCCTCCTCGATCCCGGGCACCGGTTCCAGGCGGGTCTCGATCCCGGGCAGGATCCGCCCGACCGTGCCGAAGCGGTTGAACATCGGCGTGTTCAGCGCCACCACGGGCCCGCACTCGGTGACGCCGTAGCCCTCCAGGATCCGCAACCCGAATTTCTCGCCCCAGGTCTTGCGGGTCGATTCCTTCACGGCCTCGGCGCCGGCCACGACGTAGCGGAGCGAGCGCAGGTCGTAGGCATGCGCGGCCCGGGCGTAGCCGGTCAGGAACGTGTCGGTGCCGAACAGGACCGTGCTGTTCGAGCCGTAGATCAGCTCCGGGACGATCCGGTAGTGCAGCGGCGACGGGTAGAGATAGACCGGCACCCCCGAGACCAGGGGCAGGACCAGCCCGGCCGTGAGGCCGAAGGCGTGGAACACCGGCAGCACATTGAACACCTTGTCGGTGGGCCCGAAATCGATCCGGGCCGCGACCTGGGCCACGTTGGCGAGCATGCAGCGGTTGGCCAGCACCACGCCCTTTGGCGTACCCTCGCTGCCCGAGGTGAACAGAACCGCGGCCGGATCCTCGCCCGAACGCTTCACGAGGGGCTTTCGCCCGGCCAGCAGCGCGCGGATCTTGTCCGGCGTGGTGATCGTGGCGCGCACGTCCTCCAGGTAGACCAGCTCGACCGTCCCCTTGATCGCCTCGATCAGGCTGCCGAGCCGGCCCTTCTCGATGAAGGCCCGGGAGGTCAGGATCCTGTCGACCTGCGCCGCCTTGCAGGCCGAGAGCACGTTGGCCGGCCCGGCCGAAAAATTGATCATCGCCGGCACCCGGCCCGCCGACGCCAGGGCGAACAGGGTCACGGCCGCGCCGTTGGCGTTGGGCAGCATCACCCCGATCCGGCCGCCCTCGGGCGCGAGCGGCATCAGCTTGCGGCCGAGCACGTTGGCGCCCAGGACCAGCCGGCTGTAGGTCAGGCGGCCGGTGACCGGGTCCTCGACGGCGTTGCGGCGCCAGCCGTGGCGGTCCCCGGCATCGATCAGCGCCGCCATCAGGCCGCGGTCGGTGTCGGCGGTGCGGAACAGCAGGTCCGACATGATGCCGTAGAGCGCCGCGCCTGCGGCCTGCCGCCGGGCCTTGCCCCGCAGGGTGTCGTCCACGGTCAGCCGCACCGGCGGCAGCACGGTCACGGTCACCTTGGGCCACCAGCGGCGGCGGACCTGCCCGCGGGACAGGCGCGAGAACGCGGTGCGCTCCAGACCGTCGATCTTCACGGGTACCACCATGGCCCCCGACTTGTCGGCGATCAGGCCGGCGCCGTCATAGACCTTCATCAGGCTGCCGGTGACCGTGAGCCGGCCCTCGGGGAAGATGATCAGCGTCTCGCCGCTCTTGACCGCGTTGATCAGCGTCCGCGTGGCGAGCGGCCGTGTCGGATCGAGCGGCATCGCCTTGGTGACCCGCAGGAACGGCCGCACCCACCAGCGCTGCGCGATGCCGCTGTCCACCGCGAAGACCGGCTCCTGGTCGAGCAGCGACAGGGCCAGCGGCGCGTCGAGGAACGAGACGTGGTTGAGCGCCAGGATGCAGTTCGGCCCGGCGGCCGCGACGTTGTCGAGCCCGCGGACCTCCAGCCGGTAGAAGGCCCGGAACAGGATCGAGAGCGCGTCCCGGAACGGGCTGGTCGGCAGGGTCGCGAACACGACGGCGCCGACGATCAGGTTCAGTACCGCCACCAAGGCGAGCAGGCTGGCGATCGACAGGCCGGCGGCCTGCAAGGCCGCGAGCGCCAGGGTGCCGGCCACCATGAAGGCCGCGGTGACGACGTTGACCGCCCCGATGATGCGCGCGCGCATCGCCTTCTCGGTCCAGGCCTGAACGGCGGCGAAGGACGGGACGATGTAGAGCCCGCCCGCCATGGCGAGCCCGAGGAAGCCGATGGCAACGCGCAGGCCGTCGCCGGTCTGCAGGAAGTCCAGCGGGCCGATCGCCTCCGCGGGCGGCGGCGGCAGGGACCCGATCGTCCAGGCGAGGTCGAGGCCGAAGAGCCCCATCAGCACCGCCCCGACCGGCGTCGGCAGCAGCACGATCCGGCCGCTGGCGAGCCACGAGGCCAGCCCCGAGCCCACCGCGATGCCGATGGAGAACAGCGCCAGCAGCAGGGTGATCACCGTCTCGGTGCCGTTGAAGGCGCCGCGCACCAGCACCGGCAGCAGCGACAGCACCACCACGCCGACCAGCCAGAACCAGCTCACCGTCAGGGAGCCGCGCCACAGCCGCGTGTCGGCCCAGAGGTCGCGCAGCAGCGAGGCGGTCGAGCGCGCGACGTTGCGGTCGACATGCAGGTCCGGCGCCCCCTCCCCGGTCGGCGGGATCATCCGGGCCGAGAGCCAGCACAGGACCGCGAAGCCCATCACCAGGGCGCCGAACACTAGGCCCGAACCGCCCATCGCCGAGGCCGCGCCGGCCGCGATCGTGCCGAGCAGGATCGCCAGGAAAGTCGCGGCCTCCACCAGCGCGTTGCCGGCGGGCAATTCCTCGCGGCGCAGGTGGTCCGGCAGGATGCCGTACTTGATCGGGCCGAACAGGGCCGCGATCGTCCCAAACAGGCCGAGCGCCACGAACAGCACCGGCACCGAATGCAGCAGGAAACCGAGCACCGCGGTGCCGGCGGCAAAGATTTCGGCGAACTTGAGCCGGCGCGCCATCAGCGCCTTGTCGTAGCGGTCGGCCCATTGGCCGCCCAGGCCCGACAGGATGAAGAACGGCCCGATGAACACGGCGCTCGCCAGGGTGACGAGGACGCCCGCATGGGCATCCGCCTGCCCGCCGATCCCGAACAGGATCAGGAAGGCCAGGGCGTTCTTCAGGAAATTGTCGTTGAAGGCCGAGAAGAACTGGCACCAGAACAGCGGCGCGAAGCGCCGGGCACTCATCAGGGAACGGAACATGGCGATCTCTCGGTTCCGAGCCTGACTGGCCCAGCCGATGCGTCGAGGTCAAATCGGCCTTGCGGCACGCGGCGGCTGCGGCGTCGCAATGACGGTGCGGCGATTGCCAAATGTGCCCGCGGATATCCCGATCTCCCCCTCATCCTGAGGTGCTGCGCAGCAGCCTCGAAGGAGGCCTCCAGGGATCGCGCGGCTGGCTAGAGGGCTCCTTCGAGGCCTTCGCTTCGCTCCGTCGCCTCAGGATGAGGGCGAGGATGGGACTCCCAGGATCGAGCCGTTTCCGATTCTCGAATACGATTTCAACAGTTGCGTACCAATCAAGCCGGAACGCGCACCGTCCCTCAAACTTTCCGGATGGAACGCCCGTGTCCGCCGGCCATCCGGCCGATCTGGCGCTCGATGGCGACTCGCACCGAGGCCCCGAGGTCGTAGGACCAGGCAATGTAGGCCGCGATCGTCGCGCTCACGACCATCACGGCGCTGGCGGCGCAGAGCGGGACCACGAGCAACAAAGTCAGGACCAGCCCGACCGACATCCGTTCGCCCAGCGAGGCTTGCGGCCAGGGATCGATCGGCAGGGTGAACCGTCGTCCGTATCGCATGGCTGCGATCCTCGAAGGCCGGTCGCGCTGCGATGGCGCGCGACTACGCAGACTCAACAGCGCTCGGCGTCGGATGTTGCGCACCGGGTTCCGAAAAGACCGGCGGCCGTGACGTTGCGGCACGGTGGTGCGGCGCAACCGGGGGCGACGACACCCGTTGCTGCAGCGGTTCCTTCACAGGGTGAGGCCGGGATGGCACGGGTTGCAGTCGTTACCGGAGGGACGGCCGGAATCGGGCTCGCGACCGCGCATCGCTTCGCCGCCGGCGGCTGGTCGGTGGCCGTGATTGCACGCGATCCCGGGCGGCTGGCCGCTACCGAGCGGGCGCTCGCCGCTTATGGCCAACCGGTCCTGGCGATCGCGGCCGATGTCGCCGACGCGCAGGCCGTCGACGCCGCCGCCGCCCGGATCGAGACTGAGCTGGGCCCGATCCGCGCCTGGGTGAACAACGCCATGTCGACCGTGGTGAACCCAGCCGACCGGATCACCCCGGACGAGTACCGGCGGGTCACCGAGACCACCTATCTGAGCCAGGTCTACGGCACCCTGGCGGCGCTCCGCTACATGAAGCGGCGCAAGCGCGGTGCGATCATCCAGGTCTCCTCCGGGCTCGCGATCCGGGCGGCGCCGCTCCAGGCGCCCTATTGCGCGGCCAAGTTCGCCGTCTCCGGCTTCACCGACGCCCTGCGCTGCGAGCTGCTCCACGATAACGTCGCGATCAGCCTCAGCGTGGTCTACCTGCCGGCGGTGAACACGCCGCAGTTCAACTGGGCGCGCAACCGCACCGGCCATCGCCAATACGCTCCGGACCCGGTCTTCGACCCGCGGCTCTGCGCCGAGGCGATCGTCTACGCGGTCGAGCATCCGCGCCGGGAGGTCTGGGTCGGACGTTCGTCGATGATGATGGCCGCCGCGCAGGCGCTCGCCCCGGCGTTCGCCGACCGCAAGGCCGCGTCGATGTGGTCGGCCCAGCTGTCCGACACGACGATCCCCGACATGACGGGCAACCTCTACGACCCGGTGCCGGGCGAAGTCGGCATCGACGGGCGGTTCATCGACCGGATGAAATTGACCCGGGGCGAGTTCGTCACCAGCCGCACCCGGGATGCGGTGGTCGGCGGTCTCGCCGCGCTCGCCCTGCTGGGACTCGCGGGCGCGGCCGTGGCGGCCACCCGTCCCCGGCGGGCTGCGCTGCGTGGTCGGATTCGCTAGACAGTCCCGGTTTCAAAAGGTCCGAGACCTTTTGCGGGTCCAGGGCGGAGCCCTGGTGTCGGGCTTCACCCGATGCTCGGGGGTTCCACCCCCGAACCCCGCCAAAGGGCTGAGCCCTTTGGAAACCCGGGGTCCCAACCGCCAGGAGAGGCCTGACACGATGCCCGGCTATCTGCCCTTCGCGGGCGCCCTGAAGCTGCCTGCCTATACCTGCGACAATTGCGGGTTCTGGCAGCGCCATTTCGCGACGCCCCCGTCCTGCCCGATGTGCCTCGACGCCCGCCACGTGGTGCCGCAGGACGGCTGGCGCTTCCGAACGACCCGGGAGGCGCAGGACGCCTTCCCGTGCCATTGGCAGGAGCTGGAATCGGGCGTCTGGCGGTTCTGGAACGAGCCGGTCTCCGGCATCGGTCCCTCCGCCTATCTGATCCGGACCGAACACGGGAATATGGGTTTCGAGGGCTGCCCGGTCTTCAGCGAGGCCGCCCTCGACCAGATCGAGCGGCTCGGCGGCATGCAGGTGCTGTCGGCCTCGCACCCGCATGCCTACGGGGCGTTGACGCAGCTTCAGGATCGGTTCGACCCGGAGCTGTGCCTGCCCGCCGCCGACTTCACCTGGAGCGCCGCGCTTCAGGTGAGCTGGCCCTACGACGACTTTCTCGAGCCTCTGCCAGGGCTGGAACTGCATCGCACCGCGGGGCATTTCGACGGTCACGCCGTCCTGTACGACCGGGCGCGAAAGATCTGTTTCTGCGGGGATGCGCTGAAGTTCGAGCTGGACCCCGCCGACCCGCGCCGAGCCACCACGATCTCGGCGCACAAGGCGTTCGTGCGCGGCGTGCCGCTCACCCCGAGCGAGCTGCGCCGCTACCGCGACGTGTTCGAGCGCCTCGACTTCACCCAGACGTGGACGCCGTTCGAGCCCGCGCGCAATTGCGGCCGTCCTGAAGTTCTGGCGCTGCTGGATCAGTTGCTCATCGGCCGCGCGCATGCCGCGCCGGTGCCGCTCGACAGCCTCCCGGTTCAGGGCCGGTAGAGCGGGTCGTTCTCCAGCCGGATCGACTGGCCGTGCGGCGTCGCCGCGGCGGCGCGCAGGAACGCCTCGGTTCGCACCGCGACGCTCTCGGCGGCCGCCACGCCGCGTTCGGCGAGGATCGTTTCGAGGGTGGCGAGCCAGGCGCTGTAATCGGCCGCCCGCTCCGGCCCGTCCGCCGGCCGGATCTCGCGACCGAGACGGTCGGTCCACTCCGCCCAGGTGAACAAGCCGGCCTCCTGCAGGGACACCACCAGGGCGAAGACCTGCGCCTCCCAGGGTGCCGCGAAAGCTTTGGGCGACGGAACGCTCACGCCGGCTCCAGATAGGGTTCGAAGGCCGCCACCGTGACGATCCCGCCCGGGTCGCCGCTCTCGCCCCACAAGTCCTGGGCCGAGAAGCTAACCGTGTACAACCAGGTCGGGTTCTCGCCAGTCTTGTAGGCGTTGGTATCGGGGTACACGAACGTGCCGTCGACGCGCTCGACCCGCCCGCGTTTGCCGCGGACGTAGCGCGGCAGCCTCGTATGGTCGGGCGGGTGGATGTTCCGGGCGATGACGGCCTCGCCGACCGCGAAGCGGGCCGGCCCGGCGGAGTCGCGGCTGCTCGGGAAGCCCGCCCGGAAGCGCGCTTCCAGCCCGTCCCGGGCGAGCACCCGCGCCACCGGCTTGGCTGCCTCGGACGCTCGGCCCGCTGCGATTTCCTCGGCCGACGCGAGACCCGTGGCGACGACCTGCTGCTCCAGGGCCGCCAGCCAGATCTCGTAGTAGCTCGACGCCAGATACTGCACCGGCGGCAGCGACTCGCGCGTGGCGCGGCTGCCGTCGAGGTTCCAGGCACCGGTGTAGCCCATGGCCATCGCCAGGGCGAAGACGCGGCGCTCCCAGTCGGCGTGGAACACCGGCTCGTCCGGCTCCGGCATCACCGGCCCGAAACCATGCGCGCCGCCGAGGTCCTGGGCGCCGTTCATGCGGGCATCTCCGGTGGAATCGCCCCGGGCAGGCCTGTGCCGATCATCGCGTCGCGGCTGACGAGGGCGGCCAGGGCCTCCTCGGAAAACCCTTCGGTGTTCGCCGGCCGCATCGGCAGGACCATGTAGCGGGTCTCGGCGGTCGAGTCCCAGACGGTGATCCGGGTGGTCTCGGGGATCGTCACCCCGAACTCGGCCAGCACGCCGCGCGGGTCGATCACCGCCCGGGCGCGGTAGGGCGGCGCCTTGTACCAGACCGGGGGCAGGCCGAGCACCGGCCAGGGGTAGCAGGAGCAGAGCGTGCACACGACGAGGTTGTGGGTCTCGGGGGTGTTGGCCACCACCACCATGTGCTCGCCGCCCCGGCCTCCGATGCCGAGTTCGGCGATGGCCGGCGTGGCGTCGGACAGGAGCCGGGTCCGGTAGTTGGGATCGACCCAGGCCCGGGCTACGACCCGGGCGCCGGCATGCGGCCCGACCTTGGTCTCGTAGAGCTCGACCAGGGCGTCGAGGGTGGCCGGGTCGACGTAGCCCTTCTCGGTCAGCAGGGATTCCAGGGCGCGGACCCGCGCCTCGACGGGCGAGAGATCGCTGCCGTGCGAATGGTCGTGCGCATGGTCGTGGCTCATCCCGCCCTCCTGCCGACCGGTATTCTGCACCCTTGCGCGGTCTGGTGCCACAGCGAGGAGCGGAGACCGTTCATCACGGCCCCACTGGCCTGAGTAGATTTCCCGATCTTATCGGGAGTGTTTGGCAAAGGTTCAGGATTGCCGCGATACCCAATTAGAGTCATTCCAGTATACCAGAATACGGACCCGCGGATACGGGTCCAAGGGAACGCGCATGATCGATGATGGATCGAACCCGCCGGCAAGCCCCGGGCCTGGCGACGCCGCGGCGCCTTATGCCACGATCCTCGGTCAGCACCTCGCCCTGCCGATCCGCGATTATTTCCGGATCGTCGAGCAGGAGCCGCTGCCCGTTCAGCTCGCAGGCCTGCTGGAGCGTTTCGAAGCCGCCGTGGCGGCGCGCGGCCAGGTCGTGGCGTTCGACTTCCGCAGCGACATCATCAAAGCGCTCCCGGCCCTGCGCACCTTCGCGCTCTCGCTCGTCGGCGATGTGAGCCGGGCCGACGACCTCGTGCAGGAGACCTTCGTAAAGGCCTGGGCCAACCAGGCCCGGTTCCGGCCCGGCACGAACTTTACCGCGTGGCTGTTCACGATCCTGCGCAACCAGTTCTACTCGGAGCTGCGCAAGCACCGGCGCGAGATCGAGGACGTGGACGGCACGCATGCGAGCCAGATGACCAGCCTGTCCGACCAGGAGGATGCCAGCACCCTCAAGGTCGTGTGGAAGCAGCTCGGGACCCTGCCGGTGGCGCAGCGGCAGGCGCTATTGCTGGTCGGCGCCGAGGGGCACACCTACGAGGAGGCGGCGAGCAAGCTCGGCTGCCAGGTCGGCACCGTGAAGAGCCGGGTCAGCCGGGCGCGGTCCTCGCTGCTCGATACGCTGGGCGTGGTGGTGGCGGGGCAGGCCCCGGCGGCGTAAGGGGCCGCACCACGCGGTTTTCTGAACCTGCCCGTCTCAAGCCCCGCCCGTTTAAACGGCAGGGCGTGAACACGCGCTCGGGATGCCCCGGATGCTGAGAGGACGGGAAGACTGAGCCTGCTCAGACTGGAGCCCGCCGCCGATGCCAGTCGGTCGCCCGCTGGTAGGCCTGGCCGATCCGCAGGGCCATCGCCTCGTCGTAACCGCGGCAGGTGATCTGCAGCGACAGCGGCAGCCCGGCGGATGTGAACCCGTTGGGCAGCGCCAGCGCGCAGAGATCGAGCAGGTTGCCGAAGCGGGTGAAGCGCGAGGGCAGATGCGCCTCGTCGACCTCGGACAGTGCGACGGCGGCGCATTCGGTGGTCGGCGTCAGCAAGGCGTCGATCCCCTCCAGGGCGGCGGCATAGGCAACCTTCATCGCGGCGCGGCGCTGGAGCGTGCCGAGATACTCCTGGGCCGAGACTTTCGCGCCGGCCAGGATCCGGGCCCGCACGACGTCGCCGAGCTGCGAGGCCGGGTCTTCGGCGAGCGCGCCGTTGACGAAATACGCCTCGGCGTTGGTGATGCCGCTCATCGCCACGCAATCGGCGAACCGGAACGGCAGGGCGACATCCACGATCTCGGCCCCCTGCCGGGCCAGGAGATCGAGGGCCGCGTCGTAGGCCGCCAGCATGTCCGCGGCGACGCCCTCCCGCTCGGCTTCCGGCATCCGCCCGAGCCGCAGGCCGCGCACGCCGCGGTTCAGGGTCGACCAGGGCGCGTCCGGGGCGATCCCCCGAGTGGTCGGATCGAGGGGGTCGGGGCCGGAGATCGCCTCGTAGAGGAGCGCGGCGTCCTCGACGGTGCGCGCCAGCGGACCGGGCGTGTCCAGGGTCGTCGAGAGCGGCACGATCCCCCAGGTCGAGACGCGCCCGACCGTGACCTTCAACCCGGTCAGCCCGCAGAAGGAGGCGGGCAGGCGCACCGAGCCGCCGGTATCGGTGCCGATGCCCCAGGGCGCCATCCGGGCCGCCACCGCGACCCCGGTGCCGCTGCTCGACCCGCCCGGCGTGCGTGGCGTCTCCGGATCCCAGGGATTCCAGGGCGTGCCGAGATGCTGGTTGGTGCCCCAGCCGCCATAGGCGAACTCCACCGTGTGGGTCTTGCCGAGCACGATCATGCCCTGCGCGATCAGCCGCCGGGCGATGGTCGCGGTGCGCTCGGCCCGGCGCGCCCGGTGGGCGGCCGAGCCGCCCATGGTGATCCGGCCCTCCAGGTCGATCAGGTCCTTGAGCACCACCGGAACGCCGTGCAGCGGCCCGACCGCGTGCCTGGAGCGGATCGCCCGGTCGGCGCCCTCGGCGGCCAGGCGCGCATCGGCGGCAAACACCTCCGTGAAGGCCTGGAGCTTCGGCTCCAGTTGCTTGATCCTGCCGAGCAGCGCGTCGACCGCGTCCACCGGCGAGAGTGTCTTCGATCCGATCGCCCGGGCGAGTTCGGCCGCGGACGCGTCGATCAGATTCAGATCAGCCATCGGGATCACTGCACGCTGACGAGGGTGAGGTCGACGAACCAGGATTGCGGGGAGACGAAGCCGTGGATCTTCTTCGACATCCCGCGCGGGTTGAGGTCGTGCACGATGAACAGCCACGGCGGGTTGTCCACCAGCCGCTCGTGGGCGAGCGCCGTCTGCGCGTCGATCACCTTGGCGTCGTTGGTCTCGGCCAGCGCCTTGAGGGCGGCGTCGAACGCGTCGTCCTTCCAGTTCGGGAAGTTGAAGCCGCCGGGCGGGAACCGGTCGCCGGCGAAATAGCGGGCCATTACGCTCGGATCGGACGACGGCGAGGAGACGTTGAGCGCCATCGAGCCCTGGAGGCTCGGGGCGTCCGGCAGCGCCCGGCTCGAGTTCAGCAGCACCTGCCACTCGACCACGTTGAAGCTCAGCTCGACGTTGCAGGCCTGCTTCAGGTTCTCCTGCAGGTACTCGTTCATCGGCATCGGCAGCATCTGGCCCGAGCCCGAGGACGAGATCATCACCTTGAGGCTGAGCGGTTTCTTTTCCGAATAACCGGCTTCGGCCAGCAGCGCCTTGCCCTTGGCGGCGTCGAAGCCGTAGCGGTTCTTCGGGCTGCCGAAATTCGGGTCCTTGTCGTTGAGCCAGCCCGAGGCCGGCTCGGCCGTGCCGTTGAGCAGCTCGACGATGCCGCTCCGGTCGACGCAATAGTTGAGCGCCTGGCGGACGCGCACGTCCTTCAGCGGGCTGTCCTTGGCGCCAATGTTGAAGATATACGGCCAGACATGCGGGTACGAGCCCGTGGTGATGGCGAAGCCCGCCTGCTTCAGGGACGGGATCGCATCGGGCGCCGGCACCTCGATCCAGTCGACCTGTCCCGAGCGCAGGGCCGCGACCCGGGCATTCGCCTCCGGGATCGGCATCAGCCGGACCTTGTCGACCTTGGCCATCCGGTTCGGGTCCCAGTAGCCGTCGAACTTGGCGAGATCGACGGATTCCCGCGGGGCGACCCGGGTGATCTTGAACGGGCCGGTGCCGGCCGCCGGCAGCGCCGCCACCTTGGCCCAGTCGCGCCCTGCCGTCTCGAAGGATTTCGGCGAGGTGAACAGCAGGTAGACCACCATGTCGGGGAAGTACGACGCGACCTGCGTGGTCGTGAACTGCACGGTTGCATCGTCGATCTTCCTGTAGCTCCCGACCAGCGGCGCCCGGGCCCGGGAGATGCCGGCGCCCTGCGGCTCGAATTGCGGGCTATCGTTCTTGAAGTAGCGGTCGAGGTTCCAGATCACCGCGTCGGCATTGAACGGGCTGCCGTCATGGAAGCTGACGCCCTGGCGCAGGTGGAAGGTCCAGATCTTCTTGTCGGTTTGATCCTGCTCCCAGCGCTCGGCGAGCGCCGGGATGATGCCGGCGAGCTTGGCCGTGCTCTTGAGGTCCCACTGCACCAGCCCCTCGAAGATCGGGTAGCCGAGGAAGCGCATGCCCTCGAAGCCGTTATTGGGCATCCCCGTGGCGGTGGGAATGTCGGAGGCGGTCATGGCGATGCGCAGCACGCTCTCGGCATGGACCGCGGGGGCGAGGCCAAGGGAACCGGCGACGGCAGCGGCAAGCAGGCGGCGAAGTTTCATCGGATCCCGTTCGTCGAAGTTGCGGGCCGCCACCGGCAAATCCCGCGCCAGATCATGCCATAATCCCGGCGCCCGATGCTCGGGCGATGGCACACGCCGGCCCTTGCGCTCGGTGCGGGCTGCGCCACGATAAGAAAGACTGCGCGTCGCCGGCTGCCTGAGCCGGACCGAGAGGGAGCCGCCCGTGACCGATGGGACGCCAACTACGATGAACGGGGCCGAGAGCCTCGTCCGAACCCTCGTCGCCGGCGGGGTCGAGGTCTGCTTCACCAATCCCGGCACGTCCGAGATGCACTTCGTCGCCGCCCTCGACCGGGTCGAGGGGATGCGCTGCGTCCTGTTCTTGTTCGAGGGTGGGGCCACCGGCGCGGCGGACGGCTATGCCCGCATGGCCGACAAGCCGGCCTCGACGCTGTTGCATCTCGGGCCGGGCCTCGCCAACGGCCTCGCCAACCTGCACAACGCCAAGAAGGCGCGCACGCCCGTCGTCAACATCGTCGGCGAGCACGCCACCTATCACCGGGAGTACAACGCGCCGCTGACCTCGGACATCGAGGGGCTGGCCCGCCCGATGTCGTCCTGGGTGCATACCGGCCTAAGCGCCGCGGAGATCGGCTCCGACGGTGCCGCCGCCATCGCGGCCGCCCGCACCGCGCCGGGGCAGGTCGCCACCCTGATCCTGCCGGCCAATACCGCGTGGGATCCGGGCACCGGCGTCGCCCCGGTGCCGCCGATCCCCGAGCGGGCTCGAGCGGAGGATTCGGCGATCGCGGCTGCCGTGGCGGCGCTCTCCAGCGGCGAGCCGGTGCTGCTGCATCTCGGCGACCGGGCGGTGCAGGGCGAGGGCCGGGTGATCGCCGACCGGATCGCCCGCAAGACTGGCGCGACGCTGATGGCCATGACCTCCAACGCCCGGATCGACCGCGGCGCCGGCACGGTGCCGATCGAGCGCCTGCCCTACCCGATCGACCAGGCAATCGAGGCCCTGAAGGGCTTCCGCCACATCATCCTGATCGGCGCGACCCAGCCGGTCGGCTTCTTCGCCTATCCGGGCAAGCCCAGCCTGCTCGCCCCCGAGGGGTCTTCGACGATCACCCTGGCGACCCCCGAGGAGGACCAGATCGACGCGCTGGAGCGGCTCGCCGAGGCCGTGGCCGCGCCGCCGGCCGCGCCGATCGCCGTGAACCCACGTCCGAGCCTTCCCCGCTCGGGCGCGCTGGACCAGGACACGATCGGCCAAGTCCTCGGGGCGCTGATCCCGGACGGCGCGGTGATCTGCGACGAGTCGATCACCACCGGCCGCAACTTCTTCGCCCTGACCCGGGATGCGGCGCCGCACTCCTGGCTGCAGCTCAGCGGCGGCTCGATCGGCCTCGGTATCCCGATGGCCACCGGCGCGGCCATCGCCTGCCCCGGCCGCAAGGTGATCAACCTCCAGGCCGACGGCAGCGGCCTCTACACCGCCCAGGCGCTCTGGACGCAGGCCCGCGAGCGCCTCGACGTGGTGACGCTGATCTGGTCGAACCGCTCCTACGCGATCCTGCGGGCGGAACTCGCCAATGTCGGCGCGCACAATCCCGGCCCGAAGGCGCTCGGCATGCTGAGCCTCGACGATCCGGCGGTGGATTGGGTCAGCCTCGCCAAGGGCTTCGGTGTCGAGGGTCGGCGGGTGGAGACCTTGGCCGCGTTCATCGACGCATTCGAGCACGCGCTCGCCGAGCCAGGCCCGCACCTGATCGAAGTCGCCCTGTGAGCGAGGCCGCCTACGCGCTTCCCGGGCTCGAAGGCCCGGCCGAAATCCGGATCGACCGCTGGGGCTTGGCGCATATCCGCGCCGCCACCACGCTCGACGCCTTCCGGGTCCAGGGTTTCAACGCGGCCCGGGACCGGCTGTGGCAGCTCGACCTCTGGCGCAAGCGCGGCCTTGGCCTGCTGGCCGCGGATTTCGGGCCGGGCTACCTAGCCCAGGACCGCGCCGCTCGGTTGTTTCTGTATCGCGGGGATATGGCGGCCGAATGGGCCGCCTACGGGCCGCAGGATACGAGGGCGATCGTCACGGCCTTCGTGGACGGGATCAACGCCTTCGTGGCAATGACCGAGACGCGTCCGGACTTGCGGCCCCCTGAGTTCGCTCTGACGGAGACGCGCCCGGCCCGGTGGGTGCCGGAGGATGTCGTCCGGATCCGCAGCCACGGGCTGGTGCGCAACGTCCTGTCCGAGGTCGCCCGCGCCCGGGTGCTGGCCCGGGCCGACACCCGCGAGGCCGGGCTTTCGACCGACGATCTGCGCAAGCGCATCAGCCCGCCGCACGATCCCGTGGTGCCGGACGAGCTCGACGCCGCCGACTGGCCGGACGACCTGCTGGACGTTTTTCGCCTCGCCACCGCCCCGGTCGGGTTCACGCCCGAGCGGATGGCGGCCTCGCGCGACGAGGCTTGGGACTGGACCAGGGTCGACGCCCACGGCGCGGTCACGCGGGGCGCGCGTTCCGCCCCGAAGGAACCGGTCGAGGGCTCGAACAACTGGGTGGTGGGACCCGCCCGCACCGAGACGGGCCGCCCGATCCTGGCGAGCGACCCGCACCGGATCTACCTGCAGCCGTCGCTGCGCTACGCCGTCCACCTCACCGCCCCGGGCCTCGACGTGATCGGCGCTGGGGAGCCGGCGCTGCCCGGCATCTCCATCGGCCATAACGGCCACGCCGCCTTCAGCCTAACCATCGCGCCGATGGACCAGGAGGATCTTTTTGTGTGTGAGACCGATCCCGGGGATCCGGATCGCTACCGCTACGGCGAGGACTGGGAGCCGATCGAGCGCAGTGTGGAAAAAATCCCGGTGCGCGGCGGGCCGGACGAGACCGTGGTGCTGGGCTTCACCCGGCACGGCCCGGTGATCCGCGAGACGGCTGGCCGTGCCTTCGCGCTTCGGACGGTCTGGTCCGAGCCGGGCGCTGCCGCCTATCTCGGCAGCCTCGCCTATCTCGGCGCCACGAGCCCGGAGGCGTTCGGGCAGGCCCTGCGCCACTGGTCGGCGCCCTCGGTCAACCAGCTCTACGCCGACGTGACCGGGCGGATCGCGTGGTTCATGGCCGGCAAGGCGCCGGTGCGCCCGGCTCATGATGGCTTGCTGCCGGTGCCCGGCGACGGCCGCTACGACTGGGCCGGGTTCCACGATCCCGGCGCCCTGCCCCGCCGCATCGACCCACCGGAGGGCTACCTCGCCACCGCAAACGAGATGAACCTGCCGGCCGATTTTCCCGCCGAGGCTCGCAAGGTCGGCTTCGAATGGGCCGAGCCCTGGCGCGCCCGGCGCATCCACGCGGTGCTCGACGACCAGAGCCGACACAGCATGGCCGATTCCCAGGCGCTCCAGGGTGATGACGTCTCCGAGCCGGCCCGGCGTCTCGCGGACCTCGTGCGGGCGCTCCCGGCGGGGGCGGATCCCGAGATCGAGGCCGCCCGCGCCCTGCTAGCCTCGTTCGACGGGTCGCTGCACGCGGACTCCGCCGCTGCCGCCCTCATCGAAGTGTTCTGGGTCCGCCACCTGCGCCCGGCCCTGCTCGAAGCCCTGGTGCCCGATGCCCGGACCCGTCGCCTGCTGCCGCCCGGCGATACCCAGAGCCTGATCGAGCGGCTGGAAAGCGGCTTCGATCCGGCCGCGCGGACAACCCTTCTGATGGAGACCTTGGGGGCCGCGTTCCGGGAGTGCCGGACACGGTTGGGCCAGGATCCAAAAGCCTGGTCCTGGGGCCGGCTGCACCACGCCCTGTTCGCCCATCCGCTCTCAAGCCGGCGGCCGGATGTGGCCTGGGATGTCGGCCCGCTGGCCGTCGGGGGCGCCGCGGCATCGGTCATGCACGCGGAGTACCGGACCGACACGTTCCAGCTGACCCACGGCGCCTCGTTCCGCATGGTCGTGGATGTGGGCGACTGGGACCGGTCGGTCTTCATCAACGTGCCGGGCCAGTCGGGAGACCCGGGCAGCCCGCATTACGCCGACCTGGCCCCGATCTGGGGCCGCCGGGACCATGTGCCGATGCTCTACGGTAGTGCCGCCGTGGAGGCGGCCACCGAGACGATCATCACGCTGAGCCCGGCCTCCGCCTGACCGGCGGCCGGCCGAAGACGGGGACTTGAGACCTTGAAGATCTTCATCGCAGGATTGGCCACCGAGACCAACACTTTCGCGCCCCTGCCCACCGGCCGCGCGGCCTTCCTGGCCGACTATGCCCGCCGGGACGGCAGCAAGAACCCGCCCCGCCTCAGCAATATCGGTCTCAAGGCCTGGCGCGAATTGGCCGAGGCGGACGGGCACACTGTGGTCGAGAGCCTCTCGACCTTCGCGCAGCCGGGCGGGATCACCCTGCGGGCGGTCTACGAGGAATTGCGCGACGCGCTGCTCGACGATCTCCGGGCCGCGATGCCGGTCGATGCGGTGCTGCTGTTCATGCACGGCGCCATGGTCGCCGAGGGCTACGACGATTGTGAGGGGGACACCCTGGAGCGGGTCCGCGCCATCGTCGGCCCGGACGCGACGATCGGCGTCGAGCTCGACCTGCACTGCCATCTCACCGAGGCGATGCGGCAGAGCGCCGACGTCATCGTGATCTACAAGGAATACCCCCACACCGACATCGTCGACCGCGCCCGCGACCTCTATCCCCTTGTGGTGCGGACGGTCGCGAAAGAAATCCGGCCGGTGATGGCCTATGCCGATTGCCGGATGATCAACATGTGGCGCACCACCCGGGAGCCGGTCTCAAGCTTCGTGCGCCGGATGGAGGAGCTGGAGGGCCGGGACGGCATCCTGTCGGTCTCGTTCGGCCACGGCTTCCCCTGGGGCGACGTCCCGGATGTCGGCGCCAGGATGCTTGTGGTCGCCGACGGCGATGCCGCCAAGGCGCAGGCGCTGGCGGACGACCTTGCTGGCGCAGTCTGGGCGATGCGCGAGGCGGCGGCGAGCCGCTGCGACAGCATCGATGCCGCCATCGACGCGGCATTGGTCTCGGACGACCCGCGCCCGATGGTGCTGGCCGACTTCGCCGACAATGCCGGCGCCGGCGCGCCCTCGGACAACACCGCGATCCTGGCGCGCCTCGCCGAGCGCGGCATCAAGGATGTGGCGCTCGGCCTGATCTGGGATCCCGGCGCGGTCGGGATCTGCCACGAGGCGGGGCTCGGCGCGACCTTCGTGCTGCGCATCGGCGGCAAGTGCGGCGTCACCTCGGGCGATCCGGTGGACCTGCGCATCACCGTGCGCGGCCTCTCCGAGGATCACAGCCAGGGCGGCCTCAGCGGCGGCCGGGCCCGGCTCGGACCCGCCGCCTGGGTCGAGGCCGGCGGGATCCACGTGGTCCTGACCCATATCCGCCAGCAGGCCTTCGCGCCCGACGCCTTTACAGGGCTCGGGCTCAGCCTCGACGACAAGCGGATCGTGGTGGTGAAGTCGATGCAGCATTTCTACGCCGCCTTCGCGCCGATCGCGAGCGAGGTCCGCTACGTCGCGGCGCCGGGCGCCGTCCCGCCGGATTACGGCGCGATCCCCTACACCAAGCGCTCGGGCCGCTACTGGCCCAAGGTTGCCGACCCCTTCGCCGAGTCCCCCGCCGAGAGCGCCCGATGATCCCGGACCTGCCGTTCGACGCGGAGTCCATCCTGGCGACGTTGCGCCCCTGGGTGGAATGCGAGAGCCCGACCCACGATGCCACCGCGGTCAACCGGATGATGGGCCTGGCCGCCCGCGACCTCGCGGTCGCGGGGGCGTCGGTCGAGACCATCCCCGGCCGGATGGGCCTGAGCGATTGCGTCCGGGCCCGGTTCCCGCATCGGCACCGCGACCGGCCCGGCATCCTCGTGCTCGGGCATCTCGACACGGTGCATCCGGTCGGCACCCTGGCGAGCCTGCCCTGGCGGATCGCGGGCGACCGCGCCTACGGGCCGGGCATCCTCGACATGAAGGGCGGCAACGTCATCGCGCTCGCGGCGATCCGGGCCCTGACGGCCGCCGGGATCGAGACGCCGCTGCCGGTGACGTTCCTGTTCACCGGCGACGAGGAGGTCGGCAGCCCCGCGACCCGGGACCTGATCGAGGCCGAAGCCGCCCGCCACGCCTTCGTGCTGGTGCCCGAGCCCGGCCAGGCCGACAACGGCGTCGTCACCGGCCGCTACGCCATCGCGCGCTTCGACCTCGAAGCTCTCGGCCGCCCGAGCCATGCCGGCGCCTCGCCCCACGAGGGCCGCTCGGCGATCCGCGCCATGGCGCGCATGATCCTGGCGGTCGACGGCATGTCGGATGCCGACTGCACCTTCTCCACCGGGATCGTCTCGGGCGGCCAATGGGTCAATTGCGTCCCGACCCAGTGCCGCGGGCAGGCCCTGAGCATGGCCAAGCGCCAAGCCGATCTCGACCGCGGCGTCGAGCGGATGCTGGCGCTTTCGGGCGAGCAGGACGGAGTCCGCTTCTCGGTCACCCGGGGCGTTACCCGGCCGGTCTGGGAGCCCGATGCCGGCTGCCTGGCCCTCTACGACCAGGCGCGGATCCTGAGCGAGGCGCTCGGCCTGCCCCTGCCCCATCGCAGCGCCGGCGGCGGCTCGGACGGCAACTTCACCGGCGCCAACGGCATCCCGACCCTCGACGGCCTCGGGCCGCTGGGCCAGGGCTTCCACACCCTCGACGAGCACGTGCTGATTGCGACGCTGCCCCAGCGGGCGCGGCTGTTCGCGGCGTTGCTCGCCAATCTCGGCGCCGCGGGCCGATCGTGAGCCAGGACCCCGTGACGGTCGCGGTCGCCGGCGCCACCGGCGATCTCGGCCTGCGGATCGTGCGGGCGCTCCGGCGCGAGGGTGCGACCGTGACTGCCCTCGTCCGGCCCGGGACGGATCAGGCGCGGCTCGCGCCGCTCGCGGCCCTCGGCGCCCGCGTGGTCGAGGTCGGCCCCGGCCGGCCCGGAAGCTGGCAGGTCGCCTGCACGGGCGCGGCCTGCGTGGTCTCGGCGTTCAACGGCCTGAGCGCGACGGTGATCGACGCGCAGACCGCCCTGCTGGAGGGCGCCGTCCGGGCCGGGGTGCCGCGCTTCATCCCGTCGGATTTCTCGATCGACTACGCCAAGACCGCGCCCGGCGGGAACCGCAACCTCGACCTGCGCCGCGCCTTCCGGGATCGTCTCGACTCCGCGTCGATCCAGGCGACCTCGGTGCTCAACGGCGCGTTCATGGAACTGCTCGACGGGCAGGCGCCGCTGATCCTCAACCGCCCGCGCCGTGTGCTCCATTGGGGCAGCGCCGACCAGATCCTCGACTTCACCACCAAGGACGACACCGCCGCCTTCACGGCCCGGGCCGCCCTGGATCCAGAGACGCCGCGCTGGCTGCGTATCGCCGGCGACAGCCTCAGCGCCCGCGATTTGGCCGCGGCGGCGAGCGCGGCCCGGGGCATGCGCTACCGAACGCTGCGCGCCGGCGGCCTCGGCGCCTTGAGTTTGATGATCCGCGTCGCCCGCACCCTCGCGCCGGGGCGGGGCGCGGTGTTCCCGCCCTGGCAGGGCATGCAGTACCTGCGCGACATGTTCGAGGGCCGCGCCCGGCTGACGCCCCTCGACAACGACCGCTACCCGGACCTGCGCTGGACCACGGCCCGGACGTTCCTTGCGGAGACCGCCGGGCCCCGCGGTCGGGGGTGAGATCAGGCGCGGCCCCAGCCGAGGGCCGCCACCGCCACGGCACCGATCATCCCCCCGATCGTGCCGCCGCCGAAGAATCCCGCCAGGGCCAGCAGCGGGCCGGAGGGCGCCGCCAGCGCGCAGATCAGGGCGCTTCCGACGCAGCCTGTGGTGGCGATCACGGACATCGGGGACCTCATGCAACTATCGGTTGTATAACCGAAGCTGTTTCCATCGGGTTCCCGGCGGCACGGCGGCGTTGGGTCAGACTGGATCGATCGGCATCTCCGGCACGCCGGGCGCCTCGATTGCCGCGCCCGCCGCGAGGCACAGGTCCTCCCGGTAGCGGGCGGCGACGAGCTGCACGCCGACAGGCGTGCGCCCGACGAGGCCGGTGGTGACGGTGAGCGCCGGGACGCCGAGCGGCGCCAGGCCGACCTGCAGCAGGTTCGCCTCGAAGGCGCGCTCGATCCCGGCCTCGCCGGTCCGGTCGAGCCCGTCCGGGAACGGCAGCTCCGCCGAGACCGGCACCAGCAGTACCGGATGCTCGGCGAGGAACAGCGACCAGTCCCGGGCGAGCGTCGCCCGCCGGATCAGCGCCTTGGCGATGGCGTCGGGCGGCATCGCCTCCGCAGGCTCGCGGAAATATTCCAGCAGATCGATCGCCGCCGGGTCGCCCTCGCGCTCGGCCGCCGCCCGGGTCGCTTCGTAGCCGTCGCCGAGCCAGAGCTGCAGCTGCAACGCGCTCGCCTCGCGGATCGGCGGCGTGTCGGCGATCTCCTCGACCGCCCAGCCCGCCTCGGTCAGTCGTCGCGCGGCGTCGCGCAAGGCGGCCTCGACTTCGGGTGCCACCGCGAGGCCGCCCGGCCGCACGCAGAGCGCCGCCCGTCGCGGCACCGCCGGTCCTTCCAGGGGCGCCGGAACCCACCACGGGTCGCGCGGGTCGGGGGCCGCCATCGCGTGGAGGCTCAGACGCAGATCGGCGATGCTGCGCGCCAGCGGCCCAGACACAGCCATAAGTTGCGGACCGATCCCGCGTTCGGGCGACGAGGCGTTCCAGGCCGGGATCCGGCCGAGGCTCGGGCGCAGGCCATGCACGCCGCAGGCATAGGCCGGATAGCGCACCGAGCCGGCGATGTCGGTTCCGTGGGCGATCGCCCCGATCCCGGCCGCCACCGCGGCGCCGGCCCCGCCGGACGAGCCCCCGGGGGTCAGCGCCGGATCGCGGGGGTTTTTGGTCTCGCCGTGCAGCTGGTTGGTGGTGAACCAGCGCAGCGAGAAGGCGGGCGTGTTGGTCCGCCCGAGCAGCACCGCCCCGGCCCGGCCCAGGTTGGCCACCACGGGGTTGTCGTCGGCGGCCACGAGGTCGCGCTGGAGGCGCAGCCCGTTCGTGGTCGCGAAGCCGCGCTGGTCGACATTCACCTTGATCGTCACCGGCACGCCCGCCAGCGGCCCGAGGGCATCGCCCCGGGCGCGGGCGGCGTCGACCGCGTCGGCCTGCGCCAGCACCTGCTCCGGGCGGTGCTCGACCACGGCGTTGATCCGGCCGTTGACCGCTTCGAGCCGCCCGAGAGCGGCCTGCGCCACCTCTCGGGCCGAAACCTGGCCGGTCCGAATCAAGGCCGAGAGGTCAGTCGCGGTCAGACGCCAGAGCTGCATTGAGAGATCCCTTCGCCAAGCCCCGCGGGGCAGAGATTCGCTCCGGATCCGTGCCGTGCGGGTGCCCGCCACGGTCCGTCGCGGCCTTATTCTTTATGCAAGTGCCCGGCCGCTTTTTTGAGCACGAGACGATAGCCAATGGCGGCAACGGCTTGCTGCGTTGCAGCAGAGGAAACTAAGCATTTCGCCGTAGTCGGCCCTTGCCAGACATAGAGTGATTGATAACCTCTTCACCGTTCGGGCGTTCGACCGGCCAGATCAACAAAAAGGATCGCTCTCCTCCGACGAAGACAGGCAACCTCCAGAACAAGGCAGGCTTCCATGGCAGAGATGATTCGCGTCAAGCCGACTCACGACGGCACCTACACAGTCTATCGCGGGACTCTCGCGTTGATCAGCGGCCTGACCCGCCTGCAGGCCGAACGCTACGAAGCCAGCATCAGCCGGCAGCAACAGACCGAACTCGCCGCCGCGAGCCATTGAGTGGCGGCCGAGGCCGGGCCCCGATCGGGTGCGGCCGGCCTCGGAACCGACGACACCGCGCGCCGCCACCGTCAGTCGAGGGCGATCGGTCCGAGATCTGAGACGATTCCGGCCGTATCGAGGCCGCGCCGCCGCGCGCTGACGGCGTAGCCGTCCCCCGACCTGGCGATCTCGTACAGCAGGTAAGAGGCCCGGCGCGCCGCCATCCCGCCATGCCCGTCCGGCCGCGCCGAGGCCGAGGGCGCTCCGATCACCGGCACGAATCGGCCGTCCGGCCCCGGCACCAGGGCGCTCGTAGTGGTGTGGTTGTGGCCGTGCAGGATCAGGTCGGCGCCGGCCCGGGCGATCATCGCCGTGAAGGCGGCAGCATCCTTGAGTTCCCGCCCCGCCGAGGCACCCCCCGGCTGCGGCGGATGGTGGATCATCACCACCCGGAACGGCTTGCCCGGCTCGGTGGCCAGCGCCCGCAACAGGGCCTCGGCGGCGGCGAGCTGCGGCGGCCCGAGTCGCCCGGTCGCCACGAACGGCTTCGTCGGGATCGCACTCGAGAGGCCGATCAGCGCCACCGGGCCCCGCCGCCGCAGGTAGGGAAACCGGCCGGACGAGCCCGAATCGTCGCCCGTGTAGCCGCCGCAGGCCGCCAGCAGCCCTTCCAGCGAGCCGCGGACATAGGCGTCGTGATTGCCCGGCACGAAGCTCACCGTCTCGGGTGAGCCCAGGGCCTCCAGGAAGGTGCGGGCGGTCTCCCACTCGCTCGGCAGGCCGATATTGCAGAGGTCGCCCGTGCAGGCGACATGCGCCGCGCCCTGCTGCTTCAGGTCCGCCACCAGGGTTTCGAGCACGGTCATGTCGTGGCTGCGCGAGCGGCCGCGCCGCCAGTTGGCGTAGCCGGTGGCGCGCTTGCCGATGAGCTGGTGCAGGCGCACGCGGCCGAGCGGGCCGACATGGGGGTCGCTCAGATGGGCGAGGCGGAAGGTCAAGGCCGACGATCAACGCGCGAGAGGGGCACGGGGCGCGCCCCGCATCGCGGTCGCGGGCCCGCGCGTCAAGCGCTGCCGATCAGCATGCCCGTCGCGAGCACCAGCGCGCCGCCGAGCATCACCTGGATCGCCGCGCGCCAGAACGGCGTCGCCATGAAGCGGGTGCGGATCGCCGCGATGGCGACCAATTCGACGATCACCACCAGGATGGCGAGGCTCGTGGCTAGGACGAACGGGTTCGGCCAGCCCGCCGGGAGCCGGTCGGGGATCGCGTAGGGCAGCGTGTGCCCGAGGCCGCCCAGCGTCGTCATCACCCCGCAGACCAGGCCGCGGACCCACGGATCGCCGCGCCCGGTGATGCTGCCGTCGTCGGACAGGGCCTCCGTGAAGCCCATGCTGATGCCGGCCCCCACCGAGGCCGCGAGCCCGACCAGGAAAGTCGCGCCGTTATGGCCGGTGGCGAAGGCCGCCGCGAAGATCGGCGCCAAGGTCGAGACCGACCCGTCGATCAGGCCGGCGAGGCCGGGCTGCACGTAGCGCAGGGCAAAAGCCTTCCGGGCCTCCGCGGCGGCCGCAACCGGATTCTGAAGGGCAGCTGCCATATGGGTTCGCGCTCCTGTTTAGAGAAATTCTAATCTATATTTTAGAACCAATCCAAACAAGGCTGCGCGCGAAAATTTCCGGTGTGCTGCGCCGTCCTCACCCGGGCCGGGTGCATGGCAGACAGGCAGCCTGGGCGGGCTGATGGTTGCCCGAGTTGCCTTGGCTCCGGGGCGGGGACTAGACCATGGATGGATGAATCCCCGCCCGGTCCGTTCGGGCTGTGCCGCTCCGGCTGCCACAAGCGTCTCAATGAGCCTCGGCAAGCGTATCCTCCGTCATCCCGCCGTTCAGCGCGTCCTCGGGCGCGTGGCGGCCGGCTATCTGCGTCTCGTGCAGGCCACGAATCGCTTCGAGGTCCATGCCGACGCGGCCGGGCACGGGGCCGCGGACGGGTGGATCGACGCGCATGTGCCGCTCATCGCCGGCATGTGGCATGGCCAGCACATCATGATGCCGTTCATGCGCCGGCCGCGAGACCGGGTCGCCACGATCATCTCGAAGAACCCGGACGGCAACATCAACACCATCGCGCTGGAGCATCTCGGCGTGCGCGTGATCCGAGCCTCCGGCGCCCGCGGCCGGGACCGGGCGACCGATGCCCGGGCCAAGGGCGGCGCGGAGGGCTTGCGGGCGATGCTGCGGGCCCTGAAGGCCGGCGAGTCGGTGGCCTTCAGCGCGGACGTGCCGAAGGTCTCGCGCCGCTGCGACGCCGGGATCCTGACGCTGGCGCGCTTCTCCGGCCGGCCGATCGTCCCGGCCGCCGTGGTGACCAGCCGGCACCTGCGCTTCGGGTCCTGGGACCGGGCCTGTCTCGGCCTGCCGTTCGGCCGGGGCGCGGTGGTTCTGGGCGAGCCGATCTACGTTGCCCGCGACTGCGCCGGCGACGAGTTCGAGGCGCTCCGGCGGCGCCTCGAAGCCGAGATGAACCGGGTGCATGCCCGCGCCTACGCCCTGGTCGGGCGGGCCGATCGCGCTGCGCTCTATCGCAATGGGTCCCCGGCCGTGGCGGCCGCCCCGGTGGGAGACCCCGCGTGAAGCTGCCGCCCGTGACCCTGCCGCTGCTGGCCTACCGGGGCGGCTTGCGCGTCGGCGTGCCTGCCCTGGCCGGGCTCCTCGCCTGGCGCGCGCATCACGGCAAGGAGGATCCGCTGCGGCTGCCCGAGCGGCGCGGCCTGCCCGGCCGGGCCCGTCCGGTCGGTCCCCTGGCCTGGATGCACGGCGCCAGCGTCGGCGAGGTCCTGTCGCTGATCGGGCTTGTCGAAGGCATGATCGCCCGCGGCTTCTCGGTGCTGGTGACCACGGGGACGCGCTCGGCCGCCGAGCTGATCGGATCCCGCCTTCCGCCCGGCGCGGTGCACCAGTACGTGCCGCTCGACGCGCCGCGCTGGGTCGCGCGGTTCCTCGCCCATTGGCAGCCGAACCTCGCGATCGTGGCCGAGTCGGAGATCTGGCCGAACACGATCCTGGAACTGGACGCCCGCGAGATCCCGTTGATCCTGGTCAACGGCCGGATGTCGGAGCGGTCGTTCAAGAGCTGGGAGCGCTGCCCGCGCACCGCCAAGGCCCTGCTGTCGCGGATCGCGGTCTGCCTGACCCAGACCCAGGAGGACGGCGCGCGCTACGCCAAGCTCGGGGCTCCCCGGGTGAGCGTCACCGGCAACCTGAAATTCGACGCCCAGGTACCGCCGGTCGACCTGCAGCAGCTGGACTATCTCGGCGGCATGATCGCCGACCGGCCGGTCTGGGTCGCGGCGAGCACCCATGAGGGCGAGGACAGCATCGTCGCCTACGCCCATGCGGTGCTGAAGGCGCAGTTTCCGAGGCTCCTGACGATCCTCGCGCCCCGGCATCCGAGCCGCGGCGCGGAGGCGGCCGAATCAGCGGGCGCCTACGGCCTGCGCAGCGCGCGGCGTTCCAGCGGCGGCCGTCCCCACCCGTCCGTCGAGGTCTACGTCGCCGACACGATCGGCGAGATGGGCCTGTTCTACCGGCTCGCGCCCCTGGCGTTCCTCGGCGGATCCCTGGTCCCGCATGGCGGCCAGAACCCGATCGAGCCGGTGCGCCTCGATACCGCGATCCTGCACGGGCCGCACACCGGGAATTTCGACGTGGTCTATCGCGCCCTCGACCGGGCCGGCGCCGCCCTGCCGGTGCGGGACGGGGTCGAGCTGGCGGCCATGGTTGGCGAACTCTTAGGCGACCCGGCGCGCCTCGCCGGCATGGTGCAGGCGGGGCCGCGGGCGCTGGAGCCGTTCGAGGGCGCGGTCGGCCGCACGCTCGCGGTGCTCGAACCGTTCGTGGCGCAATTGAAGCTCCAGCGGCTCGACCGGGGTGACCTCGCACGTCCGCTCGTACGGGTCTGATGCGCCCGCCGCGCTTCTGGGCGGCGGGCGCCGACCACCCGGCCGCGCGCTGTCTCGCGCCCCTCGGCGCGGCGTATGGTGCGCTGACCGCCCGGCGCATGGATCGCCCCGGTGCCCAAGCAGGCTGCCCGGTCCTGTGCCTGGGAAACTTCACCCTCGGCGGGGCCGGCAAGACGCCCGCCGCGATCGCGGTCGCGGCTCTGCTCGTCGAGCTCGGCCGGAGGCCGGCCTTCCTGTCCCGCGGGTATGGCGGACGCCTGACCGGTCCGGTCCGGGTCGATCCGGACAGCCACGCGGCCGTGGAGGTCGGCGACGAGCCGCTGCTCCTCGCCCGTCATGCGCCGACGATCGTGTCCCGGGACCGTCCGGCCGGGGCGGCCCTGTGCCGAGCCCTCGGCGCCGACGTGATCGTGATGGATGACGGGCTGCAGAACCCGACGCTGTCCAAGGATCTCGCCTGGGCGGTGGTCGATGCCGGCGCGGGCATCGGGAACGGGCGCCCGTTCCCGGCCGGTCCCTTGCGGGCGCCGCTCGAACGGCAATGGCCTCACGTCGCGGGCCTGATCCTGGTCGGGGACGGGGCGCCGGGCGCGGCGGTGGCGGAATCCGCCGAGCGGCGCGGGCTGCCGGTCCACCGGGCGCGGCTGGTCCCGGACGGAGCCGATCTGTCCGGCCGGCGCTGCCTCGCCTTCGCGGGGATCGGACGTCCGGACAAATTTTTCGAGACGCTGCGCGGGACCGGAGCCGTGATCGTCCAAGCACGCCCCTTCCCCGATCACCATCCTTATCGGGCGGCTGAGCTTGCAGCCCTCGCGGCCGAGGCCGACCGGCTCGGCGCGGAGCTCGTGACCACCGAGAAAGACGCCGTGCGGTTGCCCGCCGCCTTCGCGGCGCGGATCCGCGTGCTGCGCGTGCGCCTCGTCCCGGACGATCGGGCGGCGCTGCTTCGGCAGATCCGGCAGGCGCTGTGACGGTTACGGCCGCCCGGTTTCCTTGAGGCGCGTCAGGATCGCCTCCGGCGACACGTAGGCCTCCTGCCGGATGGCGCTCCAGTAGCGCAGCTCGTCCAGCGGGATCGGCTCGCCGGTCACCGCGCAGCGCACGAAGCCGCCCGGTTTGACCACCCGCATGGTGCCGTCCCCGTACTGGACGACCGCCTCGCCGTTATGTCCACGCTCGTAGCGACCCAGCACGTCCGCCTCCTGATCGATCCCGCCTTCTACACGATCCGACGCGTTCGCAGAATCACGCGAGCATCGAGGGCGTTGCCTCGGCGGCAAGCAGGCCCCGGGCCGTGTCGGCATCGACATGCATGCGTGCGATCAGGGCGTCGGCGCTGGCGAACCGCTCTTCGCCGCGAATGTAGCCGACGCATTCCACGGCGATCTCCCGCCCGTAGAGGTCACCGGAGAAATCGAACAGGTAGACCTCGAGGAGCGGTGCGCCATCGTCGAAGGTCGGGCGGCGCCCGTAGCTGGCGACGCCGTCGCGGACCTCGCCGGGCCCGAGGCGCACGCGCACCGCATAGATGCCGTGTGCCAGCCCGCAATCGGGCAGCATCACGTTGGCGGTCGGGAAGCCGAGTTGGCGCCCGCGCTTGTCGCCGTGGCGGACCTGGCCCAGCACGAACCAGCGATAGCCGAGCAGCGCGTTGGCCCGGGCGACATCGCCCGACGCCAGGGCCGCGCGAATCGCGCTCGACGAGACCGGTTCGGTCTCGCCCGTCAGGGCGACCGGCTCGACGATCCGGCAGCTCAGCCCGGCCTCGCGGCACAGCGCGGCCAGGATCGCCGGCGTGCCCTCGCGACCACGGCCGAAATGGAAATCGTGGCCGACCACCACGCCGGACAGGCCGAGCGACCCTTTCAGGAAGTCGAGCACGAAGGCGCGGGCGCCGGTGGCGGCGAGCGCCCCGTCGAAGCGGCGCACGATCAGCCCGTCGAGGCCGAGATGCGCGAACACGATCTCCTTCGCGGGCAGCGACGTGAGCCGGAACATCGGCGCGTCGGGGGCGAAATAGGCGCGCGGATGCGGCTCGAAGGTCAGCACCGCCGCCGGCCGGCCGGCCTCGCGTGCCGCCGCGCGCACGTTCTCCACCAGCACCCGGTGGCCGCGATGGACGCCGTCGAAATTGCCGATTGCCGCGACGGCACCGGCCAGGGCCGGCGGTACCGGCGCGTCGGCGCCGCAAATCATGAAGGGCCGCATGGCCGGTTCGTCGCCTGAGGCCATCGATTCGGGGTCGGAGACTCGAAAAAGGGTCGGGTGGAGGCGCCTGCGCTGTCCGCATCAGGCCCGACACCGCCGGACCCTGCCGAAAGGTGCCCGGAGGGTCAAGCGAACCGACCGTCCTGCGACATCGCAGGGCTCGACCGCGAATGCCACACCTGCAGATTAACGCCTTCGCAATCCCCGTGCCCTATTTTAAATGCTGTGCAGCGCGGCTATTTTGCAGCGTTAGTGAAGCCTTCATCTTTTCGGGAGCCGCCTCGGCCTCCCGCCGGGCAATACGGAGCAGTTGGTCTATGGCTCTCGATCTGAGCATGCCGATCCTCGTTGTCGACGATTACCAGACGATGGTCCGAATCATTCGGAATCTACTGAAGCAGCTCGGCTTCGAAGAGGTCGACGACGCTTCGGATGGTACCGCAGCACTGGCGCGCCTCAAGGACCGCAAGTACGGCCTGGTCATCTCCGACTGGAACATGGAGCCGATGACCGGCTACGAGCTGCTCCGCCATGTGCGCGCCGACGAAAATCTGCGGACGACGCCGTTCATCATGGTGACCGCCGAATCGAAGACGGAAAACGTCATCGCCGCCAAGAAGGCCGGGGTGAACAATTATATCGTCAAGCCGTTCAACGCGGCGACGCTCAAGTCCAAGATCGAGGCTGTCTGCGGGAATTGATGAGTCCCGTGGCCCATCCCACGCGCCCTCCGGTGAAGCCCCCGGCACGCCGGAAGGCGACCAAAAGCGATGCCGCCGGCGTCGCCGGTCGTCGATCCCAGGAGAAGAGCATGTCGTCAGCCGCCGCGCGACAGCCCGATATGCGGTTCCGTGAACCGCACGCCGTGATCTCCGAATTGATCGAGATTGCGGATTACATCGCTCATCTGCGCGAGGAGATCGGCGCGCTCCGGGCGAACGAGATGAGCCGCGACCGGATCCCCATGGCCCATGAGGAACTCGGCAGCGTCGTGGCCGCGACCGCCGGGGCCACCAACACGATCATGGAGGCCGCCGAGGCGATGCTCATGCTCCCGGACGGCCCGGGCTACCGGGACGCCGTCGAGGAGCGGATCAACACGATCTTCGAGGCCTGCGCCTTCCAGGACATCACCGGCCAGCGCATCGCCAAGGTGGTCGAGGCCCTGCGGCTGTTCGAGCAGCGGCTGGCCCGCTTCGTCGGCGCCGTGAAGGCCCGGGATGCCGCCTCCACCGATCCGGTCGAGGTGGCACGCCGCGCCCGCGCCGAGGACCTTCTGCTCAACGGCCCCCAGGCCGTGGAGGAAACGCCCTCCCAGAACGACATCGACGCCCTGTTCGCCTGACCGGTCTCGTTTCCGCCGTCAGATCATCGACGCTGGCCGTTCGACCTGTATAGATCGCCCGCGGCAACCGGGTGCTGCATGCGGCGCCGAAGGCGGGACTAGGCCCAAATCATGGTGGCGCGGTTCTGGTCCGATCTGACCACGGACGACCTGGCCCGGCGCGACATGCGGCGGGCGGTGGCGGTGCTGCCGGTCGCCGCCATCGAGCAGCACGGCCCGCACCTGCCGCTCGGTACCGATGCGATCATCGCCGAGGGCTACCTCGCCCGTGTGCATGAGCGGGTGCCGGACGATCTCGACGTACTCCTGCTGCCGGTCCAGACCATCGGCAAATCCGACGAGCACGACGAATTTCCGGGCACGCTCTCCCTCGACACCGGGACGGCGCTCGCCGCCTGGACCGGGATCGGCACCGCGATCCACCGGGCCGGCTGCCGCAAGCTGGTGATCGTCACGAGCCACGGCGGCAACAGCGCCTTCATCGATCTCGTGGCCGGTGCGTTGCGGGCGCGGTTCGGCATGATCGCGGTCACGACCGCCTGGGCGAGGTTCGGCTACCCGGACGGCCTGTTCCCCGCGGAAGAAATCGCCCACGGCATCCATGCCGGCGGCGTCGAGACCGCGCTAATGCTGGCCCTGCGGCCGGATCTGGTGCGGACCGACCGGATCGCCGATTTCCCGCCGCGCAGCCTCGCCATGGTCCGGGATTTCACCCATCTGCGCGCCGGCCGCCCCGCCGCCTTCGCCTGGAAGGCCGGCGACCTGCATCCCTCCGGGGCCATGGGCGATGCCCGGCTCGGCTCCGCGGAGGCCGGGCAGGCGGCGCTCGATCACGGCGCCGCCGCCTTCGTTGAGCTGCTGCAGGACGTCGACCGTTTCGAGCTCGACGGAGCCGATCCGGCGTAACCGCCACCGCATTGCGACCGAAAGGCTGGTCATGCGCCGGCATTCTCCGCCGGTGCCGGGAGGCCCGGCCATGAAAATCGTCGCGTTGATCTCCGCAGCCGTGATGCTCGCCGCCATGCGCCCGGCCGCGTCCCTGGAGCGCCCCGTCGTCGTCGAGCTGTTCACCTCGCAGAGTTGCTCCTCCTGCCCGCCCGCCGAAGCGCTGATCGGCCGGCTCGCCCATGAGGGCGCGGACGTGCTACCGCTGGCCTTCCACGTCACCTACTGGAACCACTTGGACTGGCGCGACCCCTATTCCCTGCCCGCCGCCACCGACCGCCAGAACGACTACGCCGCGCGGTTCGGCGGCCCGACCTATACGCCCCAGGCCGTGATCGACGGGCAGGCGGGCCTGGTCGGCTCCGACGAGGCCGGTCTGCGGGCGGCGATCGCGCAGGCGCGGAACCTCGGACAGGCCGTCCGGGTGACGCTGGCCCGCGAGGGCACCCGCCTCTCCGCCCGTGTCGGGGCGGGGAGCGGTTCGGGCCGGGTCCTGCTGATCGGCTTCGACCCGAGCCATACCAGCCGGGTCCTGCGCGGCGAGAATGCCGGGCGCACGATCGAGCAGGCCAATGTCGTCCGGTCGATCCAGGATCTCGGTCCGTGGTCCGGCTCTGCGGCGACCTTCGAGGCCGCCGCGCCGGCGGGCGAGACCGCCGCCCTCCTCCTGCAGGCCGAGGATGGCCGCATCCTCGGCGCGGCCCGGTTGAGCGAGCGCCTCGCCGGGGCCGAGGAGAGCCCGCGATGATGCTGGCCATGCCGGGCTGCGTCGCAGGGCGCGGATGGGCGCTGGCGCCCGACTCCAACCCCGCGCTAGACTCGGCCCAGGCCGGGGGACGGATCGGCGGCGGAGCCCGGATGGCGCTCGAAGGGGAACTGGCCGCTCTGATGGCGGCGACGCAGGGCGGCGACGCGGGCGCGTATCGCGCCCTGCTGAAGGCGTGCCTGCCCATCGTCTCGGCGATCGCCCGGGCGCAGGGCGTGCGCGGCGAGGCGGTGGACGACGTCGTTCAGGACACGCTGATGACCGTGCATCGCGCGCGCGCCAGCTACGATCCCGCGCGGCCGTTCATGCCGTGGCTGCGGGCCATCACCCAGCGCCGGGCGATCGACCGCCTGCGCCGGTCCGGCCGCCGGCCCCGGGAGGTCCACGATCCCCTCGCCTACGAGGCCGAGGCCGATCCGGGCCCCGAGCCCGGCCAGGGCCTGGAGGCGCGCGACCGGGCCGCGGCGCTGGCCCGCGCGGTCGCGTCCCTGCCGGACGGACAGCGGCAGGCCGTGGAGCATCTCGGCCTGCGCGAATTGTCCCTGGACGAGACCGCGGCGCTCACCGGGCGCAGCAAGGGCGCGCTCAAGGTCAACCTGCACCGGGCCCTGAAGGCCCTGCGCGCCAGCCTGATGCAGGAGCGGCGCTGATGGCCGATCTCGCCCGCCACGAGCGGCTCGTCGAGGATCTCGCCGGCAGCCTGGAGCCGGTCCGGCCGCTGCAGGCGCCCGCTCTGCGCGCCGCCCTGTGGCTCGGCGCGGCCCTGCTGATCGGGCTGGTCCTGGCAAGCCGGATCGACACCAGTGGCTTCATGCTGCGCATGGGCGTGCCGGACCTCGCCCTGGCGGCGCTCGGCGCGGTGCTGACGGCGGTCGGCGCCGCCGTCGCGGCCTTCGCCACCAGCGTGCCGGGCCGCTCCCGGGCCTGGGCCCTGCTGCCGCTGCCGCCCCTGGCCCTCTGGATCGGGGCGAGCGGGTTCGGCTGCCTGCGCGACTGGATCGCCCCCGGCACCGGGCCGCTGCACCCGCAGGAGGTCGCCGGCTGCTTCAGCTTCCTGGTCTGCGTCTCGGTGCCGCTCTCGGTGCTGATCGTCGTGATGCTCCGCCGGGCCTGCCCGCTGCGCCCGAACCTCACGGCCGCCCTGGGGGGGCTCGCCGCCGCCGCCGCGGCCGCCGCGCTGCTGATGCCGTTCCACCCGCACGACGCGACCGCGACGGATCTGCTGATCCACGCTGTGGCGGTCGTCGGGGTGATCGGGCTCAACGGCCTCGCCGGCGGCCGGCTGCTCGGCCGTGGTGTCGGGAACGGCTGAGCGTCGGACGAACTCCGGTCGATTCCGTCGGGATGGCGGAATCCGGCATCGTTCGCGCGCCGCTTTCCCGGACGCCTGGAACATCAGTGGAGGGCGATCCGGGACCCAGGAGAGAATGAGCCGCGCAGCGGCGCGATGCAGACGCTTCGCGTCGTCTCGTGCCGGCTCCCGGGTCGCATTCCGCTCGCGCTCCATGCGCCCGGGAAAGGGCACAGGGGACAACGGCAACGCTCGGCGCCGTCAGTTTCGATTCAGTCCGCGTCCGGATCCGCCCCCGGCCAAGCCACGATGCGGTCCGGCAGCTCGTCGTCGGAAAACTCTTCCTCGTTGCCGGCGAGCCGGCCGCGGATGGAGATGCCCGCCTCGTGGACGCTCGCGGCCCGGCCCGAGACCAGGGGATGCCACGGGTAGAGCGGCTCGCCGTCCCGGATGAGGCGATAGGCGCAGGTCGGCGGCAGCCACGGGATCGTGCGCACCGCTTCTGGGGTCAGACGGACACAATCGGGCACCCTCTTCTGCCGGTGGGCGTAATCGCGGCAGCGGCAGGTCAGGCCGTCCAGCAGGGTGCAGCCGATATCGGTGTGGTGGACCTCGCCAGTCTCGTCGTCCTCGAGCTTGATCAGGCAGCACCGGCCGCACCCGTCGCACAGGCTCTCCCACTCGGATGGGGTCATCGCTTCGAGCGCCTTGGTCCGCCAGAACGGCTCGGTGACCCGGCGGCGCTGCGCCTCGGGCTTGGGCATCTGTCCATCTCTCGATCGGGAGGTGTGTTCCTCTGCCCGAGCCGGCGCCGCGGGGCAAGCGGAAGCGTCTGTGGCGAATCATGAGACTGCGCAGAGCCTCGCCGACCGTTCCGGATCCTGCTAAGGATGGGGACGCCGCGCGGTGTCTCGGCCGCAGGTTCTTGCCCGCGGCGCGGGCGCTCGACAAGCCGGGTCCGACATCGTGCGCCTGCCGACGCTCACCGAGATCAAGATCCGCATCGAGCGCGCCGCCTTGGCGTTCGATGCCTGGGTCAATGCCGGCCTCTACGACAGCGGCCGGTCCACCGGTGCGGCCTATGATCGCTTCCAGAGAGTCATGAGCCGGTTCGCCGTGCATGGCTGGAAGCGCATCGCCCTCGATCTGACCAGCGAAGCCGTCACCCTCGGGGCCGGCGGCGCGGTGCTGCTGCTCGCCTTCGCGCAGCCGGCCTTCCAGCTGACCAGCGACAACTGGCTGAAGCAGCAGGACCTCGCAGTCACGTTCCTCGACCGTTACGGCACTGAGGTTGGCCGGCGCGGCATCAAGCACGACGACTCGCTCAAGCTCGACGAGTTTCCCGACATCATGATCAAGGCGCTGGTCTCCACCGAGGACCGGCGCTTCTACGAGCATTGGGGCATCGACCCGATCGGCACCCTGCGGGCGCTGGTCAACAACTCGCGTGGCGGCGGCAGCACGCAGGGCGGCTCCTCGATCACCCAGCAGCTCGCCAAGAATCTTTTTTTGACGAATGAGCGCTCGCTCGAAAGAAAGGTCAACGAGGCGTTCCTGGCGCTTTGGCTCGAGAGTCATCTGACCAAGAACGAGATCCTCAAGCTCTATCTCGACCGGGCCTATATGGGCGGCGGCACGTTCGGCGCCGTGGCGGCGGCGGATTACTATTTCGGCAAGCCGCTCAAGGACATCAGCCTCGCGGAGGCCGCTATGCTGGCGGGGCTGTTCAAGGCGCCGACGAAATACGCGCCCCACGTCAACCTGCCCGCCGCCCGCGCCCGCGCCGCCGACGTGCTGCACAACATGGTCGAGGCCGGGTTCGTCACCGAAGGGCAGATCCAGACCGCCCTGCGCAACCCCGCCACCCCGGTGACCCGGACGCGCGACATCACGGCCGACTACTACCTCGATTGGGCCTTCGGCGAGATCAAGGGCATGGCGGATGCGGGCAAGCTCCGCAGCGACCGCGTGCTGACCGTCAAGACGCCCCTCGACCTCGCGATCCAGAAGCGGGCCGACAACGTCGTGGCCGACATCCTGCGCAAGTCCGGCGACGCCTTCGACGTCGACGAAGCCGCCATGGTGATCCTCGATCCGGATGGGGCGCTGCGCGCCATGGTCGGCGGCGCCGATTACGGCGAGAGCCAGTTCAACCGCGCCACCGACGCGCTGCGCCAGCCCGGCTCCTCGTTCAAGCCCTACGTCTACTCCGCCGCCCTCCTCTCGGGCCTGTTCAAGCCGGAAACCGCGGTGGTCGACAGCCCGGTCTGCATCGGCAACTGGTGCCCGCAGAACTACGGCCGGTCCTATGCCGGCCGGGTGCCGATGTGGCTC
>NZ_JAKSYL010000144.1 GCF_022829515.1 Methylobacterium sp. J-048
GCCCGACGCTCGGCGCACCAACGACGAGGCCCTGCTCCAGACCGGCGTGCTCCATGTATTCGGCGACATCGTTCACGTCGGATCCGGCGTAGGCCTGGGTTCCGTAGGTCCAGGGCGTGAGCTTCCCGTCGAGGTAGACGACCGGCTTTCGGAAAAAGGCGATGCAAAATCAAAGACCTAGTGCATCATGGCGGTTCCGATATCCGGCACGATGCACTAGGTTGCTTCGCTGCGCTCGCAATGGCGGCTCGGTTCACCGAACAATTGGATCAGAACCGTAGA
>NZ_JAKSYL010000148.1 GCF_022829515.1 Methylobacterium sp. J-048
CCGCATCGACGGAAGGATGCGGCTCACCGGGGATGACACGCCGAGCCAGGCTGCGGCGCGGATCGTATTGGACGCCGCCGGCGGGCGGGTGAGTGGGGTCGTTTGACGTATCGGTCGCACGCCCGACGGACAGAAAAACCACCTCGTCATTGCGAGCGCAGCGAAGCAACCCAGCAATCCGCTATGGTCTGAGATCGCGCGCTGCACTGGGTTGCTTCGCTGCGCTCGCAATGACGGAGTTGGTGCGCAGGCTGGACGGACTAACCAGAAACCGTATGTTTGGCCGAGTGCCCCTCAACCCCCGCGCCGGCCGCAGCGGACATAGGCGGCGGTGCCACGGCCGCTCGACCAAGTGAGGCGGTCACCGGCGACCATGAGGCGGACCTGCGAGGACCAGTGCCGGCCGCGGTCGCTGCATTCGGCGCCCATCACCCAGGCGTTGCCGACCCGCCGGCTGTCGTGGAAGTTGCAGATCGTCCGGCCGGCCCGGGCGCGTTCCTGGGTGATCGTAGCCGGGATGAAGCCCCGGCGGCGGGAGCGGGCGCCGCATGCCTCGACGGTCGGACCCCAGATCCCGACGAACTCGGCGCTGACCGAGGTCTGCGGCTTTGCTGCGGCGGCCGCCATCGGGGCGGAGGCCGCCGCCCGCGTGCTCGGCGCCGCCGGGCTCGGAGCCGCCTGCGTCGCGGCCTGCAGCGCGGCGTCCGGGCGCTGCACGTCGGGGATAGCCTCGTCCGGCATGTCGAGCATCACCACCCGGCGGCCGAACGGCTTCGGCGCCGGCCGGGTCTCGGCCGGCTGGGACCGGAACGGCAGATCCTCGGTGAGGTAGGCCGCGCTGTAGGCGAACAGACCGGCCCAGCCGAGCACGAGGAGCACGGGCACGACGTAGCGACGCTTGGAACCGGTTCGGGCGTCATCGCCCGGATCGGCCAGCACCAGCGCGCCCATCGTACCCCCCTGGTCCCGGAATCCCGCGTCGATTCGGTGGCCGATCCGTAGGCTAAAAGGATGCCTCAACAAGATCCTGGGTGAAACAGCCGTGTCGCTCAGCGTCCGAAAATCCCTTTCAGGAACTGCGCCGTGCGGTTGCGCTTGCGCTTGCGCTCCAGCTCCGCGGCGTCCTTGAGCCATGCCACCTGCACCACGCGGCGCTCGCCCTCGAACGGCTCGTGGCCGTGCCAGGAATTGTCGGCCCGCAGGAAGGCGAACATCGTGCCCATGGTCGGCGGCACCTCGACCGCGAAGGGTGCGTAGTTGCGGCCGTCGTAGAGCACGCGCAGGCGGCCGGCGGCCGGGGCGTCCCAGGCGTCGTTCATGTAGACCAGCAGCGTCAGCACCTTCGACGGCCCGTCGGTGTGGATCGAGCCATATTTCAGCTGACTCTTCCGCATGATCGTGGTCAGCCGCGGGCAGGAGACCAGGTCGATGCCGAACTTCTCGCCGAGGATCTCCGAGAACGCGTCGCTCTCCAGCTCGTCGATCAGCGCCTTGAAGCGGCCCTTGAGGGCGACCTCGTCCACCGTGAGGTAGCCGGGCTTGGCGATATCCGGGAAGTCGCGCCGGATCGCGTCGATCGCGTCCGGGTTCAGGACGTTGGTGCCGAGCGTGTACGGATAGGGCTCGCGGGCCACCGGGGCGGCGCGCACGGCCGAAACGTCGAGGATCGAGAGGGCGGACATCAGCGGGTCCCTGGGCTCCAGCGCGCGACGGCCGGCACGCCGGGCGCCGGAGGCGCGTGCCGGGGGGCCAACCGGGAGGCTCGTGCCGGGGCAGCCCCTAGGGGCATCCGCAGTCACGAAATCTCAAGCACTCTCCGTGGTCCCGGAATCCCATAATCCGGTGATTGCGGCGGTCCAACGGCGAAAGCCGTGTGGTGGCGCATTCCGGTGACAGTCTCGGGCCGCCCGGCCGTGCAGGATGGCGCGATGTCCGAGGATTGTCCGCTCGGATGCGTGAGTTCTGGAATCCATTCTTGATGAGGCCGCTGGTCCTCGCTTGGCTGTGCCTTCACCTTGTCGCCGCGGCGACCGGGGCGGGTGCGCTCGCCCAGCCGTCGCGCTCGCCGCGTCCAGCCGGCACGGCGCGGATGACCTGCGCGGACGCGATGGCCCTGGTCAAGAACGAGGGTGACGTGGTGATCGCCGGGGGCACGGCGCCCGAGCGCTTCGTCAGCGGCCCCGGCCAGTGCAGCGGCTCCGAGATTGCCGAGCTGCGCTTCGTCCCAACCCGCGACAATCCGCAATGCCCGATCGGCTATCGCTGCCGCGAACCGGGTTTTGAGGAGTGGAACTGGTAGCCTCGCGGGGCTCATCGGGGTCCGCCCCGGCCGATCCTGACCAAACTTTCACGTGACAGCGCACGCGAAGTGCCACGTTGTCGCCACGACCCAGGGCCAAGGCCGCCGGGTTGCGTTCCCAGAGGGACGCTCACGTAAGGCGGGAGACACGCGTGGCTTCACTCAGGACCGGGCTCGGGATCCAGGCCGTGCTCACGGCCGTGGCCGCGCTGATCCTGCTGGCGCTTCCGGGGATCCCCAGCCCGCCGCTCTACGTCTCGCTCGCCGGCTTCGTGATGGCCGGCATCCTGATCGCCGCCAACGGCATCTCGGCCTACCTGAAGGTCTTCGTCTCGGTCTACGGGCTCGGCTATCTGCTGCTCGCCGGCATGAAGACCGTGGCTGCCATGGGCCTGCTGCCCCCGGTGGTCGCCGCGCTGCTGCCGCCCGACTTCGCCGCCACCGGCGCGGTGGTGTTCGGCGCCATCGTGCTTGCCGTCTCGCATCTCGAGCCGATCCGGGCGATCACCGACATCGCCGATCCGTATTTCGCCAATCGCGACACGCCGACCAAGGAGATCGGCCTGTTCCGCTGGTTCGGCAGCACCGAGGGCCGGATCGGCCGCAACCTCGTCGCCCTGTCGATCTTCGTGAACTTCGCCGACGTGGCCCTGACGCTACGGTTCAACTTCTTCTACCGCGACATCTACAACTCGCTGCAGGAATACGACGCGGCGGCGTTCTGGTACCAGCTGCTCTGGATCTTCATCCCGCTGGCCACGCTCAACATCGCCATCGGCATGTTCGACCTGTTCGTCGATTCCTCGCTGCATATCCGCTGGCGCACCTGGCTGACCCACAGCCTGTACGAGCGCTGGCTCGGCAACGGCACCCATTACCGCATCCCGTTCACTGACGAGGAGGCGGACAATCCGGATCAGCGTATCCAGGCCGACGTCAACCTGTTCATCCAGCAGACCGCGAGCCTGTCGATCCGGCTGCTCAGCCAGGCGGCGCAGCTGGTCTCGTTCATCGTGATCCTGTGGACCCTGTCGCGCGACTTCGTCGTGCCGTTCACCGACACGGTGATCCCGGGCTTCCTGGTCTGGCTGGTGATCGCCTACGCGGTGGTCGGCACCTGGCTGACCCACCTGATCGGCCGGCCCCTGATCGGGCTGAACTTCCGGCAGGAGCAGGTCGAGGCCGATTTCCGCTTCTCGCTGGCCCGCAACCGGATTTACTCGGAGCAGATCGCGCTGCTGCGCGGGGAGCGCGCGGAGGCGACCCGGCTCAGCTCGCTGTTCCACAGCATCATCGACAACTACGTCGGCATCATCTTCCGCCGGATCAAGCTGATCGCATTCACGTTCAGCTACCGGCAGGCGAGCGTGATCTTCCCGATGGTGCTCGCCGCGCCGTCGTTCTTCGCCAAGAAGATTACCCTGGGGGCGCTCCAGCAGACCTCGCAGGCGTTCTCGCAGGTGCAGAGCTCCCTGTCGTTCTTCGTGGATTCCTACACGACGCTCGCCTCGTACAAGGCCAACACCATTCGTCTGGGCTCCTTCCGGCGGGCGATGAGCAAAGCCGAGGCTTTGGAATCGGCTGGCTACGGGCTGGTCCAGGGCAACGAGACCACCAACGGCGTCACCGCCCGCGGGCTGGTGCTCGCGCTGCCGGACGGCCGCGAGATCGTCTCGGCGCCCGAGCTGACCCTGGCCAAGGGCGGCGCCACGCTGGTCACCGGCCCCTCGGGCTCCGGCAAGTCGACGCTGTTCCGGGCGATCGCCGGGATCTGGCCGTTCGGCAAGGGCCGGGTCGACGTGCCGGCCGGGCAGTCGACGCTGCTGCTGCCGCAGCGGCCCTACATTCCGCAGGGGACCTTGCGCGGCGCGGTGGTCTACCCGAACACCACCGACCAGTTCTCGGACGACGCGATCCGCGACGCCCTGACCGCCGCCCAGCTGCCGCATCTCGTCGACCGTCTAGACGAGACCGACACCTGGGAGCGGCGCCTGTCCGGCGGCGAGCAGCAGCGCCTCGCCATCGCCCGGGTGATCCTGGCGAAGCCCGCCTGGCTGTTCCTCGATGAATCGACCGCCTCCCTCGACGAGCCGTCCGAGGCGAAAATCTACCAGATGCTGCGCGAGCGGCTGCCCGACACCACCATCGTGTCCATCGGCCACCGCTCGACGCTCGACGCGTTCCACGAGCGGCGGATCGTTCTGGAACCGCAGGGCGGTCTTTTCACGCCCCGGGAGCGCCGCGAGCCGCAGCCGGCCGAGTAGGCAATATCCCTCTGGGTCACCGGGGAAAAATACCCCGCAGAAGTTGCGAGATGGAAATATTAAGGAACCTGCGGCTGCGGGGTCCGTTGGCCATGCGCTGAATAAAATCGGAGGAACGCATGACCAAGATCAAGACCCTTGCGGGCGCCGGCGCGCTCATCCTGATGTCGACCGCCGCCTTTGCGGCGCCGTGCGCGACCGGGACGACCGTGACGCGCGACAAGGAAGCCAGCAAGGCCTCGAACGTCGATCCGAGCACCACCGCCAAGACCTCGCCGGGTGCCAAGTCCGAATCCCCCGGGACCGTCGGCGCCATGAACAATGCCGGCACCGCCACGTCGCCGGCCGACGTCCAGGCCCAGTCTAACGGCAAGCCCACCGCCGCGCAGGCGGGCAAGGGCGGCGACGACTGCTGATTGTCGTCAATCCAGTTATCGGTTGATGGAACGCCCGCCCGGCCCAGCCGCGGCGGGCGTTCTTGTGTCCGGGGCTGGTCAGGCGGCCTTGCGCAGCCCGGACGCGGCCCGGGCCGCGTGCTCGATGGCCGCGCCGTCCGGTGCGCCGGGCTTCACCACCCAGCTGCCGCCGACGCAGAGCACCGATGGCACGGCGAGCCAATCCGGCGCGGTCGCCTCGGTGATGCCGCCGGTCGGGCAGAATTTCACCTGCCCGAACACGGCGGTGAGCGCCTTCAATGCCTTGATCCCGCCCGCGGCCTCGGCGGGAAAGAACTTGAATCGGTCGAGCCCGTGGTCGAGCCCGCGCATAATGTCGGCGGCGGTGGCAATGCCCGGCAGGTAGGGCACGCCGTTCGCCTTGGCGGCGTCGGTCAGCGGGTCCGTGAGCCCCGGCGAGACAATGAACTCGGCCCCCGCCGCCAGGGCGCGATCGAGGTCGCTCGGGTTCAGGACCGTGCCGGCCCCGACCACCGCTCCCTCGACCTGGGTCATCTCGCGGATCACATCCAGAGCGGCGGGGGTGCGCAGGGTAACCTCCAGGGCGGTCAGCCCGCCCGCCACCAGCGCCTCGGCGATTGGCCGCGCCTGGGCGACATCCTCGATGACGAGGACCGGGATGACGGGCACGGAGCGCATCAGCGCATCGATGCTGGTCAGATCGTTCATGATCGGCTTCTCCGGTTCGACGTTCAGAGGCCGGCGGCCGCGAGCATGGCCGAGGCGCCCCGCTCGGCGGTGTCGGCCCCGTGGCGCATGAAAGCGAACAGCTCCCGCCCGGTTCCGGCCTCCGGCACCGGCTGGATCGCCTCCTCGCGGGCGGCCAGTTCGGCCTCATCGACCAGCACCTCGAGCAGCCCTTCGGCGGCGCTGAGGCGGACGATGTCGCCGTCGCGGATCCGCCCGATGGCCCCGCCACCGAGCGCTTCGGGGCTGAGGTGGATGGCGGCGGGCACCTTGCCGGAGGCGCCGGACATGCGTCCGTCGGTGACCAGGGCGACCTTATGGCCGCGATCCTGGAGCACGCCGAGCGGCGGCGTCAGCTTGTGCAGCTCGGGCATGCCGTTGGCGCGCGGCCCCTGGAACCGCACCACGACGACCACGTCGCGCTCCAGTTCGCCGGCCTTGAACGCCTTGAGCACGTCGTCCTGATCGGAGAACACCCGGGCCGGGGCCTCGATGGTCCGGCGGCTCTCCTCCACGGCGCTGGTCTTGAACGTCGCCCGGCCGAGATTGCCGGTCACCAGCCGCATGCCGCCATCGGCCTGGAACGGGTTGTCGGGCCGGCGGATCATGGTGTCGTCCAGGCTCTCCGGCACCGCATCCTGGAAGGCCAGCTCGTCGCCGTCGAGCTTCGGGTCGCGGGCATGGTCGCGCAGGGACTGGCCGGCGACGGTGAGGATATCGTCGTGCAGCAGCCCGGCATCGAGCAGGGCCGCCATGACGAAGCTCATGCCGCCGGCGGCGTGGAAGTGGTTCACGTCGCCCGCGCCGTTCGGGTAGACCCGTGCGATCAGCGGCACGGCGTTGGACAGCCGGTCGATATCCTCCCAGTCGATCACGATGCCGGCGGCGCGGGCGATGGCCGGAAGGTGGATCGCGTGGTTGGTCGAGCCGCCGGTGGCGAGCAGGCCGACCGCGGCGTTCACGATTGCCTTCTCGTCCACGCACAGGCCGAGCGGCCGGTAATCGTTGCCGACGGCGCCGATCTCGGTGAGCCGGTGGATCGCCGCCCGGGTCACGGCCTGGCGCAGCTTCGTGCCCGGATTGATGAACGAGGCGCCCGGCATGTGCAGGCCCATCATGTCCATCATCATCTGGTTCGAGTTGGCGGTACCGTAGAACGTGCAGGTCCCGGCCCCGTGATAGGAGGCGGATTCGGATTCGAGCAGCTCGGCGCGGCCGACCTTGCCCTCGGCGTAGAGCTGGCGGATCCGCTGCTTCTCCTTGTTGGCGAGCCCCGAGGGCATCGGCCCGGCCGGGATCAGGATCGTCGGCAGGTGGCCGAAGCGCAGCGCGCCGATCAGCAGGCCCGGCACGATCTTGTCGCAGATGCCCAGCAGCGCAGCGCCGTCGAACATACCGTGGCTCAGGCCCACCGCGGCGGAGAGCGCGATCGTGTCCCGGGAGAACAGCGATAGCTCCATGCCGCGCTGCCCTTGCGTGACCCCGTCGCACATCGCCGGCGTGCCGCCGGCCACCTGGGCGGTGGCACCGCGCTCGCGGGCGAACACCTTGATCTGGTCGGGATAGCGCCCGTAGGGCTGATGCGCCGACAGCATGTCGTTGTAGGCGGTGACGATGCCGATATTCATCACCGTCCGGCCGTCGCGCAAAGCCGGCTTGTCCTCGCCGGAGGCGGCGAAGCCGTGGGCGAGGTTGCCGCAGGCGAGCGTCGGCCGGTGCACGCCCGAGTCGCGCTCCCAGGCGATCAGGTCGAGATAGGTCCGCCGGGACTCGCGGGAGCGCGCGACGACCCGCTCGGTGACCGCCGCGACCTCGGGATGAAGCTCGGTCATGCTCGTTCCTCCGTCCAGGATGGCGACGGGCCGCCGACTCGGAGCCATGTCCGGCTCCGGCGGCGCAACCGCCTCGCGCGCCGGTATCTAAGGGGTGTGCCGCGGGAAGTAACCCGGTCGCCGCGCGGGGAGCTGGAGCGTCGGGCGCACGACCGAGGGTATCGCGGGCCTTAAGATCTGCAAATCTCTCCCCTCATCCTTGTAAGTCAGTCGGCGTCCGATCTGGTAAGGTCGGATCCGCGGCGACGGGCAGGACCCCGGCTCATCCTGGGGCACTGAAGCCCGCACCTCAGCTTGGGAGCCTGCCCGTTCCTTCCACGACCCCGGAC
>NZ_JAKSYL010000149.1 GCF_022829515.1 Methylobacterium sp. J-048
CCGCATCGACGGAAGGATGCGGCTCACCGGGGATGACACGCCGAGCCAGGCTGCGGCGCGGATCGTATTGGACGCCGCCGGCGGGCGGGTGAGTGGGGTCGTTTGACGTATCGGTCGCACGCCCGACGGACAGAAAAACCAACTCGTCCTGATCGTGGTCGACAGGATGGCCGACCTGATGATGGTGGCGGGCAAGGATATCGAGGGGGCGATCCAGCGGCTCGCCCAGATGGCACGCGCGGCCGGCGTCCACCTGATCATGGCGACCCAGCGCCCGGCGGTGGACGTGATCACCGGGACGATCAAGGCGAACTACCCGACCCGCATCAGCTTCCAGGTCACCAGCAAGATCGACAGCCGGACCATTCTCGGCGAGATGGGCGCGGAGCAGCTGCTCGGTCA
>NZ_JAKSYL010000178.1 GCF_022829515.1 Methylobacterium sp. J-048
AGCCTCACAAGCGATCCCGCAGCGCTTCACAGCGCGACGAAATCGGTGAGCTGTGAAGCGCTGCGGGATCGATTGTGAGGCTCCGTCTGAGAACTACGTGATCGGCCAGATCAATCTCACTTGTCGAAGCTTAAAGCTCCGACCGCAAGGACAAACGCCGTCCGCGTCTCCCTTCCTCAAATCCAACAATGTCAAAGACCCGAACGACCCGGATGACCGAACCGCTCACAGACGAGACAACGACCCGGGCCCAAGACCCCGATCACCAGCTTGTCCGACTGGGAGAACCGTGATACCGGCCAGACCATCCGGTCGGCCGCCTCAGCGGTGGAGGGCGTCTAGAGCCCGCCGATCCCCCTGTCAACCCCGTCGCCGAACCACCGAAGCGGACCCGACCCCGAAGCAGCATCGAACAAAAACAGCCAACCGCCCGGCAAACCCGCCGGCCAATCGCCGATCCTGTCAGAAGATGCGTCAGCGCCCGGGCCACTTCCGCGGCCGGCGCCGATGAACAGGGGTATAATCAGACCCCACACGGCCGTCAACACCGGTCTGAACATTTTCGAGGGCCGGCCCGGCGCGACCCCCCTCTCCTCTCGGTCGGGCAGCGCGAAATACACTCCGTGCATGAGACCAGCGGGGAGGTCTGACGCCTCAATCTCGACATGCTGGCCGCTGAGATGGACATACCATGCGTGAACGGCGCGCGTGTCCGGCCGCCCACCCTGTATGACGAGCGAGAGCGCCCGTGCGCCGTCGCCTTTCCGGGACCTTCGAGTGAAGCGCGAGCGACTCAAGATCGGCGACGTGGCCGCCCTCGCCCCCGGCGTCGGCCGCGGAGTCCAGGCGCCCCTCGATCTCCTCGGCGCGGACGCGACCCAGATCGACCGGCGGGCGGTCAACCTGCGCTGGCTCTGTGCCAGTACGCTGACCGGCCTGACCGGCGCCGGCCTGATCGCGGCGGCGCTCCACGTCTCCCTGCAGGGGGATGTCTCCTTCGCAGCGATCCCCGAGAAGGCCACCCTGATGGCCCGGCCGCCATCGAACGAGACCGGCGCCAACATCGCCCGCAAGGGTGACCGGCTGGTCCGCAACCTGATGATCGCCTCGGCCAAGCAGAGCTTTCGGGCGCCCGTGACCGTCCGGCTGGGCGATCGCGAGATCATCAAGGCCAAGGCCTTCGTGCGGATCACCACGCCGCTGTCGATGACCACCGGGATCTATGCCGGCGAGCTGCCCCGGTTCGACCCGATGAAGTTCGTCTCCGACGAGCCGCTCGAGCGGGCGCCTGACGCTGCGGCCGACGCGCCGGGCGCCGAGGTGACCGTGGTGAAGCGCGACCTGGCGGATGCCGCCGTCGACGCCAACGCGCCGGCGCTTACCGACGACGACGTCACCGCCCAGGTCGAGGAGGAGCGCCGCATCGCTGCCGAGGCCGGGCGCCGCGCCGCCATCCCGATCGCCCCGCAGATCCTGCTATCGCGCACGCTCCAGCAGGGCGCGGGCGGCGGCGATGCAGAGGGCTCGGCCGCCAAGGACGCGAACCCGTTCAAGGCGATCGAGGTGCTGGTCGTCCCCGAGAACGTCACCAAGGTCTCGAAGGTCGAGCTGAAGCCGAACGAGGCCCCCCTCGTGGAGGAGCGCGACGTCGCGTTGAAGCGCGGCGAGACCCTCGAAGGCATCCTGAAGGCGACGGGGCTCGCCGGTGACGAGCAGGTCCGCGGCATCGTCGCGGCGCTCGGCGGCAAGACCCGCACCGCGGCCCTTCCGGAAGGCCAGCAGATGCGGGTGCAGATCGCCCCCGGTCCCCGTCCCGGCGATCCGCGCCAGGTCACCCGGGTGGTGCTCTACGGCGAGAACGGCATCGAGGGCATCGCGGCGCTCAACGACCGGAGCGCCTTCGTCTCCGTGGCGCCGCCGACCGAGGAGGCCCCCGCCTCCAAGCCGCAGCCCCAGGCCGATTCCGGCGAGGACGACGAGGAGGATTCGGGCTCCGGTCCCCGCCTGTACCAGAGCCTCTACGAGACGGCCGCGCGCCACGACCTGCCGCGGGCCACCGTCGAGGACATCGTCCGGGTGTTCAGCTACGACCTCGACTTCCAGCGCCGGATCGCCAGCGGCGACGGCCTCGACGTGTTCTATACCTACGACGACGAGGCCGGGGCCGACCGTCCGGACCTGCTCTACGCGGCGCTGACGCTCGGCGGCGAGACCCGCAAGGTCTACCGCTTCCAGTCGCCCGACGACGGCACGATCGACTATCTCGACGAGCAGGGCCGATCCCTGAAAAAGTTCCTGCTGCGCAAGCCGATTCCGGACGGGATCATGCGCTCCGGCTTCGGCTATCGGATGCACCCGGTGCTGGGCTACGCCAAGCTGCATACCGGCGTCGATTGGGCGAACCCGATCGGCACCCCGATCGCGGCGGCCGGCAACGGCGTGGTGATCCGGGCCGAGATGACCTCGGGTTACGGCAACCGGGTCGAGATCCAGCACGTCAACGGCTACGTGACGACCTACAACCACATGTCGCGGTTCGGCCGCGGCGTGAAGGAGGGCGTCCGGGTCCGACAGGGCCAGATCATCGGTTATCTCGGCTCCACGGGCCTCTCGACCGGCCCGCACCTCCACTACGAGGTGATCATCAACGGCCACTTCGTAGACCCGATGAAGATCCGCGTGCCGCGTGGCCGCGAACTCGACGGCCGGATGCTCGCCGAGTTCAAGCGCCAGCGGGAGCAGGTCGACGCGACCATGCTGAAGTCGAAGAGCGCCACCGCTCTGGCGCAGCGGGATGCGGCCGTGCGCTGAGCGCCGCGATCGAGACTCAAGCGAAACCGAGTCGGGCGCGGATTTCTTCGGGCGTCACCCCCGCCTGCCTGAGATCGGCGAGGCTCTGCGAGCCCCTGGACTTGGCGAGCTTGTCGCCGTCGGGGTCTAGGATCAGCGCGTGGTGGTGGTAGCGCGGCGTCGGCAGGCCGAGCAGGCGTTGCAGCAGGACGTGGAGATCGGTGGCCGCTTCGAGGTCGCGGCCGCGGACGATGTGGGTGATCCCCTGCTCCGCGTCGTCGCGAACCACGGACAGGTGATAGCTGGTCGGCACGTCGCGGCGGGCGATCACGGCGTCGCCCCAGCGGGCGGGGTCGGCCGCGACCCGGCGCATGTCGGCGCCGTCGAAGGCGTCGTAGACGAGGGGCTCCACCGCGCAGCGCAGGGCGGCTTCCATGTCGAGGCGCCAGGTATGCGGCTCGCCCCGGGCCAAGCCTTCGGACCGGCTCGCCGGATCGAGTCCGCGGCAGGTGCCGGGATAGAGCGGCGCGCCGTCCGGATCGTGGGTATTTTCGGAGCTGGCGGCGGCCCGCGCCCGGATCTGCCCGCGCGAGCAGAAGCAGGGATAGGCGAGTCCCCTATTGATCAGGCACTGAAGCGTCGCCCGGTAGGAGTCCAGGTGTCTGGATTGATGCCGCACCGGCTCGGGGTAGGTCAGGCCCAGCCAGGCGAGGTCGGTGACGATCGCTTCGACCAGTTCCGGCTTCGAGCGGATCGGATCGATATCCTCGATGCGCAGGCGGCAGAGGCCGCCCATCCGCTGCGCCAGTTCGGCGTTGAGCAGGGCCGAATAGGCGTGGCCGAGATGGACCCGGCCGTTCGGGCTCGGCGCGAAGCGGAGGATCGGTGCGCCCGGCCTCACCCGTCGCGGTGGCGCAGGCAGCGCGGCTCGGTGGTCTGGCAGGCGATGCCGGGCAGCGAGCAGGCAGGCCCCTCGGCCAGGCGCTGGCAGACGCGGCAGCCGTCAGTCCATTCCAGGCAGGCCGGGTCGTCGGACACCGAGCGCGCCGGGGCGGGATGCCGGGCGGGCAGGAGTTCCCCGAGCAGTACGGTCGCGACCACGAGGATCGCGATGCCCCAGGCAGCGAGGGCGCCGCTCGATGAGCGCGGTGCGGGCGGCGTGGTGGGGGCTGTCGACATGGGCTTTCTGTTGGCGCGGGGAGCGGGCGCCTGTCAACGCGGGACCGACGGGCTCAGGCAGCCTGCGCGGTCCGGCGCTCCAGCAGGGCGGGCAGAAGCTTCAAATTCAGGGGCTTGGCCATGAAGCCGTCGAACCCGGCGGCGCGGGCGGCGATCTCGTCCTCGCGGCCGGCATTGGCGGTGAGCGCGACGAGGTGCAGCCGGGTCCCCTCCCCTGCCGCTTCCGCGGCGCGGATGCGACGGGCGGTCTCGTGGCCGTCGAGGCGAGGCATGCGCACGTCGATCAGGGCGAGGTCGAACGGCCCGTCCGAGGCCAGCCGCTCCAACGCCGCGACCCCGTCGACCGCGTGAACGACTTCAGCACCGAGGCGCTCCAGGGCGCGGGTGGCGAGCAGCGCGTTGATCGGGTTGTCCTCGGCAAGCAGGACGCGCTGTCCGGTCCCGGTCCGCGCCGGGGCCGGAGCCGGGACGGTGCTGGACTCGACCGCGACCGGCGGGGCGAGCAGCCGCTCGAACAGCGAGCGGGCCCGGATCGGCTTGATCAGGTAGCCGTCGAAGCCGGCCGCGCCCGGCGCTCCGAAGCCGCGGCGGTCGAAGGGCGAGAGCAGGACGAGGCTGCAGCGCACCCCGCAGGCCCGGGCGGCGTCGGCGATCTGGCGGACCGCCGCGTCGCCCAGCGCCCGGTCGGCCAGGACCGCGTCGAAGGCCGCGCCCGAAAGGGCGTCGAGGCCGTCCTCCAGGGTGCCGACGATCACGGTGGCCGCCCCGGCCCGGGACAGGCTGCGGGCGAGGTAGGGGGCTTGATAGGGTGAATCCGCCACGATCAGGCAGCGCCGGCCTTCGAGCCCCGGCAGCGGAGCGGGGTTGGCGCGCGCGCCCTCGGCCTCCGGCAGCGGCAGGACGACCCGGAAGGTTGAGCCGCGGCCGACGCGCGATTCCGCCTCGATCCGGCCACCCATGCGGGTGACCAGCCGGCGGGTGATGGCGAGGCCGAGGCCGGTGCCCTCGTGGCTGCGGCTGGCGCTGCCGTCACCCTGCTCGAATTCCTCGAACAGGATCGGCAGGCGCTCCTCGGGGATGCCGGGGCCGGTATCGGACACGGAGAGCACGGCCTCCCCGCCCCCGGCCTCGGCGCGGACGAAGCTGAGGCTGACGCCGACGCCGCCACGCTCGGTGAACTTGATGGCGTTGCCGGCGAGGTTGATCAGGATCTGCCGCACCCGGTCCGCGTCGCCGACGAGCCCGCACGGAAAACTCTCCGTGACGTCGAGGGCGATCTCGATGCCCTTGTCCTGCGCCCGCGGGGCCAGCAGCTCGACCACGCTCTCGGCCAAAGCCGGCAGGTCGAACGGCTCGGCGGCGAGGTCGAGGCGCCCGGCCTCGATCCGCGAGAAGTCGAGCACGCCGTCGATCAGCCCGAGCAGGGCCTGGCCGCTGGTGCGCACGGCCTCGACATAGGTCCGCTGCTCTAGGTCGAGGGCGGTGCCGAGCACCAGCTCGGCCATGCCGAGGATGCCGTTGAGCGGGGTGCGCATCTCGTGGCTGACGGTGGCGAGGAAGCGCGACTTCGCCACGCTGGCGGCCTCGGCGCGTTCCAGCGCCGCGTCGCGGCTGCGCAAAGCCTCGACCCGGGCGGTCACGTCGCGGCCGGCACGCAGCCAGTGCATCGCGTCGCCGTGGGCCACCGGCATCTCCACGAAGGCGAACCAGCGCACCTGGCCGTCCACCGAGCGGATCTGCGCCTCCATGCGGCGCACGCCATCCTCGCCGACCTCGACCTCGCGCCGCTCTAGGATCTCAAGGTCGATCTGCGCGCCGAGCAGGTCGATGGCCGGGCGCCCGAGCAACCGGGCGTAATCGTCGTTGGCGTAGGTGATCCGCCCGCGGGCGTCGCGCTGCACGATCACCTCGGTGGTGGCCGCCACCAGGGCGCGGTAGCGGTCCTCGCTCTCGCTGATCCGCCAGATCCGGTCGTGCAGCCGTTCGGCCTCGGCCTCGTCCGGAACGGAGCGCCGAGCCCGCCAGTGGCCGAGCGCGAGGGCCGCCGCGATCAGCAGCGCCAGCACGAGCGCGATATCCTTGACGACCATGGCTGCCTCCCCGGCTGCAGACCGGCTCGGCGCAGGATCGCAGGCGAAGCTGAAGGCGGCGTTGGGAAAAGCGCTTAACCGGCGGTTGCGGAACTGGCCGCACCTCGGACCGGGCGCATCGGCGGTTTCGAGAAAGCCGACGACCACCTTCCGAAATGAGGCTCTCGACACTTCGCCGCAGACAGATCCGAAGTCCGGCTCGCGAGTTGCCTGCCAGGACAATCGGTCCGGACGGAGACAGTGACGATGCCGGGTGAACATTACGACGTGATCATCGTCGGATCCGGCCCCGGCGGCGGGACGATGGCATGGCGTCTGGCCCAGACGGGCAAGCGCATCCTCCTGATCGAGCGCGGCGACTACCTGCTGCGCGAGCCGCGCAACTGGGACAGCCAGGCGGTGATCGTCGACGGCTATTACCAGACCAAGGAGACCTGGTACTCCTCCACCGGCAGCAGCTTCCAGCCGGGCCTGCACTACTATGTCGGCGGCAATTCGAAATTCTACGGGTCGATCCTGTTCCGCCTTCGCGAGAAGGACTTTTCGGACATCCGGCACGAGGACGGCATCGCCCCGGCCTGGCCCGTGGGCTACGACGAGTTCGAGCCGCATTACCAAGCCGCCGAGGAGCTGTTCCACGTCCACGGCCAGCGCGGCGAGGACCCGACCGAGCCCTGGTCGCGCAAGCCCTACGCCCACCCGCCGGTCTCGCACGAGCCGCGGATCCAGCAGCTGTTCGACAACCTGAAGAGCGCCGGCCACCACCCGTTCCACCTGCCGGTGGGCGTGCGGCTGGTGGAGAAGGACGGGCGCGCCGTCTCCACCTCCCCCTGCATCAAGTGCGAATCCTTCGACGGTTTCCCCTGCCCGACCAACGGCAAGTCCGACGCGCAGACGATGGTGGTCGATCCCGCTTTGCGCGACTGCCCGAACCTGACGCTTCTCACCCGCACCTATGTCGAGCGGCTGGTCAGCGACCCAAGCGGACGCAGCGTCACCGGCGTCGTCGGCACGCGCGACGACGCACCGTTCGAGGCCTCGGCCGACCTCGTGGTGGTGGCCTGCGGGGCGCTGTCCTCGGCGCTGTTGCTGCTGCGTTCCGCGAGCGACCAGCATCCGGACGGCCTCGCCAACGGCTCCGGCCAGGTCGGGCGCAACTACATGCGCCACAACAACTCGACGGTCCTCGCCATCTCCAAGGTGCCGAACCCGACCCGCTTCCAGAAGACCCTCGGGCTCAACGATTTCTACTTCGGCGACCCGGACCGGAAGGACGCGTGGGACTTCCCGCTCGGCCACATCCAGATGGTCGGCAAGTCCGACGGCGCCCAGATCCACGGCGAGGGGCTGCCGGGCTTCCTGCAATGGTTCCCCAACAAGCCGTTCGACTGGATCGCCAAGCATTCGGTCGATTTCTGGCTGACTTCGGAGGATATCCCGCTGGCCCAGAACCGGGTGTATTATAAAGACGGCAAGGTCCATCTGGACCTCACCGAGACCAATGCCGAGGCGCACAAGCGGCTGCGGCGCAAGCTGCAGGAGATCTGCGGCTTTACCGACATGCACCCGCACCTGTTCGACCGCTCGCTCTATCTCGGCAAGAACGTCCCGATCGGCGGCACCGCCCACCAGGCCGGCACCCTCCGGTTCGGGGACGATCCCAAGACCTCCGTGCTCGACCGGCACTGCAAGGCGCACCAGCTCGACAACCTCTACGTCACCGATGCGAGCTTCTTCCCGTCGATCGGCGCCGTGAACCCGACCCTGACGATCATCGCCAACGCCCTGCGGGTGGCCGAGCACTTGGTCGACCGGATGGGCGCCAAGAACGAGATCGCGCCGCCACGCCTGTTCGACCACACCGAGCCGCGGGAGCCGGTGCCGGCGTGAGCGCGAAGCTCTGCTATACAGGGGGATCGACCTCGAACCGATCGCCCCGCCCTTGGCCATTGATCACATCGATCTCAGCCGGATCGACCTGAATCTCCTGGTCGCCCTGGACGCGCTGCTCGACGAGCGCAGCGTCACCCGGGCGGCGGCCCGGATCGGCGTCGGCCAATCGGCGATGAGTTCGAGCCTCGCCCGGCTGCGCCGCTTGTTCGACGACGAATTGCTCACCCGGGCTCCCGACGGGATGCGGCCGACGCCGCGGGCCCTGAAGCTCGCCGAGCCCCTGCGGGCGACGCTGCGGCAGGTCCAGGCCCTGGTCCACCGGGAGGAGCGGTTCGATCCGGCCACGGTGGAGCGCAGCTTCACCGTGAGCCTGCCGGACAGCGTCGAGGTTCTGCTCGGGCCTCGATTGCTCGCGCAGCTGCGCCGGGAGGCCCCCGGAATCAGGCTGCTGCTGCGCTCGGTCGATCGCACCCACATCCTCGACGAATTGGACGCCGACCAAGTCGATCTCGCCATCGGGTTCTTTTCGGAGGGTCAGGTCCACCACAAGCAGCGGCTGCTCTATCGGGACAGCTACGTGGTCCTGTTCAACGCCGACCTGATCGGGATCCAGCCGCCGATCGGCCTCGACGATTACCTGCGCTTCCCGCACGTGCTGACCTCCCTGCGGGAGACCGCCCACGGGGTGGTGGACGACGCGCTGGCGCTGATCGGGCGCTCGCGCATCCTCGCGGTGACGACGCCGCGCTTCCTCGTAGTGCCGTTCCTGGTCCGCGCCGCGCCGGTGATCGCCACCATGCATGCCCGGCTCGCAACCGCCTTCGCCAGCGCGCTCTCGCTTGCGGTCAGCCCGGTGCCGGTAGCTCTGGACGACGTGGCGGTGTCGATGCTGTGGCACGCCTCCTACGACCGCGACCCCGCCCATCGCTGGCTGCGCGAGCTTTTGGTGAAGCTCGCTCACGAAGCGCGTGAATTCGGGATGCTGTGACGGCTGCTTTGATGCGCCTCACCAACCCACCCCCTCATCCTGAGGTGGCGCAGCGGAGCGGAGCCCTCGAAGGAGCCCTCCAGGGATCGCGCGGCTGGCTGGAGGCCTCCTTCGAGGCTGCTGCGCAGCACCTCAGGATAACGGGATGGGTTGGGATGGGCCGTCAGCGGGATGCGATCCGATCCCCTGTTTCACACCGTCATTGCGAGCGCAGCGAAGCAACCCAGTGATGCGCCACGGTTCGGGGATCGCGCGCCGCCCTAGGTTGCTTCGCTGCGCTCGCAATGACGGAGCAGGCGGCGTGACCGTCACCGGATCTCACAAACAGGGATCGTCCGCCGCCTCCAGCCGGCCGCTGGCGATCGCCTCGCGAAACAGCGCGAAATCCTCGGCGTTGCGCTCCGCATAGGCCGCCGCCCAATCGGCCAGGGCCTCGCGCAGGTCGGGCCGCTTGCCGCTGCCGCAATAGCCGGCGATCGCCGCGGCATCCCCGGTCCGCGCATGCGCCCGGGCCAGGAGGGCGCCGTAGGCATACGAGAAGGTCAGGAGCGGCAGGCCCGACATCTCCGCCAGGGGGATCGCGCCCTTCAGGTTCTTCATCTGGCGCACGTAGTACGGCCGGCCGTCGATGCTGGTCCAGCCGAGCAGCGGGTCGCCCACCGCCTGGAGCAGGCGCTGGCCGTAGATCACGCGCTCGCCCTCGTGCCCGGCATAGGGTTCGGGCATGCCCGGCAGGTAGGGGGCGTTGGCCGGGCGCACCGCTTCCTTGACCTGGAGGAACAGCGCGTCCTGGTCGGAATTGCCGCACAGCAGCGCCACGTAGGCCCGCGTCCCGACGCTGCCGACCCCGACGACCCGGTGGGCCACGTCGACCACCTGGTAGCGGTTGAGCATGAACCGCCGCTCCCGCGGCAGGGTCTCGGCATAATGCTCCAGCCCGGTGACGATGCTCTGCCGTGTGGCGTCGTCGACCGGGGTGAGGATCGGCGGCTCGACCCGGAACCGCCAGCCGCCGTCGGTGCGGCGCTCGGCGATCTGCCCCAGGAGGCTGCGGTTGTTCTTCCGGCGCGCCTTGTCCACCGCCCGGGTCACCACGGCGCTGGCCTGCGCGTCCATCCGGATCCGTCCGAGACGCCGGGCATCGGCCACGGTGGTCTGGTACCAGACGTCGAGGGAGCCCTGCGGCGCCAGGCGGCGCATCGTGCGCTGATAGCCGGACACCGCCTCCATCACGGCGCCGCGCTGCGCGTCCGGCTCTGCGCCGGCTTCGGCGGTGGCGACCATGATCCCGGCCGCGAGCCGCTTCAGGTCCCATTCCCACGGGCCGACCGTGACCTCGTCGAAATCGTTGAGATCGAGGACGATGTCGCGCTGCGGCGTGCCGAACAGGCCGAAATTGTCGATATGCGCGTCGCCGTTCATCACGACGTCGATGCCGCTGCGGGGTCCGCGCGACAGGTCCCAGGCCATGACGTGGGCGGCGCCGCGCAGGAACGCGAACGGGCTGGTCGCCATCCGGGCGACCCGCAACGGGATGAGATGCGCCTGCCGGCCCTCATGGGCCGCCTCGATCAGGCCGATCGGATCGGGGCGGTCCGGTTCGCAGCGCAGGGCCGCGTGGTCCGCGTGCGGGACCTCGGCCCGCAGGACCTTGCCGGCCTGCCGGCGCTTGTCCCACGGCTCGACCCCCGCCCGGAGATCGATCCGCGGGAAATCGGCGAGCGGCGCCAGCACCACGTCCGCAGGCGGAATCTCGGGGGCCGGAAGCGCCGCCCCGTCTCGTGTATCGTCGTTGCGCACTTGATCCATGATCTTCCGCCGAGCCGAACGCACGACAACCTTGACCGTACTCGGTCGTTCCGAGCCGGTTCTATCCCCGTACACGATAGGATTGGCCCGGCTCTGTGACCATTCAGCTCTCGACGGGTCTTGACCCCATTACAGGCCAGCCCTCTAACCGGTCGCGTATTCGAAGGGCGTCCGTCCCGGTCCGAGCCGCTCGGATCGAACCGCATCGGTGACGGGTGCCTTGGGGACGGACCGGACGGCGTCGTCGGGCGTCGCATCAGTGGGACATCACATGCCCAAGGGCTCAGATCTACTCGTCGCGGCCCTCGAGAACGAGGGCGTCGACCGCATCTTCGGCATCCCCGGCGAGGAGAATCTCGACGTCGTCGAATCGCTCCGAACCTCCAAGATCGAGCTGGTGCTGACCCGCCACGAGCAGGCGGCGAGCTTCATGGCCGCCACCCATGGCCGCCTCACCGGCCGGCCGGGCGTGTGCCTCTCGACGCTGGGCCCGGGCGCCTTGAACTTCTCCACCGGTGCCGCCTACGCCCATCTCGGCGCGATGCCGATGATCATCATCACCGGCCAGAAGGGCATCCTGTCCTCCCGCCAGGCCAAGTTCCAGATCGTCGACGTGATCTCGTCGATGAAGCCGATCACCAAGATGGCCCGGCAGATCGTCTCCGCCTCCTCGATCCCCACCATCGTCCGCGACGCCTTCCGGGTCGCCACCGAGGAGCGTCCCGGGCCGGTGCTGCTGGAGTTGCCCGAGGATATCGCCGCCGAGCAGGCCGAGGCCTACGTCGTGCCGCCGCACCCGATCGACATCCCGGTCGCCCACCCGGCCGCGATCGAGCGGGCCGCCGCGATGATTCTCGCGGCCAAGCGTCCGCTCGTGATGCTCGGCGCCGCCGCCAGCCGGCCGCGCGCCACGGGCGACCTGGGCGGCTTCGTCCACCGCACCCAGATCCCGTTCTTCACCACCCAGATGGGCAAGGGCACGGTCGCCAGCGGCACCGACCTCTACATGGGCACCGCGGCGCTCTCCGAGCGCGACTACGTCCACGAGGCGATCGACAAGGCCGACCTGATCATCGCGATCGGCCACGACACGATCGAGAAGCCGCCCTTCTTCATGGGCCAGGCCGATCAGAAGGTGCTGCACATCGGCTACATGCCGGCCAACGTCGAGCAGGTCTATTACCCCGATGCCGAGGTGGTCGGCGATCTCGGGCCGACCCTGAAGCTCTTGGCCGACAAGCTGGAGGGCAAGCTGCCCAACGCCGGTGCCCTGCTGCACCTGCGCGAGCACATCCTCGGCCACATCGCCGACCGGGCCGGCGAGGACCGCTTCCCGGTGACGCCGCAGCGGCTGGTGCGCGACGTCCGCCGGGTGATCCCGGAGGACGGAATCGTCTGCCTCGACAACGGCATGTACAAGATCTGGTTCGCCCGGAACTACCGCACCTACGTCGCCAACACGCTGCTGCTCGACAACGCGCTCGCCACCATGGGCGCGGGCCTGCCCTCGGCCATGATGGCGGCGATGCTCTACCCGAAGCGCCGCGTCATGGCGGTGTGCGGCGACGGCGGCTTCATGATGAACAGCCAGGAGCTGGAGACCGCGGTGCGGCTCAAGCTCAACCTCGTCGTGCTGATCCTCGACGACTCGGCCTACGGCATGATCCGCTGGAAGCAGGCGGTCGACAAGTTCGCCGATTACGGCATGACCTTCGGCAACCCGGATTTCGTGCTCTACGCCCAGTCCTACGGAGCCAAGGGCCACCGGGTCGAATCCGTCCACGACCTGGTGCCGACGCTCGATCGGGCCTTCGCCGAAGGCGGCGTCCATCTCGTCGCGGTGCCGATCGATTATTCGGAGAACACGCGCGTTCTCGTCGAAGAATTGCGCGAGAAGGTGAAGGATTTCGAGCCGGCCGAGTGATCCCGTCGAAGACTTGATCCCGGCACGACAACAGGGCAGCGCCATGAACCCGTTCACCTTCCAGACCACCCCCAACGTCCTGTTCGAGGCCGGCGCTTCCAAGAAGCTGCCGGAGATCGTCGGCACCTTCGGGGCCAAGCGCGTCCTGCTCGTGACCGACAAGGGCGTGCGCAAGGCTGGCCTCACCGAGGCCGCCGAGGCGGCGCTGGCGGCGGCCGGTATCGCCATCGACGTCTACGAGGACGTGGTCGCCGACCCGCCCTCCACCGTGATCGAGGCGGCGGCCAAGCGCGCCCGGGAACTCGGCACCGATCTCGTCCTGTCGATCGGCGGCGGCTCGGCCCTCGATACCGCCAAGCTGGTCGCCTACCTGGCGAAATCCGACGAGCCGCTGGATGCGATCTACGGCGTCGGCCTGGCCAAAGGCGACCGGCTGCCGCTGATCCTGGTGCCGACCACCGCGGGCACCGGCTCCGAGGTGACGCCAATCTCGATCGTCACGACGCCGACCACCGAGAAGAAGGGCGTCGTCGCGCCCAAGCTCCTGCCCGACTGGGCGGTGCTCGATCCCGAGCTGACGCTGGGGCTGCCCGCCCCGGTCACCGCGGCCACCGGCATCGACGCCATGGTCCACGCCATCGAGGCGTTCACCAGCAAGAACAAGAAGAACCCGATCTCGGACCAGCTCGCCAAGCAGGCCCTGGCCCTACTCTCGGCCAATATCCGCACCGCCTGCTCGGACGGCAAGAATCTCGAAGCGCGCTCCGGCATGCTGCTCGGCTCGATGCTCGCCGGCATGGCCTTCGCCAACGCGCCGGTGGCGGCCGTGCACGCGCTGGCCTATCCCGTCGGCGCGATCTTCCATGTGCCGCACGGGCTCTCCAACGCCCTGGTGCTGATGGGGGTGATGCGCTTCAACCTGTCCCACGCGGAAGCGCTCTACGCCGAGCTGGCGCCGATCCTGGATCCGGCCGCCGCCGATCTGCCGCCGGCCGAGGCCGCCGCCCGCTTCGTCGAAAGCCTCGACGCGATCTGCCGGGACTGCAAGGTCCCGGCCTCGCTCGCCGAGGTCGGCGTCGCTCAGAAGGATCTGGAGCGGATGGCTACCGACGCGATGAAGCAGACGCGGCTTCTCGTGAACAATCCGCGCGAAGTCACCTACGACGACGCCTACGCGATCTACCGCGAAGCGCTCGGCGAGGCGCGCCCCGCGGCCTGATCCTTAAAAGGCCTCCGACCCTCGATCTCCTCCTTCGAGGCCGAACGATCTCCGATCGTCCGGCACCTTGGGATGAGGGGGCCGGGTTGGAGTTCGGTGGGGTCCGACGGGCATACGCCGGACTAAAAAGCTCATACCGGCATCGCAAAGCCGGAACGGCCGGGAGAAACGCCGTCATGGACCAGTTCGACGCGTTCAAGGCGATGGGCGAATTCTGGACCCGCGCCGGCGCGGGATTCTTCGCACCCGGGGCGGCGCCGGGCTTCTCGTGGCCGAACCCGCCGCAGACCGATCTCGCCGGCCTCGCCACGGCGCAGAGCCACCTCGCTCAGGCCTGGGCCTCGGCGACCGCCCTGTCGCAGACCCTGACCGCGTCGCTGCAGGGCGGTGCCGGCGCGCCGGACCCGACCGCCGGGGCGGTGCTGGCCCGGATCTTCGATCCGCAGGCCTGGCTCGGCGGCTCGGCGGAGTTCGACGCCGCGCTGACCCGGATGTCCGAGGGCCCGCAGCTCGCCGACCTGTGGCAGACCGAGCGGCGCTACGGCACGTTGTTCACCGCCTGGGCGGCGCTGCGGCGGGCGCAGGCCGAGCATCAGGCGGTGATGCTGGACGCCTGGACCCGGGCGGCCGGCACCTTCGCCAAGGAGGCCAATGCCCGCGCCGAGCGCGGCGAGGGCTTCAGCTCCGCCCGCGAGATGATGACCCGCTGGACCGAAACCGCCAACGCCGTGCTGCTGGAGGTCCAGCGCTCCGAAGCGTTCCTGGCCTCGCAGCGGGTGGTGCTGAAGGCCTCCACCGACCTGCGGCTCGCCCAGCAGGACCTTTCCGCCTTCCTGTCGGATTTCTACGGGCAGCCGACCCGGGCCGAGCTCGACGACGTGCACAAGAGCCTGACCGAGCTGCGCCGGGAGGTCCGCATCCTGCGCCGCGAGCGCCGGGAGGCCGCCCGGGTCTCCAGGACGACCGATACCGCCGCGCAGAATGCGGAGACTGCCCATGGCTGATCAGGACATTCCGAAGCCTCCGGCCGCGCCGCTGCCGCTCAACCCCGCCGAGATGATGGCCGAGGTCGCCGAGCTCGGCCGCCGGATCAGCGCGGGCGCCAAGCTGTTCTCGGACGTGCGCGACGCCGACGTGCAGATCGCCACCACGCCCAAGGACCTGGTCTGGAGCCAGGACAAGGTCTCGCTCTACCGCTACCGGCCGCTCTCCGAGAGCAAGGGCCTGCCGCCGGTGCTGATCGTCTACGGGCTGATCGGTCGCTACACGATGGCCGACCTGCAGGAGGACCGCTCGCTGGTCCGCAACCTGCTCAATCTCGGCCTCGACCTCTACGTGGTCGATTGGGGCAATCCGGGCCGGGCCGACCGCTACGTCACCATCGACGACTACGTCGACGATTATCTCGCCGAATGCGTCGCCTTCATCGGCGCGGCCGCGGGCCGCGAAAAGATCAACCTGCTCGGGATCTGCGAGGGCGGCGTCTTCACCACCTGCTACGCGGCGCTCTACCCGGAGCGGGTCAACGCCATGGTGCTGACGATCACGCCGATCGACTTCCACGCCGATACGCGCGAGTCCCGGGCCGGCCACGGCTTCATCAACGTCTGGACCCGCTCCCTGTCGCCCGAGGATGTCGACCGCCTGATCGATGCGCAGGGCTCGCTGCCCGGGGCGTTCATGGGCTCGGTGTTCTCGATGATGACGCCGATGCGGACCATGACGAAGTACAACCTCGACCTGCTCGACGCCCTCGACGACAAGAAGAAGTTTTTGAATTTCCTGCGCATGGAGAAGTGGATCGCCGACCGGCCGGACCACCCGGGCGAGGCCGCTAAGCAGTGGCTCAAGGACCTCTACCAGGACAACAAGCTGGTCCAGAGCGCCTTCGTGCTCGGCGGCCGCACGGTGGACCTGAAGCGCATCGCCTGCCCGGTTCTCAACGTCTTCGCCCAGGACGACCACATCATCCCGCCCGCGACCTCCCAGGCGCTCAAGGACAAGATCGGCACCGACGACTACACCGAGCTCGGCCTGCCCGGCGGCCATGTCGGCGTCTTCGTCGGCGGCAAGGCCCAGAAGTTGCTGGGCTCCGGCATCGCCGATTGGCTGGGTGCGCGTGGGTAGCTTTTTGTAATGGTCCAGGGAACAGATCGGCGCGGTCCCAGGCTCGGCGCCTGTGGCCGATCCGGATCTCTCCCTCATCCTGAGGTGGCGGCGCGCAGCGTCGCCCTCGAAGGAGCCCTCCAGGGATCGCGGCGGCCTCTAGAGGGCTCTTTCGAGGCCGAACGATTGGCGATCGCCCGGCACCTCAGGATGAGGGGGATGGGTAGGATCGGCCGCTGCTCCGATCGCGATGATGTCCGATTCCAGGCTCCGAGGATAACCGCATGGGCAGCCTGAAGAACAAGATCGTCAGCGCCGACGAGGCGCTCGCCATCCTGCAGGACGGCGACATGGTTGCGGTCTCGGGGTTCGTCGGCATTGGCACGCCGGACGAACTGATCCTGGCGCTGGCTCGGCGGTTCGAGGCCGGGCACGGCCCCCACGGGCTCGGGCTGATGTTCGCGGCGGCACCCGGCGACGGCAAGGAGCGCGGCCTCAACCGGCTGGCGATCCCGGGGCTGGTGCGCCGCGTCGTCGGCGGCCATTGGGCGCTGGTGCCCAAGCTCGCCAAGATGGCGATCGACGGCCAGATCGAGGCCTACAACCTGCCGCTGGGGGTGGTGTCGCATCTCTACCGGGAGATCGCCGCCCATACGCCCGGCCACATCACCAAGGTGGGCTTACGCACCTTCGTGGATCCGCGGCTCGAGGGCGGCAAGCTGAACGCGGTGACCCATGAGGACCTGGTCAGCGTGGTCGAGCTCGGCGGCGAGTCCTGGCTGCACTACAAGGCGTTCCCGGTGAACATCGCGCTGATCCGCGGCACCACGGCGGATCCGGCCGGCAACATCACCATGGAGCGCGAGGCGCTCACCCTCGACAACCTCGCCGCCGCCATGGCGGCCAAGAACTCGGGCGGCTTCGTCATCGCCCAGGTCGAGCGCCTGGCCGAGGCCGGCTCGCTCGCCCCCCGCGAGGTGCAGGTGCCCGGGGTGCTGGTCGATTGCGTGGTGCTGAGCCAGCCGGAGAACCACCGGCAAACCTACGGCACGGCCTACAATCACGCCTTCACGGGCCGCCAGCGCGTGCCCCTCGACCGGATCCCGCCGATCCCGCTGGACGCGCGCAAGGTCATCGCCCGACGCTGTGCCTTCGAGCTGCCCCCGGGCGGCGTGGTCAATCTCGGCATCGGCATGCCCGAGGGGGTCGCCGCGGTGGCAGCCGAGGAGCGGGTGCTGAAATACCTGACGCTCACCGCCGAGCCCGGGGTGATCGGCGGCCTGCCGCAGGGCGGGCTCGATTTCGGGGCGGCCCTCAACCCGGCGGCGGTGCTGCACCAGAACCAGCAATTCGACTTCTACGACGGCGGCGGCCTCGACCTCGCCTGCCTGGGGCTTGCGCAATGCGACTCCGAGGGCAACGTCAACGTCAGCCGCTTCGGCAAAAGGCTCGCCGGAGCCGGCGGCTTCATCAACATCTCGCAGAATGCGAAAAGCTTGGTCTTCGCCGGCACCTTCACGGCCGATGGGCTGGAGGTGGTGGTCGAGGGCGACGGCATCCGGATCGTCACAGAGGGACGCTCGAAAAAGTTCATCGCCGCCGTCGAGCAGGTGACCTTCTCGGGCGCCTACGCGGCCGAGCGTGGCCAGCCGGTGCTCTACGTGACCGAGCGCTGCGTGTTCCGCCGGACCCGGGCTGGCATGGAACTCGTCGAGGTCGCCCCCGGAATCGATATCGCGCGGGACATCCTCGGGCAGATGGGGTTCACGCCGATCGTGCAGGACCCGAAGCCCATGGATCCGCGGCTGTTCCGGGACACCGTGATGGGGCTGGAGCCCTGGCTCCTCGGGCTCTCCCTGTCGGAGCGAATCAGCTACGATCGGGAGCGGAACATCCTGTTCTCGAACCTCGAAGGTTTTCAGGTCCGGACCATCGACGACGTGGAACTGGTGCGCCGGGAATACGAGCGGGCCTGCCAGGAGATCGGCCGCAAGGTCCACCTGATCGCCAATTACGACGGGTTCGAGATCGACCCGACGGTGAGCGATGCCTATTTCTCGGCGATCGCTTATCTGGAGAACCGGTACTACGAGACGGCATCGCGCTACACCACGAGCGCGTTCTTGCGATTGAAACTCGGTGCCTCGTTGGCGAGCCGCGATCTGGCTCCGCATGTCTTCGAGACAAAAGCCGAGGCGCAGGCGAGGAATACGGCCCAGAGCGTGCCCCTCAAGTCGCGGACGACCCTGTCTCAGCCGGACAGGCCGCAGCCGCCGAAGGAACCGTTGAATGCCTGAGTCCGATACACTTACCTTGAAGGACCGCAGCCTGCTGGTCGAATCCTGCCTGATCGGCGGGGAATGGTCGAAGGCCGGGTCCGGCACCATCGATGTCACCAATCCCGCCACCGGCGCGGTGATCGCCCGGGTGCCGAATGCCGGCGCCGACGAGACCCGCCGGGCGATCCAGGCGGCCAACGACGCCTATCCGGCTTGGCGCGCCAAGACCGCCAACGAGCGCGCCGTGCTGCTGCGCAAGCTCGCCGCCCTGGTCACCGAGAACCAGGAGGATCTGGCGCAGATCCTTACCGCCGAGCAGGGCAAGTCGCTCGCCGAATCCCGCGGCGAGGTCGCGATGTCGGCGGCCTACGTGCTGTGGTTCGCCGAAGAGGCGCGGCGCGTCTACGGCGACGTGATCCCCTCCCCCTGGGGCGACCGCAAGATCCTGGTCACGAAAGAGCCCGTGGGCGTGGTCGCGGCGATCACCCCGTGGAACTTCCCGTCCTCGATGATCGCCCGCAAGATCGCCCCGGCGCTCGCGGCCGGCTGCCCGATCGTGATCAAGCCGGCCTCGCAGACCCCGCTGTCGGGCCTCGCCTGGGGCGTGCTGTGTGAGAAAGCCGGCTTCCCGGCCGGGACGGTCAGCATCCTGACCGGCTCGGCCCGGGCCATCGGCGGTGAGATGACCGGCAACCCGCAGGTCAAAAAAATAACGTTCACCGGCTCCACCGAGGTCGGGAAGGTGCTGCTGGAGCAGGCCTCGCACACGGTGAAGAAGGTCTCGATGGAGCTGGGCGGCAACGCGCCGTTCATCGTCTTCGACGACGCCGACCTCGACCGGGCGGTGGCCGGCGCGATGCTCGCCAAGTTCCGCAATTCCGGCCAGACCTGCATCTGCACCAACCGCTTCCTGGTGCAGGACGGGATCTACGACGCCTTCGCCGACAAGATGGCCGAGGCAGCCAGCCGGCTGAAGGTCGGCAACGGCATCGAGGAGGGCGTCGCTCAGGGGCCGCTGATCGACATGGCCGCGGTGGAGAAGACCGAGGCCCATATCCGCGACGCGCTCGAGAAGGGCGGCCGGGTGGTCGCGGGCGGGCACCGCCACGCGCTCGGCGGCCAGTTCTTCGAGCCGACCGTGATCGCGAACGCGACCCCCGCCATGGCGGTCGCCCGCGAGGAGACCTTCGGGCCGCTGGCGCCGCTGTTCCGGTTCCGCGACGAGGCGGAGGCGATCCGCATGGCCAACGACACCGAGTTCGGCCTGGCCTGCTACTTCTACACCCGCGACCTCGGCCGCACCTTCCGGGTCGCCGAGGCGCTGGAATACGGCATGGTCGGGATCAACGAGGGCATCATCACCACCGAGGTGGCACCGTTCGGGGGCGTGAAGGAATCCGGCCTCGGCCGCGAAGGCTCCTACCAGGGCATCGAGGATTACCTGAACACCAAGTACCTCTGCGTCGGCGGCCTCGGCGCCTGAGGGCGCGGGCTTCCTTGATACGCGTTCGATCCCGGTGTCCCCGGGATCGAACGCGGCAGGTTGGAGCGTGTCAGCGGGACGTCGCCGCCGTCAGGGCGCAGTTCCGTAAGCGTGCCGCTCGTCGTCGCTGATCGGGCGGATCACCCGGCACGGATTCCCGGCGGCCAGCACGCCGTCCGGCACGTCGCGGGTGACCACGCTGCCCGCGCCGATCACCGTGCGGGACCCGATGGTCACGCCGGGCAGGATCAGGGCGCCGCCGCCGACCCAGACATCCGACCCGATCTCGATCGGCCTGCCGTATTCCTGGACCCGGCGCAGGGCCGCGTTGGTGGGGTGCAGGGGCGTGAGGATCTGAACCGCCGGCCCGAACAGGGTGAAGCTGCCGATCCGGACGCGGCAGACATCCAGGATGACGCAGTTGAAGTTGAAATACACCCGCTCGCCGAGCTCGATGTTCGACCCGTAGTCGCAGAAGAACGGCGGCTGCATCCACACCGTGTCGCCGCCCGCGCCGAAGATCTGCTGGCACAGATTCCGGCGCAGTTCCTCGTTGGCATCGCGCGTGGCGTTGAGCTGCTGGCACAGATCCCGGACCCGAGCCCGGGCCGCGACCAGTTCGGGATCGAGCGCGTCGTAGAGTTCGCCCGCCAGCATCTTCTCACGCTCGGTCCGCATCGGCATTCTCCCCGTCTCAGACCCGGCCCTGGACGCTCCGTTCAAGGGCCTTTCGATCCATCGATCGGTGGATATGGAGCCGATATCGTCGCCGGTCAGGCCGGGTGCGCGTTGTGGATCTGGTCGAAATCCAGCGCCGCCGTGTCGATCACGATCTGCGTTCGGCTGATCACTTCGAGCTTGCGCAGGATCTCCGAGACATGAGCCTTCACGGTCGAATCGCCGACCTGAAGCTCGTGGGCGATCTGCTTGTTCAGCTTGCCCTGGCGGATCATCATCAGCACGCGCAATTGCTGCGGCGTGAGTTGGGCGAGGCGCTCGGCCAGCGGTTTTTTCTTCGTGTGCGATGCCGACGCGCTCGCCACGGCGAGGCCGGGGGGCAGGAACAGGGCGCCGCCCATCACCTCGGTGATCGCCCGGGTCAGGGTGGCCTTGTCCATGGCCTTGGGCACGAAGCCGGCGGCCCCGTGCTGAAGGGCCTCGCGGACGATGCGCGGATCCTCGTGACCGGACACGATCAGGATCGGGACCCGCGGGAACCGCGCCCGGATCGTGATCAGCCCGTCGAAGCCGGTCACCCCACGCATCGACAGGTCGAGGAGGGTCAGGTCGATGCTGCGGTGCTCGGCCAGCACCGCGCAGGCGGGCTCGATCCCGTCGGCCTCGTGCAGGATCGCGTCCGGATGGGCCAAACGGATCGTGGCCGCCAGGGCATCACGGAACAGCGGGTGGTCGTCGACGATCAGGAGATGCACGGACGGCGCGGTTCCTCGCGTGAGATCCAGATGTGGGGCTCACTGGATGCCTGAAAACTGATCGATGCGGCCCCCGAGCGCAAGCGGGTGCTGCAAACGTCACTCGGGTCGGCTCCACCGGATTCCGCATCCGGCCCCCGAGGCCCGCCGGTTCATGCGACCGCCCCTGCGGGTAACGCCCGGTCGATCCACGCGCGGGTCTGCGCCAGCACGTCGTCCGACAGCGCCGGATCGTCGCTCATCCGGGCCAGGATCATCGCGCCGACCATGGCGGCCCAACTCCCGATCGCGGCTTGGCGGGCGGCCTCGGGATCCGCCGCATCGGTGCCGCCGGCGAGCCGGGCGATCTGCCGGCGCAGGCCCTGGGTCATCGCCGCCCGCGCCTCGGGCGCCTGCCGGATCGTCTCGGAGACGAGGGCCGCCACCGGGCAGCCGTCTGCAGGATTGTCGCGATGGCCGGGGCTGAGATAGCGCGCCGCGTAGACGGGCAGCGCCGTAGGCTCGGGCTCCGGAGCCACCACCAGCTCGGCCAGGGTCGCGGCGATCAGGTCGTCCTTCGACCTGAAGTGGCCGTAGAAGCCGCCATGGGTGAGGCCCGCCTCGCGCATCACCTCGGCCACCGTTACCGCCTCGAAGCCGCGGGCGCGGAACAGCCGCCCGGCCGCTTCGAGGATCCGGCGCCGGTTCTCGACCATCTGCTCGCGGCTGACCTTCATGTGCGCAATCTCACGCCTGCGGGACGAGGTTCGCTTGACCTCAATCATGATCATCATCATGTTTGCATTACATGATGATGATCATGTTTAGAGATAGGGATCTCGCCCATGTCCAGCAAGCCTGCCATCCTCGTCACCGGCGCCTCTTCGGGCATCGGTGCGGTCTATGCGGACCGTTTCGCCCGCCGCGGCCACGATCTCGTCCTGGTCGCCCGGGACGGCACCCGTCTTGAAGCGCTGGCTGAGCGCCTGCGCCGGGACGCCGGCGTCGCGGTCGACATCCTCCAGGCCGACCTGACCCGACCGGCCGACCTCACCGCCGTCGAAACGCGCCTGCGCGAGGATGCCCGGATCGGCGTTCTGGTGAACAATGCCGGCGCGGCGCTCACCGGCAGCTTCGCCGGCCAGGGGCCGGACCAGATCAGCGACTTGATCGCCCTCAACGTCACCGCCCTGACCCGCCTCGCCGCCGCGGTGGCACCCCGCTTCGTCGCGGCCGGCAGCGGCACCATCGTCAATATCGGTTCGGTGGTCGGCTTCATCCCGGAATTCGGCATGGCCGTCTACGGCGCCACCAAGGCGTTCGTGCAGTATCTCAGCCAAGCGCTCCACGCCGAGCTCGGACCGAAGGGCGTCTACGTGCAGGCCGTCCTGCCGGCCGCGACCCGGACCGAGATCTGGCAGCGCGCGGGCGTGGACGTGAACGCCCTGCCGGCGGTCATGGAAACCGGCGCCCTGGTCGACGCCGCGCTCGCCGGCTTCGACCGGCGCGAGACCGTCACCATCCCGCCCCTGCCCGATGCGTCGCAGTGGGAGGCCTACGACCGGGCGCGGACCGCGATGATCCCGAACCTCGGCCAGGCCCAGCCGGCGGAGCGGTATCGCACCGCTGCGTGAGACGGCTCGGGGGCGGTTCGTTCTACACGGCAACCGCCCCCGGTGATCGCTCACCCACGTCCTCGCCCCGTACGAAATCGAGGAACGCCCGGAGCACCGGCCGCATCAGCGTGCGGCTCGGGTAGTAGAGGAAGAAACCGGGGAAGCGCGGGCACCAATCCTCCAGCACGCGGACCAGCCGGCCGGCTTCGAGATCGTCGATCACCTGCGCCTCGAACACGTAGGCGAGGCCGGCGCCCAGCCGTGCCGCCTGCGCGACCAGGCGCATGTCGTCGAGGATCAGGCTGCCGGAGACCGCGACAGCCAGGGCCGCGCCGTCCTTCTCAAGGTCCCAGCGGTAGAGGGCGCCACCGGGGAAACGACGGTTGATGCAGGCGTGGTCGTGGAGATCCTGCGGCGTGCGCGGCCGGGGATGCTGCGCCAGATAGGACGGCGCCGCCACGATGGCCGCGCATTGCGCCGGCCCGAGCGGGACGGCGATCATATCCTGCTCCAGGCTCTCCTCGAACCGGGCACCGGCATCGAACTCCTCCGCCACGATGTCGCGCAGGTCGTCCTGGGCCCGGATCTCGATCGCGACATCGGGATGCACGTGCGTGAACGCTACGGCGAGCGGCAGCAGAATCATTTCGGCGGCCGAGTGCGGCACCGAGAAGCGCAGCGTCCCCGACAGCCGCTGCTGCGAGGCGGTGGCGGCCTCGACCGCCTCGGCGATCGCCGCCAGCGCCGGTTCGAGCCCATCAAGCAGGCGCCGTCCCGCCTCCGTCGGGGCGACGCTGCGGGTGGTCCGGGCCAGGATCCGGATTCCCAGGCTCGCTTCGAGACCGTTGATCGCGTGGCTCACCGCAGAGACGGAGAGGCCGAGATCGCGGGCCGCCCCGCGGAAGCTGCGGCGCGCCGCGACCGCGGCGAAGATCGAGAGGGCGGGAAGGTCGGTGCGTTTCACTGTTGCGCCGGATAGGACAGGCTGCGTTGCAAAACACGGATTATCCTATCGCGGCGGTCTGCGCAGAGTCCGGGCGGCTTCGGCCAAAGGATTCGCGGGGGACTCCCATGCAACAGCGTCGACTCGGTTCCGAACTCTCCGTCTCCGCCCTCGGCCTCGGCTGCATGGGCATGAGCTTCGCCTATGGCGGTCAGCTGGAGGCGGAGGCCATCGCCACGCTCCGCCGGGCGGTCGATCTCGGCATCACTTTCTTCGACACCGCCGAGATGTACGGTCCGTTCGAGAACGAGAGGCTGGTCGGCAAGGCCCTGGCGCCGGTGCGCGACCAGGTCGTCATCGCCACCAAATTCGGCTTCAAGATCGCCGAGACCGGCCAGGGCCGGGACCGGATCGTCGGCGTCGACAGCCGGCCCGAGCATGTCCGCGCAGTCTGCGAGGCCTCGCTGCAGCGCCTTGGAGTCGAGGTCATCGACCTGTTCTACCAGCATCGGGTCGATCCCGCGGTGCCGATCGAGGACACGGTCGGCGCGATGGCCGATCTCGTGCGCGCTGGGAAGGTGCGGACGCTGGGCCTGTCCGAGGCCGGCGCCGCCACGATCCGGCGCGCCCATGCCGTGCATCCGATCGCCGCGGTGCAGAGCGAGTACTCCCTCTGGAGCCGCGAGCCGGAGGCGGCGGTGTTGCCGACCTGCACCGAGCTCGGCATCGGCTTCGTGCCCTACAGCCCGCTCGGCCGCGGCCTGCTCACCGGGGCGATCCGCGACCGCGGCAGCCTCGCGGAGGACGATTTCCGCCGGACCCTGCCGCGCTTCGAGGCCGAGAACCTCGCGGCCAACCAGAGGCTGATCGATGCGCTGGCGGCCCTGGCGGCCGACAAAGGCGTCACCCCGGCACAGCTCGCCCTGGCCTGGGTGCTCCACCGGGGCGACGGCATCGTGCCGATCCCCGGCGCCCGCAAGATCCGGCACCTCGAAGAAAACGCCGCCGCGGCGGGGATCGTGCTGAGCCCGGACGACCTCGCCGCCATCGACGCGGCGATGCCGCCCGAGGCGATCAGTGGACGTCGCTACACCGACGCCGCGCTGGCTTTGGTTGAGGGCTGAGTGCGGGCCGGAAGAGCGATGACGCGCCGCCGCCCCGAGCCCGACAACGAGGGGCATGGCTCGAAGCGAGACTGACGACGGCACTCCCATCCTCGACCTCATCCTGAGGAGCCTGCGTCAGCGGGCCTCGAAGGAGCCCTCCAGAAGGCGCTTGGCTGGCTGGAGGGCTCCTTCGAGGCCGGGCGATCTGCGCTCGCCCGGCACCTCAGGATGAGGAGGAGATTTGGATTCTCGTTGTTCGTCGACGTCCTGTGACCGAGATCACGCGGTCGAATACATATTCAAGCCGCCGCGATGGTCTCGGCGATGGCCCGCGCCCGCGGAACGAGGCTCGCGACCTCCAGATATTCCTCGGGCGAGTGGGCCTTGCCGCCGACCGGTCCGACCGCGCACAGGGTCGGGCAGCCGACGCTCGCGGTGAAGCCGGAATCGGCGCAGCCGCCGGCAAACTCGCCTTCGATCCGGGCGCCATGCTGGGCGCTGACCCGCGCATAGGTCTCGAATAGCGCGCGCGAGGCCTCGTCCTGCACCAGCGGCAGGAACTCGCCCTTGATGGTCAGCTGCGCGCGCGTATCCGGTATCGTCGAGGCCGCCACGATCGCGGCGATCCGGCTCATGGCGGTGTCGCGGTCGGGCGGGGTGACGTAGCGCAGGTCGATCTCGCAGGTGGCGCGCGGCGCCACGGTGTTCACCGACTGGCCGCCCGAGACCAGCCCGACATTCACCGTGATGCCGCGGTCGAGATCGGTGAGGGCGTGGAGCGCGATGATCTTGTGGGCGAGTTCCCCGATGGCGCTGCGCCCGTCCGCGTAGTTGCCGCCGGAATGGGCGGCCCGGCCCTGGACCTCCAGGTGCATGAACACACCGCCCTTGCGGCCGGTGACGACGTTGCCGGTCGGGCGGCCGGGCTCGGCGTTCAGCACGGCCCGGGCGCCCCGGGCGGTCTCCTCGATGATCGGCCGGCAGGCCGGCGAGCCGATCTCCTCGTCGCTGGTGAACAGGCCGACCAGCGGCACTGGCGCGCCGCCGGCCCGGTGGAAGGCGGCCAGCACGAAGGCGTTCATCACCAGCCCCGCCTTCATGTCGGCGACGCCCGGCCCGTAGGCGCGGCCCTCCGCGATTCGGAACGGCCGATGGGCGACCTCGCCCTTCGGGAAGACGGTGTCGCGATGGCCCATCAGCACGATCGGCCGGTTGCCGCCCCCGGATCCGGCGACCTGCGCCCTCAGCGCATCGCCGTAATCCTCCACCGGGATGGTGGTCACCGAGACGCCGTGCTCGGCCAGGAAGAACGCGATGCGCGCGCCCACCGCATCGACGCCGGCCTTGTCGTAGGAGCCGGAATCGATGTTCACCAGCTCTTCGAGCAGGGCCAGCATCGCGCCCTCCTGCCCTTCGAGCCAGCGGATCGCGGCGGCGTCTCTCTCGGTCATCGAAGCCCTCGCTCGGCGGTGCGGCTATTCCACGGTGACCGATTTCGCGAGGTTCCGGGGCTGGTCGACGTCTTTCCCCATGAACACCGCGGTGTGGTAGGCCACCAGCTGGATCGGCACGGCGTACACGATCGGCGCCACGGTGGCGTCGAGGTCCGGCATGGTGACGGTGGCCATGGTGTCGAGCCCGTGCTCGGCCGCGCCCTTGGCGTCGCCGATTAGCACGATGCGCCCGCCCCGCGCGGCGACTTCCTGCATGTTCGAGACCGTCTTCTCGAACACCGCGTCGTGGGGCGCGATCACGATCACCGGCACGCTCTCGTCGATCAGCGCGATCGGCCCGTGCTTCAGCTCGCCCGCGGCGTAGCCCTCGGCATGGATGTAGCTGATTTCCTTGAGCTTCAGCGCGCCCTCAAGCGCCATCGGGTAGCTGGTGCCGCGGCCGAGATAGAGCACGTCGCGCGCCTTCGCGACGTCCCGGGCCAAGAGCTCGATCTCCGGCTCGCGGGTCAGCGCCTCGGCCATCAGGCCCGGCGCCTTGATCAGCGCGTCGACCAGCCGGCGCTCGCCTTCCGCGTCGAGGGTGCCGCGGGCGCGCCCGGCCGCGATGGCGAGGCACAGCAGCACGGTGAGCTGGCACGAGAACGCCTTGGTCGAGGCAACGCCGATCTCGGGGCCGGCGAGCGTCGGCATCACCACGGAGGATTCCCGCGCGATGGTCGAGGTCGGCACGTTGACGACGCAGAGCGTGTGCTGGCCCTGAGACTTGGCGTAGCGGAGCGAAGCCAAGGTGTCGGCGGTCTCGCCCGATTGCGAGATGACCAGCGTCAGCCCGTCCTTCTCCAGCGGTGCCTCGCGATAGCGGGCCTCGGAGGCGACATCGATCTCGACCGGCAGGCGCGCGATCTGCTCGAACCAGTAGCGCGCCACCAGCCCGGCATAGAACGCCGTGCCGCAGGCGGTGATGTAGACGCGGCTGAGCTTGGCGAAGTCGAAGGGCAGCGCCTCGGGCAGCATCACCCGGCCGTTGGCCATGTCGACGTAATGGGCGAGCGTGCGGCCCACCACCTCGGGCTGCTCGTGGATCTCCTTCGCCATGAAGTGGCGGTACTCGCCCTTGTCGATCCGGTAGGCCTGCGTGGCGATCTTCTGGCGCGGGCGCTCGACGCGGGCGCCGGACTGGTCGCGGATCTCGGCGCCGTCCCGGGTCAGGATCGCCCAGTCGCCCTCGTCGAGATAGGTGATGGCGTCGGTGAAGGGGGCGAGCGCCAGGGCGTCCGAGCCGAGATAGGTCTCGCCCTGGCCGAAGCCGACTGCCAGCGGCGCGCCGTGGCGGGCGCCGATCAGCAGGTTCTCCTCCCCGGAGAAGATGAAGCCCAGCGCGAAGGCGCCGCGCAGCCGCGGCAGGGCGGCGGCCACGGCATCGACCGGGCTCATCTGCCGGTCCATGTTGCGGCTGACCAGCTGGGCCACGACCTCGGTATCGGTCTCGGTCTCGAACACGACGCCGTCAGCTTCCAGCTCGGCCTTCAGCTCGCGAAAATTCTCGATGATGCCGTTATGGACGACGGCGAGCCGCTTGGTGGCGTGCGGATGGGCGTTGGTCTCGTTGGGCCGGCCATGGGTCGCCCAGCGGGTGTGGCCGATGCCGATCGTGCCGGTGAGCGGCTCCTGCTCGAGCCTCTCCACCAGGTTGACGAGCTTGCCCGAGGCGCGGCGCCGCTCCAGGCGGCCGTGCTCCAGGGTGGCGATGCCGGCGGAATCGTAGCCGCGGTATTCGAGCCGCCGCAGGGCCTCGATCACCTGCCCCGCCACCGCGTCGCGCCCGACGATGCCGACGATGCCGCACATGGGATTGTCTCTCGCTCTGAGGCCGGGATCGCCGCGCGGACGCGCCGCGCAACAAGGTCCGGGCCGTTCGCTCATGCCCAAGCCAAGCGGGACTTGTACCGGATCAGAGCCGCGCAGGGCCAGCCCCGGCCGATCGATGCTGATGTGCGCGGTCGCCTCGGCGGTTCTCTTATGAGGGCGCGGTCCCGCGCGTGGCGATGGCTGGGTTCCGTCCCGACCAGTGACTGGCCAGTACCGAGCCCGACAGGTTGTGCCACACGGAGAAGACCGCGCCCGGCAGGGCGGCCAGCGGCGAGAAATAGAGCTTGCCCAGCGCCGCCGCGAGACCGGAATTCTGCATGCCGACTTCCAGGGCCAGGGTTCGGCAGGTGCCCTCATCGAAGCCGAGCAGGCGCCCGCTCCAGTAGCCGAAGACCAGACCGGCTCCGTTGTGCAGCACCACCGCCAGCAGCACGAGTGGGCCGACGGCGGCGATGCTGGCCCGGCTGCCGGCGACAACAGCGCCGATGATCAACAGGATGGCGAGCATCGATACGGCGGGCAGAGCCCGCTCGATGCGCCCGACGAGGCGCGGCGCGAGCCGGTTGAGCGCCAGCCCCAGAGCCACCGGCGCGGCCACGATCTCCACGAGGCTGGCCAGGAGCCCCACCACGTCCACCGGCACGGCGGCGTCAACGTAGAGGCGCACCAGCAGCGGCGTCGCCACTAGACCCACCAGCGTCGACGCCGTGGCGATCGTCACCGACAGCGCGACGTCGCCGCCGGCGATGTAGACCATCAGGGTGGAACTCGTGCCGCTGGCGACGCTGCCGACCAGCACCATGCCGGTCGTGAGCTCGGTGCCCATGCCGAGGGCGTGGGCGATGGCCCAGGCGGCGGCGGGCATCACGAGGTAATGGACCACGACACCGGCCGCGACCGGCGCGGGCCGGGCCAGGATCCGGCCGAAATCCGCGGGCGTCAGCGTGACGCCGAGGGCGAACATGATCACGGCCAGCAGAATGGCGACGTGCGGGAGCACCGGCAGGAACACGTCCGGCGCGACATAGGCCGCGGCCGCGGCCAGGACGGCGCAGACGGGAAACAAGCGGTTGAGCAGCATCGTGCGGGCCGATGTCCGGGAAGGCGGCGGCCGTGTCCCAGCTGCGCCGATGCGCGTCAAGCGCAGCCGTGCCGGAGGCATCTCGGTTATGCGTAGGTCGCGTCCATGACCGCGACGGCTCTGCTCAGCTTCGGCATCCGCGGCGGCAGCCAGGGCGGTCTGAGTGCAATCCACGTCCATTCCATGATCGTACTCACCCAAGCTCCGATGCTGGCTTGGCATGCCCGCCTGCGTCGGGTGGATGCCCATCGCTACACAGCGTTGTCGCTGATCACGGGGGCTCTCTTGATTGTCGGGTTTTTTACCTTCCCGTTCGGTCGCATGCTCGGCCGTTGGCTATTTGCTTGATCGTTCGAGATGAGGCGGAAACGGAACGTCCGTTTTCGGAGGGAAGGTCGAGGTCTTGTTGGCACCCCGAGCCGAGATCGGCAGGAGGCCTCGGCCAGCACGCCTCAGCGCCCCCCGCGCAAAGCCTTCTCCGCCTGCAACGCCGCCCGCTTCAGCTTCGCCCAGCCAGGCTTCACAGCCTGCCGGCCGCGGGCGACCGCCATGGCGTCCGCCGGCACGTCGTCGGTGATGACCGAGCCCGAGGCCACATAGGCCCCCTCCCCCACGGTCACCGGCGCCACCAGCGCCGAGTTCGAGCCGATGAAGGCGCCGGCGCCGATCGTGGTCTTATGCTTGAGCACACCGTCGTAATTGCAGGTGATCGTGCCGGCGCCGATATTGGCCTTCGCTCCGATCTCGGCATCGCCGAGATAGGTGAGGTGCGCGGCCTTGGCCCCCGGTCCCATCCGGGCGTTCTTGAGCTCGACGAAATTGCCGAGTTCCGCGCCGGTCTCGAGGACGGCATGGCCGCGCAGGCGCACGAACGGCCCGATGCGCACGCTCCCTTCGAGAACGGTGTCGGTGAGGTGGGCGAAGGCCTGCACCGTGCAGCCGTCCGCGACCCGGACGCCCGGCCCGAACACGACGTGGGGTTCCACGACGACATCGCGTCCGAGGATCGTGTCGTGGCTGAGGAAAACGGTCTCGGGGGCGACGAGCGTGGCGCCGCCCAGCATGGCGCTGCGGCGCAGCCGGGCCTGGATCGCGGCCTCGGCGATGCTGAGCTGCACCCGGTCGTTGACCCCCTGCGCCTCTGCCTCGTCAACCGGCACGACCGTGACCGAGAACCCTTCCGCGACGGCGAGCGCCACCGCGTCCGGGAGGTAGTATTCGCCGGCGGCGTTGTCGTTGCCGATGCGGCTGAGCAGCGTCAGGGCGTGTTGCCCCGACAGGGCCATCAGCCCGGCATTGCACAGGGTGACGGCCCGCTCGGCCGGACTCGCATCCTTCTCCTCGCGGATCGCCAGGACGCGGCTGCCCTCGGTGAGCACCCGGCCGTAGCCGGTCGGCGTCGGGCTCTCGAACGCCAGGACCGCGACCGCCGCGCCCTCCGCCAGCGGCGCGCGGAGTCTCAAAAAAGTTTCGGCGCTGATCAGCGGCGTGTCGCCGAAGGCGATGACCACGTCGTCGTCCGGCGCTTCGAGCACGGCCCGGGCGGCCAGCACGGCGTGGGCGGTGCCCAGGCGCTCGGCCTGCGGGAACACCTGCGCGCCGGGCGCCTCCCGGGCGATCTCGGCGTCGACATCCTCGCGGCCGGGCTCGGCGACCACGGCGATCCGGCCGGCGCCCGCCGCCTGCACGGCCGCCAGCACGTGGCCCAGCATGGTCCGTCCGGCGATCCGGTGGAGCACCTTCGGCAGGTCCGAGCGCATCCGCGTGCCCTTCCCGGCCGCGAGCACGATGGCGGTGAGGCTGCGCGGGGGCGTGGCGGAAGGAGTCATCGCGGGTCCAGGCGTCGTGATTCGGCGCGCCCCGGATGGGCCGGACGACCGCGCGACGCAAGACCGTCCCGGCGGATCTCAGCGCAGGGCCAGCGCCCCGTGATGGCCCGAGCCGTGGGCGTAATGCTCCCGGCGCCGCTCGATCGAGCTCGGGATCCGCAGCGATTCCCGGTACTTGGCCACGGTCCGGCGGGCGATGTCGACGCCCTCGCTGCGCAGCTTCTGCACCAGCGCGTCGTCCGACAGCACGTCGTCCGGCGTCTCGCCGTCGACCAACTGCTTGATGCGATGGCGCACGGCCTCGGAGGAATGGGCCGCCATGCCGGCCGCGCCGGGGATCGCCGCGGTGAAGAAGTACTTCATCTCCAGGGTGCCGCGGCTTGTGCCGATCGCCTTGTTGGAGGTGACCCGGGAGACGGTCGATTCGTGCATGCCGATCGCCTCGGCGACGGTCTTGAGGTTCAGCGGGCGCAGATGCGTGACGCCGTGGACGAAGAACCCGTCCTGCTGGCGCACGATCTCGGTGGCGACCTTCAGGATCGTGCGGGCGCGCTGCTCCAGGGAGCGGGTGAGCCAGTTGGCGTTCTGCAGCGCCTCCGACAGGAACGCCTTGTCGCCGTCGGCCGAGGCACCGCGCACGACCCGGGCATAGTAGCTCTGGTTGACCAGCACGCGCGGCAGGGCCTCGCCGTTGAGTTCCACCAGCCACGATCCGTCCGGGGCGGCGCGCACGAACACGTCGGGGATCAGCACCTCGACGCCGCTCGATCCGAATGCCCGCCCGGGCTTCGGGTCGAGCCGGCGAATCTCGCCCAGCATCTCGACGAGGTCCTCGTCGTCGACGCCGCAGAGGCGGCGCAGGGCGCTGAACTCGCGCTTGGCCACCAGATCGAGGCGCGAGACCAGGGCCTGCATGGCCGGGTCGAACCGGTCGCGCTCGCGCAGCTGGATCGCCAGGCACTCGGCGAGGTCGCGGGCGGCGATGCCGGGCGGGTCGAAGCTCTGGACCAGGGTCAGCACCCGGGCCACGGTGGCGGGATCGGCGCCGAGGCGCTCGGCCACGCCCTCGACCGTCTCGCGCAGGTAGCCGGCCTCGTCGACCGCGTCGATCAGGAACCCGCCGATCAGCCGGTCGGTCGGATTGCGGGTCGCCAGGTCGAGCTGGCCCGCCAAGTGATCGCGCAGGGAAATCTCGGCCGTAAGCGCCGCCTCGAAATCGGGTGCGTCGGAATCGAAGCTGCCACCGCTGCTGCCGTAGGGCGGCGGCGTCAGCGAGAGCATGTCGCCCCCGGAGGCTTCCTGCACCTGGATCGGTGCGTCGTCCGGAAAGACGTTGTCGAGCCGCGTATCGAACTCGGTCTCGATCTCGCCGCGGCTCGGATTGAGTTCGGGGGGCTGCCACGAATCGGGGTCGGCCGCATCGAAGCGGTCACCGGACGCCACGTCCTCGGAAGGACCGCCCGCTTCGGCTGCTTCGCCGGCGCCCGGCGCCTCGGATTCGGCGCGTTCCAGCAGCGGATTGCGCTCCAGCTCGGCCTCGACATAGGCGGCGAGATCGAGATGCGACAGTTGCAGGAGTTTGATCGCTTGCAGGAGCTGCGGCGTCATCACCAGGGACTGGCCCTGACGCACTTCCAGCCGTTGCACCAAACTCATAAGAGGCCCCGATGCCCTTTCAGCGTGATTGACCAGCCGGGCGGCGTTGCTTGCGGCATGGTTATTGCTTGTCGCGCCTGATCACCTGTAAACCGATCTTCGGGGCGCGTCAAAGACCGTTCGTGCCCAACGGTGTTGGCAAGTGGCCGAACGGAGCCGGTCCGTGGTGCGCGGGCCACAGCGGGTCTGCCGTTCAGTTTCCGGATCAGGCTTTAACGAAGCCCTGCACGCCGGCGGACGGGGCGTTCGTCGTACACTGGGCTCGCCATGACGGGCGGGGCCGCGCTGACCGACGCCTCAGTCCGGCGCGAGGAGCCGTTCGTACTCAGCCTCGGCCGGTCCGTAGGCATCTCCGGCCAGGTCCTCGAGCTTATCGCGGTCGGTCACGATGATTCGGCCGCGCCTTGCCCGGATCATGCCCGAGCCCTCCAGCACATGCGTCGCGGTCGTGACGCCGGGGCGCCGGACGCCGAGCATCATCGCCAGGAATTCGTGCGTGAGGATCAACTCGTCCTTCTGCAGCCGGTCATGGGTCATCAGGATCCACCGAGCGAGCCGCGCCTCGATGGTGAGGTCGGTGTTGGCGTAGACCGTATGCCCGACCTGGACGATCAGGCTCTGCACGTAGCGGCCGAGCAGATTGCGTAAGGTTGCGCTGTCATCCAACGCCGCCAGCAGGCTGGCCGCCGGGAGCCGCAGGGCCACGAGATCGGATTGCACCAGTGCGGTGTGGGGCGTGCGGTCCGTCCCCAGCACGAGCGGCGCGCCGCACATCCCCTCGTAGCCGACCACCCCGATCTCGATCCGACCCTCGAGCGTGTCCGCGACCAGTGAGACGATGCCTTCCTCGATGAAATGCGCGTGCGCAATCGGCTGGAGCGGCAGAATCAGCAACTCGCGCAGCGGCACCGAGACGATCTCCAGCTCCGGCGCGAGACGGGCGAAATCATCCGGGGTCATGAAACGGAGCAGACGATTGCGGACGCGATCCTGCTTAAGTCGATCCAAGGCTCCGCTCCAAAGAGGTGCTAGAGCGCGGACAATCTCTCCGTCATCGGCGCGCAAGCTCGTCTGATCTCGATAGACCGGAGGTAAACGGCCACAGGCCGACCACAAGTGAAATTGAGCCTGTCCGCAGGCTACGTACGCTTTCAGACGATGGTATCACGGGACAACCGGTCTGTTAGAATTAACAGACGAAAACAGGCTTGGTTTCCGCGTCCAACCCTTTGCCGCCAGGCGGCCGACTTCCAAACGACTTTGACCGGGCACGGCACCGGCGCAATCCGCCAGGATCCAGGTCGACTCACCAGCCGCAATTGGGGATCGGCGGCTGCGGTTTGGCCAGGGCGGCTTTCTCGATCGGCACCATCGGGCCCCAGGCATATTTCTGCGCGTGTGGGGTGACGTTGGCGAACAGGCAGCCGAGCTGGAAATGGCTGGCGCCCATCTCGCCCGAGAACCCCATGCAATCCAGGAAGGTCCAGGTCTTCGGTGCCGGGATCATCGAGCGCCAGCGGGGCATCGCCACCGGCGCACAGACCTTGACTGCCCCGGTGCCGTCATCCGCGTTCAAGGCGCTCTCCGGCGCCTGCGCCGAGGCTATCGAGCCGGCCAGACCAAAGAGTAACGCGGCCAGGACCGGTCGGCGCGCGCGCGAAACGTTCGGCTTGGGTGTCTTCATCGGGTCAGTGCATCGTCCGCCACAGGGTCGCGAGGATCGCGAAGCCGATCACATTGTACAGGATCGCCCAGATCCAGACGCCCATCACGGCCCGGCTCGGCACACGGGGCCGCTGGCGACCGAGGCGCAGACGATGCCGGTCCTCGGGCGTCGGCCAGATCGCGTTCCGGGGTGCCTTCAGCAGGCGGGTCAGGGCCTCGGGGAGGTTGAGGCCGGGCGGCTTTTCGCCGTTCATGACGGCCTCGGGTGCGGCGACGGGACGGCGAAGCGCAGCCCCAGGGTACCTTGTAAGGACGGTCGCCCCGCGGCGGCAATGTGCCGGCGGCTTTGTGTCTAGAGCACCGTCCCGGGCGCCTCGGGATAATATTGGTAGGCCCAGGTCTCCGAGAGCAGGCGGTCCCCATTCTTGAGCTGCAGCCGCATCTCGACCGGCTCGGGGCCGTCCGCGAAAACCTTCAGGAACACCCGCCAGGGGCTCGGCTTGCCGTAGGGTGCCCAGGTCGCGCCGACCTCCTCGGCGCTGCCGCGCGAGAGCGTCAGCGCCACCTGGGCCTTCTCGGGATCAAGACCCGCCAGGGCCGCGCCCTCGAATTCCAGCACGAACTGGCGCACGAGGTTCGCCCGGCCCGGACGCCTCTCCGCACCGGACAGCCAGGACGCCTTGGTCGCCCGGGTGGCGACGCAGCGGGCGAGATCGGTGGCGACCGGCTCGGCTACCGGCCAGTGCAGGCGGTAGGCGAAGCTGCGCTCGGCCCCCGCTGTCGGCGGATCGGCCGGCACCCACATCGCCCCGATATTGTCGTCGGTCTCCTGGTGGGTTGGGATCTCGACCAGCTGCACGCTGCCCGCCCCCCAGTCGCCCTGCGGCTCGACCCAGATGTGGGGGCGGTTCTCCTCGAAGCCGTCGTCGATGTAGTTGGCGAAGGCCCGGTCGCGCTGGAGCAGGCCGAACCCTTTCGGCGATTTGTCCGCGAAGGCGCTGACACTGAGGCGCGGCGGGTTGTTGAGCGGGCGCCAGATCAGCTCGCCGGCCCCAGTCTGCATCAGAAGGCCGTCGGAATCGTGCACCTCCGGTCGCCAGTCGCTGGCGAGGAACCGGCTCATGCCTTCCGCGTACCAGAGCATCGAGGTCAGCGGTGCGACGCCGAACCGCTCGACCGCCTTGCGGATGTAGAGTGTGCAGGCGACGTCGATCACCACATGCGGTGCCTTCCGGGCGGTGAACCGGTAGGCGCCGGTGAGGCTCTGGCCTTCGAGCAGGGCCAGGATGGTGACCGCCCCGTCCGAGGCCGGCGACACGTAGAAGCGGGTGAAGACCGGGAATTCCTCGGACTTGCCCGGTCCCGGCGCCGTGTCGATGGCGATGCCCCGGGCCGAGGCGCCGTACTGGGCTCCATCTCCGGCGGCCCGGAAATAGGAGGCGCCGAGGAAGGCCAGCCAGTCGCCGTCGGCGCCGGGCCGGTCGGCCGGGACCTTCTGGAAGCGGACCCCGGCGAAGCCGGCGCCGTCGGGCAGGTCCTTGCCGGGATTGCCGGGCGGGTAGGCGAAGAGATCGCGGGAATACAGCACCTCGCGGGCCTGGCCGCCTTCGAGCGAAAAAATCTTCACCGGATGCCGGAAGAAGTTGCCCAGGTGGAAGAAGGTGACCGGGTACGGGCTCTCCGGGAACAGCGCGTGCGCCGGCGGGTAGCGGATCTCCTGAAGCGGCCCGTAGGTCAGGGCGTCCAGGGTCGGCGAGGCCGGCGCCTCGGGGGGCGGCGCGTAGGGCCGGTCGCGCAGCGTGCGGGCCAGCGTCTTCAGCCGGTCGAAATCCATCGGCTCCGGCGGCGCCAGGCGCGGCCCGCCGGATGCGGCACGGGCGGGGCGCGCGAGGGGCGAGAGGGCCAGTAGGCCCAAAGCTGTCAGGGCGCGTCGCGTGATCAAGCTCGAACCTCCGGGAATCGCCGGTCCGACGATCGGCTCCGCCAACTAGTCACGCTGGCATGACCGCGCAATTGACCGCCGCGTCGGCCGAGGTTCAGCTTCTTGGGCCGCAGGCATTGGTGGGGCCGTCGGTCTCCCAGAGGGCGGCCCCGCCCCCGGGGGCGCACTGGCCGGGCAGCGCCAGCGTGATCAGCTTGGACAGGGTTCGATCCTCGTCCTCGCCGTAGCCGATTTCCCCGACCATCCGGCCGGTCTTGTCGAACAGCCCCACGGTGGCGGAATGCTCCATCGTGTAGTCGCCGCCCGGAACCGGCACGCGCTTGTAGGCGACGTGGTAGGCGTCGGCCATGCGGGCCACCTGCTCGGGCGTCCCGACGAAGCTGCGGATGCGCGGATCGAAGGCGGTCAGGTAGTCCCGCAGGCTCTCGGGGGTGTCGCGCTCCGGGTCGAGGGTGACGAAGACCACGTTGATGCGGTCGGCGTCGCGACCCATGCGGCCCAGCGCGCCGGACAGCGTCGTGAGCGTGGTCGGGCAGACCTCCGGGCAATGGGTGAAGCCGAAGAACAGGGCTGACGGCTTGCCGAGCAGGTCGGCCTGGCTCACCGGGCGCCCATCGAGATCCGTCATGGCGAAGCTGCCGCCGACCCGGCGCGGATGGCTGAAGTGCGAGCCCTGCTGCAGGATGATCGCCCCCGTGCCGGTGGCGACCAGGGAGAAGATCGCGGCGGACGCGATGAGGGCGAGCGGGCTCGGTGCCATGCGGGGACCTGCGGCGGGAGCGTCGATGAGATCCATATGGGGTCGGGATCGCCCCGCACGATCCCGCTGCGGCGAGCCGGCCCCGCGGCAAGCGGGGAACCCGCTTCTACGGGCCCGGTTGCCGGTACACCAGCGGCCGCACCATCCCACGCCGGAGCGGTCGAGGCCGGGGCGGGAAAACCCTCGTGGCTGCAACGACCTGAGCGGGTTCTTCGACACATGTCCGCTCAGGCAATCCCCCTGGGAGCCGCCCCGCATGGTCCAGCAGATTCCCGTCGACCCGAAGGCCCGCGCCGACGATCCGGCGCGCGATGCCGAGCGGGACGATTCCACCCATGAGATCACCGGCGACGTCGCCTATCGGCGGCTCGTGCTGGTCAACGCCGTGTTCGTCGGCGCGCCCGGGGCCGGCGACCGCGGCTGGGTTCTAGTCGATGCCGGCGTGATGGGCGCCAAAAGCGCGATCAAGGCCGCGGCCGAGAAACGGTTCGGCGCCGGCGCGCGGCCCGCCGCGATCGTGCTGACCCACGGCCATTTCGACCATGTCGGCGTGCTGGAGGATCTGGCCGAGGAATGGGACGTTCCGGTCTACGCGCACGCACTGGAGCGTCCGTATCTTGACGGCAGCGCCTCCTACCCGGCCCCCGATCCCAGCGTCGGCGGCGGCCTGCTGGGCCGCCTGTCGCCGCTATTCCCGACGAAACCGGTCGACGTGTCTCGTCGCCTGCAGGATCTGCCGGGGGACGGCGCCGTCCCGCCGATGGCCGGCTGGCGCTGGATCCACACGCCCGGTCACGCGCCGGGCCACGTCTCGCTCTGGCGCGAGTCAGACCGCACCCTGATTGTCGGCGACGCCTTCGTCACCACCGCGCAGGAATCGGCCTACGCGGTCGCCGTTCAGGAACCGGAGCTCCATGGGCCGCCGATGTATCTGACGATCGACTGGGGCGCGGCGCGCCATTCGGTCCGGGCGCTTGCCGCCCTGGAACCGGAGCGCGTCATCACAGGTCACGGCCGTCCGCTCCAAGGCCAGGAAATGCGCCGCGCACTCCACGCCTTGGCCGAGGATTTCGAACGGGTCGCGGTTCCCGACCACGGGCGTTACGTGGAGGCGCCCCTGCGGGCCGCCGACGGCTCGGCCTACGCGCCGCCCAAGTGAGCGCCGCGCTTCGACGAAGCCGAAGCTCAAGACCTGAATATCGGAAGATAATTGCCCGCGCCGTCATGGTTCGCTGGGCGAAAAAGATATGGTCGGAGTGGCCGGACTTGAACCGACGACCCCCTGTCCCCCAGACAGGTGCGCTACCGGGCTGCGCTACACTCCGACGCCACGTGGGCCCGGCGCTCTTAGCCGTCGCGCCCCGCCCACGCAAGCCCTCCACGGACGATCGGCGACGCTGGCCCTCCCCGGCCCGGGCGGGTACGGGGAGCGTCCCCGCCCTGCTCGGCACGCTGAAACGCCCGCGCCACGCCAACGAGGACCATGACGGACCGACCGATCGCCTTCGATCTCACGCGCCTCGTCACACGGCTGCGCCATGCGAGCCCGTCGGGGATCGACCGGGTTGATCTCGCCTATGCGCGTCACTTTCTGGGTCGGCCGGGGCCGGGCGTCGGCGTGGTCTCAACGGCCTACGGGCCGCGGGTGCTCGACCGCGCGCACGCGCTGGCCATCGTCGAATCCGTGGCGGCGGGCTGGGTCGAGGATCGGGACGCGCTCTCGGATCCGGTCTATCGCGGGCTGGCGGCTCGGCTCGGCGCCCCGGTGACATCCGCCCCGTCCGGGCAGGCCCCCCGGGTGGGGGGCACGCAGCGCCGCCGGATCCAGGCGCGGACAGCGGCCGACATCGTCTCACGGGGCCGCTCGCTCGCGGCCCTGCCCCGGGACGCGCTCTACCTGCACACTTCGCACCTGCGCCTCGACAATCCCGGCCGGTTCGACTGGCTCTACGACCGGCGTGACGTGCGCGCGGCGTTCTTCGTCCACGATCTCATCCCGATCACGCATCCCGAATACGGGCGCGCCGGTGAGGCCGACCGCCATCGGGTCCGCATGCGCACGATCGGGCGCCACGCCGCCGCGATCCTGGTCAACTCCGCCGATACCGGCGCGCGCACCCGCGATCACCTGGCTGCCGAGGGCTTCGGCCGGCCGCCGGTGGCGGTGGGTCATCTCGGGGTCGAGCCGGCCTTCGGGCGGGCCGGGCCGCGCTTCCGGCCGGACCGTCCGACCTTCCTGGTCTGCGGCACGATCGAGTCGCGCAAGAATCACCTGCTGCTGTTCCAGCTGTGGCGCGTCCTGGCCGAGCGGCACGGAGCCGCGACGCCCCGCCTGGTCGTGGTCGGGCGCCGGGGCTGGGAGGCCGAGAGCGCCATCGACATGCTCGATCGCTGCCCCGGCGTGCGCGCCCACGCGATCGAAGTCACCGGCCTCTCGACCCACGGGCTGGCGGCGCTGACCCGCAGTTGCACCGCCCTGCTGATGCCTTCGTTCACGGAAGGCTACGGCATCCCGATCGTCGAGGCCGCGGCCTCCGGCCTGCCGGTGGTGGCCTCGGACATCCCGGTTCACCGGGAGATCGCCGGCGGCTTCGCGCTGTTCCACGATCCGCTGGACGGCCCGGGCTGGTTGGACGCGATCGCGGCGCTCGCCCGGCCGGATGCTCCGCTCCGGGCCGCGTTGGTCGGGCGTCTCGACAGCTACCAGCCGCCGGGCTGGGACGCCCATTTCGCGGCGGTCGGGCCGACGCTCGCAGCGATCTGACCGGACCCGCCCGAGCGCCGCGAGTTGCGCCGCTCGGGCCTGACGAATAAGGGAAAGCGTCAGCCCTTAGGGCCGGGCCCCGAGTGGGGCGGAACGGAGATCCTGTCGATGCAGGTGGTCGATCTCGATCGCGAGACGGTCAAGCGCGGGTTGAGCGATGGCACGATGCTGATCATCGACGTGCGCGAAGACCACGAATACGAAGCCGGACACATTCCCGGCGCCGTCTCGCATCCGCTGTCCACGTTCGATCCGCAGGCCGTGGCCGCGCTCATCGCGGCGGATGGGCGGCGGCCGGTCCTGTCCTGCGGGTCGGGGGTCCGCTCGGTCCACGCCCTGGTGGCCGCCCAGAAGGCCGGCCTCGACATCGCCGAGCACTACAAGGGCGGCTTCAAGGATTGGTACGCGGCGGGCGAAGCAATCGAGTAGCCGTTTAAAACAATCCGGCCTCCAGGGGCCGTCATGTGCGCTCTCGCACAATGGGTTACAGGTCGCGCGGGTTACGGCGCGTCTGCCCAGGACTCATCGTCAAGCTCGGTTCGACCGCCGGGTCGGCCAACGGACAGCAGGACCCGATGCGCAGCCGGCTTTCCAGCCTCTTCCCCGTGCTCTCCGGTCTCGCTGCCGGCTTCCTGATCGCGGGCCCCCTTGCACCGATCGCCCACGCCCAGGCGCCCGGCGGCCCCCCGCCGAAGGTCACCGTGGCCAAGCCGGTGGTCCGCGAGATCGTCGAGCAGGACCAGTATACCGGCCGATTCGATGCGATCGATTACGTCGAGGTCCGGGCCCGGGTCACCGGGTATCTGGAAAAGATCAATTTCACCGACGGCCAGACGGTGAAGAAGGGCGACCTGCTGTTCGTGATCGACCGGCGCCCCTACAAGGCGGCGCTGGAGCAGGCCCAGGCCGCCCTGGCCTCGGCCAAGGCGCGCCAGTCCTTCTCGCAGACCGATCTCGAACGCGCCCAGACCCTGTCCCGGAGCGGCAACATCTCCGAGCAGGTCACCGACCAGCGCCGGCAGGCCTCGCTGACCGCCCAGGCGGATGTCGACAGCGCCCAGGCGGCGCTGAACAACGCCCAGCTCAACTACGACTTCAGCGAGGTCAAGGCGCCGGTCAACGGCCGGATCAGCCGGCGGCTGGTCACCGAGGGCAACATCGTCAGCGCCGACCAGACGATGCTGACCACGATCGTGTCGCTCGACCCGATCTGGTTCAGCTTCACCGTCGATGAGAAGTCGTTCCTCAAGTATCAGAGCAGCCTCGGCATCGGCATGGGCCAGACCCAGCAGGGCAAGGGCGTGCCGATCACGATCGCCCTGTCCGGCGAGGCGAAGCCGACCCGCAAGGGCACCCTCGACTTCGTCGACAACCGCGTCGACGGCGCCACCGGCACGATCCTGCTGCGCGCCACCGTCCCCAACGCCGACCTGTTCATCAAGCCCGGCCTGTTCGGCATCGTCTCGATGCCTGCCACCAAGCCGTTCCAGGGCGTGATGATCCCCGACGAGGCGGTCGCCGCCAACCAGGACAAGCGCATCGTCTACGTGCTCGGACCGGAGAACGTGATCCAGCAGAAGGACGTGGTGCTCGGCCCGAAGGTCGACGGCTACCGGGTGATCCGCAGCGGGCTGAAGGGCGACGAGAGCCTGGTGGTCAACGGCATCGCCCGCGTCCGCCCGGGGGCCAAGGTCAATCCGGAGACGGTCGAGCTGCCCCCGAGCAAGACGTGAGCCGGACCGGCTCGACACGATCGCATTCGCGCGCGCCGCGCCCCGTGCGCCGCACCGACGACGCAGGGCGCCGACCGGGTGACCGGCGGGCCTCAGAGGTTTGACCGATGCGTTTCGCCCACTTCTTCGTCGATAGGCCGATCTTCGCGTCGGTCACGTCGATCATCTTCCTGATCCTCGGCTTCGTGGCCTACGAGACCCTGCCGGTCTCGCAATATCCCGAGATCGTGCCGCCGACCGTGACCGTGCGCGCCTCCTATCCGGGCGCCAACGCCGAGACCGTGGCCGCCACCATCGCGACGCCGATCGAGCAGGAGGTCAACGGCGTCGACAACATGCTGTACATGACGTCGTTGTCGACCAACGACGGCAACATGCTGCTGACCGTGACCTTCAAGGTCGGCACCAACCTCGATATCGCCAACGTGCTGGTGCAGAACCGGCTCTCGGTGGCGCAGCCGCGCCTGCCGCCGGACGTGCGCAACCTCGGCGTGACCGTGCGCAAGGCCTCGCCCGACCTGATGCTGGTCGTGCACCTGCTCTCGCCGAACAAGACCTACGACCAGAATTACCTCGCCAACTACATCTACCTGAACATCCGCGACGAGCTGCTGCGCCTCGACGGCGTCGGCGACATCACGATCTTCGGCGGCAACGAGTACGCCGAGCGCATCTGGGTCGACCCCAACAAGCTCGCCGCCTACGGCCTCTCGGTCACCGACGTCACCACGGCCCTGCAGGAGCAGAACGTCCAGGTGGCCGCGGGCCAGCTCAACGGCCCGCCCGCGGCCAAGAGCGAGGCGTTCCAGCTCGTCGTGCAGTCGCAGGCGCGCTTCAAGACGCCCGAGGAATTCGCCGAGGTGATCATCAAGGCCCAGGACGGGCGCCTCGTCCGGGTCAAGGACATCGCCCGCGTCGAGATGGGCCAGAAGGACTACACGACCAACTCCTACCTTAACGACACGCCGGCGGTGGGCATCGGCGCGTTCCAGCGGCCCGGCACCAACGCGCTTGAGGCGGCGACCTCCGTCAAGAGCGTGATGGAGACCGTCAAGAAGAACTTCCCCCCGGACGTCGAGTACCGCATCGCCTACAACCCGACCGAGTTCATCGAGGAATCGATCCAGGAGGTCTACAAGACGCTGTTCGAGGCGGTCGGCCTCGTCGTCATCGTGGTGCTGGTGTTCCTCCAGAGCTGGCGCACCGCCCTGATCCCGGTGATCGCGATCCCCGTGTCGCTGATCGGCACCTTCGCGGCCATGGCGGCCTTCGGCTTCTCGCTCAACAACCTGACCCTGTTCGGGCTGGTGCTGGCCATCGGCATCGTGGTCGACGACGCCATCGTGGTGGTGGAGAACGTCGAGCGCAACATGGCCGAGGGGCTCTCGGCGGGCGATGCCGCGCACAAGACCATGGACGAGGTCGGCGGCGCCGTCATCGCCATCGCGCTCGTGCTGGCGGCGGTGTTCGTGCCGACGGCGTTCATCCCGGGCATCTCGGGCCAGTTCTACAAGCAGTTCGCGCTCACGATCGCGGCCTCGACCCTGATCTCCGCGTTCAATTCGCTGACCCTGTCCCCGGCGCTGTGTAAGCTGCTGCTCGTGCCGCACCACGCGCGCAAGGAGCCGAAATTCTTCCTGGCCCGGTTCCTGAACTGGCTCGCCAACGGCTTCAACCGCGCCTTCGATGCCACGTCGAACGCCTACGGCCGCACGATCCGCGTCCTGACCGGCGGGTTCATCGGATTGGCGGTGATGCTGGTGGTCTATGCCGCGGTGATCGCCGGCACCCTGCACCTCGCTCAGACGACGCCCACGGGCTTCATCCCGGACCAGGACCAGGGCTACCTGATCGGCGTCGTCCAGCTGCCTTCCGGCGCGTCCCTCGACCGCACCACGGACGTGATCCTGCGCGCGGCCAAGCAGGCCCGCACCGTGGACGGCGTGGCCAACGCCGTGATCATCGCCGGCTTCGATGGCGCGACCTTCACCAACACCACCAATGCCGGCGTAATGTTCCTGACGCTGAAGGGCGCCAAGGAGCGCGCCGCGGTGGGCCGCAGCGCGGCGGTGATCACCGGCGAGGTGCTCAAGGCCACCTCGGACATTCAGGAAGCCCGGGTGATCGTGATCCCGCCCCCGCCGGTGCGCGGCCTTGGCAACGGCGGCGGCTTCAAGATGCAGATCGAGAGCCGTCAGTCCTCGGAGATCGGTCCGCTGATGGCCGCGGCCGGCGAGGTGATCGCCCAGGCGAACCAGAGCGCCGACGTGCAGCGCGTGTTCACGACCTTCGACAACGCGACGCCGCAGCTGTTCCTCGACATCGACCGCACCATCGCGCGGATGCTGAACGTGCCGCTCGCCAACGTGTTCTCGTCGGTCCAGGCGGATCTGGGCGGCACCTACGTGAACGACTTCAACACGCTTGGACGCATCTATCAGGTGCGCCTGCAGGGCGATGCCGCCTTCCGCACGTCGAACCAGGACATCTCGCAGATCAAGGTGCGCTCCTCCACGGGCGCGCTGGTGCCGATGGGCACCCTCGCCTCCGTCCGCAACGTGACCGGCCCGCAGATCGTGCAGCGGTTCAACCTGTACTACTCGGTTCCCGTTCAGGGCGTGGCCAAGCCGGGGGTCTCGACCGGACAGGCGCTGACCGCCATGGAGGACATCGCCAAGAAGGTGCTGCCCGATGGCTACGCCTACGACTGGACCGAGATCGCCTTCCAGCAGAAGGCCGCGAGTGGCACCGCCGGCGCCGTCTTCGCCCTGGGCGTGCTGCTGGTCTTCCTGGTGCTGGCCGCGCAGTACGAATCCTGGGCCCTGCCGCTGGCGATCCTGCTGGTGGTGCCGACCGGGGTGCTCGCGGCGCTCGCCGGGGTGCAGTTCCGGGGGCAGGACAACAACATCCTGACCCAGATCGGCCTGATCGTGCTGATCGGCTTGGCTGCCAAGAACGCGATCCTGATCGTCGAGTTCGCGCACGACATCGAGCAGCGCGAGCACCGGGGTCCGGTCGAGGCGGCGGTGGAAGCCTGTCGTCTGCGCCTGCGTCCGATCCTGATGACCGCCTTCGCGTTCATCCTCGGCACCCTGCCGCTGGTGATCGCCACCGGCCCCGGCGCCGAGATGCGCCAGGCGCTGGGCACGGCGGTGTTCTTCGGGATGATCGGCGCGACCTTCTTCGGCCTGTTCCTCACCCCGGTCTTCTACGTGGTGATCCGCCACTTCTCGCTCTGGCTCGGCCGCCTGCGCGGCAAGCCGTCCCACGGCGACCATGGCGGGGCGGCCCCCGCCCACGGCTGAGATAGGTCTGGCCCCCGGGGCCTGGCGATGATGCGATCCTGGAGCCGCGCCCGACCCTGACCGGTCGGGCGCGGCTCCTTTTGCGAAGGCCGACCGTCTTCGGTGTGGAAGCCTGCCATGCATTTCGTCGGTCGCCTGTTCCTCGGAGCCTTCGCCCTGCTGCTGGCCGTCCCGGCCGGCGGCGCGATTCTCGTGCTGGCACTCCTGGTCGATCCGACCGCCAATGCGTGGCTGACCAATGGAGCGCTCGCGGGGGTCGACATGGCTTTGTCCGACCTCTCGGCGGGGCTTCCGCCGGAAGGGCTGGCGCTCCTGATCGCGGGCCTCGCCCGGGCGCTGTTCGTCCTGCTGTTCGTGCCGCCGGCCCTGGTCGGGTTGGCCGGCGAGATGTTTTCGCGCCGCGGCTTCCTCTGGTACGGCGCCGGGGGCGGCCTGCTGACCGCCGCCCTGCCCTGGCTGATCCGCGGCGCAGTGCGTCCGGCGACGGCGGGCACCAGCCCGGGGCTTCTCGCCGCCGAAGCGCGGCTGACGCTGATCCTGTTCGTCGTTGGCGCCAGCGCCGGCCTGGTCTACTGGTTGATCGCGGGGCGCAGCGCCGGCTTCTCCCGAGCCGGCCGACATGCCGCAGGCGCATGATCGTTTGGTCCGGTGTCGGACCGTCCGCGCTTGGCCGCGGGCGCCTCTGCGCGCTAGAGGAAAGCCGTCACGAAGCGGATTCCGATGCTCGTCCTGCGCTCCCTCGCCTTCAACGTCTGCTTCTACGCGATGACGACGCTGCTGGCGCTCGGTGGCCTGCCCACGCTGGTCTCCCGCCGCGCGGTGCTGAGGCTGGCCCGGCTCTGGGGTCGGATCACCCTGTGGCTGCTGCGGGTGGTCGCCGGCATGCGGGTCGAGTTCCGCGGCCTCGAGACCATTCCGAAGGGGCCGCTGCTGGTCGCGGCCAAGCACCAGTCCGCCCTCGAGACGTTGGCGCTCTGCACCGTGTTCCCGGAATTCGCCTACATCCTGAAGCGGGAGCTGCTGCTGATTCCGCTGATCGGCTGGTATCTATCGCGCAGCGGCATGGTGGCGATCGATCGCTCCAAGGGCGCCCGGGCGATGAGCCTGATGAACGCGGCCGCCGCGGACGCCATCCGGGAGGGCCGCCAGCTCATCATCTTCCCCGAGGGGACCCGCCGCGCGGTCGGGGCTCCGCCCGCCTACAAGCAGGGCCTGTCACACCTCTACACCGCCTTGAACGTACCCTGCCTGCCGGTAGCCCTGAACACCGGGCGGTTCTGGGCGCGCAACAGCCTCATCCGCCGGCCGGGCACGGCCGTGATCCAGTTCCTCGATCCGATCCCTCCAGGGTTGGGCCGTCAGGAATTCCAGGCCCTGGCCCAGGAGCGCCTGGAGGCCGCCTCGAACGCCTTGCTCGAAGGTGGCCCGAAGGGGTTTGCCGCCGAGACCGGCTCCGCGCCGACGGCCGGAGCCCCGACTGGGGCAGCACAGCGTCGCTGATTTTTTGACGGCACCGGACCACGTTTTATCAGCGATACCATCGTGATGGGCGGCGCCTGCCGCTTGTGGATAACCCGGGCGATCACCACCTTCGTGGTCAGGAACGTTGCGCTTGACGCCTGTGGATATCGCGCTGTAGGTTGGAACAAATGGCGAACAAGAGAGCCCTGTCCTGGTCGGCCGCGCTTCGCGACCTGAAGGACGATCGCAGCCGGAGACAGGATGTGCGTGAAGAACGCCTCAAGACCACGGCGGGCCTGCGCGGCACGCCGGCCCTGCCGCTTTCGGCCTGGCGCGGACGCTCCGGCCGGCGCTACGTCGTCGGGGTCCATTCGGCTGGCGCCTTCGACCTCGACGAGATGGCGGAGGCCGTGGTGATCGCCGTGCGGCGCGACGAGACCGGCATCGCCGAAATGGTCTCTGTGGCGAGCTCGAACGAGAGCCCGCGCGACCATCTCCGGCGGACCTGGCTCGACCGGGTTCGGACCCGTGGCGCGACCGAGCTGCACGTGCATCGCCTGGCCGATGGCGAGGCCGAGCGGGTGGCGATCGTCAGCGACCTGCAGCGCGACACGATCGAGCCGGCTCAAGTCTGAGCCGGACATCGAGCCTCCAGGGGCTGATCGGTCCTGCGCGCTGTCGACCTGATCCCGGCGCTGCCCCAGTTTTGCCCCCTGCATGGCCTCAAGGCGAGGCTTGCAGCGCCTGCGCGGGGCTGATGACGGGGAGCGGGATGCATGAGTCAGGATCGGACGCAGCCGGGCGGTGATGCGCAGGCCTCGCTGGCGCAGACGGCGCGGCGATTCCGGCTCGGGTTGTTCCTCCCCTATATCCTGCTCGCGGTGATCGTCATCGCCTGGTCGGTCGGCTGGTTGTGGCTTCGCGGCCGGGCGGCGACCGAGATCGACGGCTGGATCGCACGCGAGGCGAGTGCCGGCCGCACCTGGGCCTGTGCCGACCGGTCGCTCACCGGCTACCCGTTCCGGATCGAGCTGCGCTGCAGTGCCGTCACCCTGGAACGGTCGGACGGTCGCTTCCGCCTGGGCCCGTCCACCGCGGTGGCGCAGGTCTACCAGCCCCGCCTGGTGCTGTTCGAGAGCGCAGGGCCGTTCCATGTCGAGCAGGAGGCCCTGACCGGCGATGCCGCCTGGAGCAAGCTCCAAGGCAGCGTCCACGGCGCCGCGGACGGGTTCACCCGCGCATCGCTGGTGGTGGACGCGCCGAACGTCACGGTCACCGGTGCCGATCCGGGACCGATCGCGGTCGCGGGACAGCATCTGGAACTGCATGCGCGGCCGACCCCCGGGCGCTACGAATCCGAGGGCGCGGTCGACGTGAGCCTGCGCCTGGCCCAGGCCGCCGTGCCGCAGCTCGACGCGCTCACCGGCGATCCCGCCCCCGCCGACCTGTCGCTGGACGCGACGCTCACCCAGGCCACCGTCCTGCGGACCGGCCCGGTGCCGCGGGAACTCGAGCGCTGGCGCCAGGCCGGCGGCACCCTTGATCTCACGGCTTTGTCCCTGGCCAAGGGGACGCAGCGGGTCCAGGCGAAGGGCACGCTCGCCCTCGACGACGCCCACCGCCCTGTCGGGCAGCTCGACTTGCGGGCTGCCGGCGTGGATGCGCTGGTGGGCAGCGTCGTCGGCCAGCGATTCGGCTCGGACAAGGGGGCTCTGGTCGGCCAGCTCGTCGGCGGCCTGCTGGGCTTGGGCCGGCGGCCCGAGCCGGACGCGCCGGCGGATGCGGTGCCGCTCAAGCCCCTGCCCCCGCTGAAGCTCATCAACGGGCGGCTGGTTTTCAGCGGGTTCCCGATCCCGAACGTCTACCTGCCGATCCTCTACTAGATCGGCTACAAGGCACACATGTCCGCTGCGATCCCATCGGCCCGCGTCAAGATCTGCGGGCTCAGCACGCCGGAAGCACTCGACACCGCTTTGACCGCCGGTGCGGATTGGATCGGGCTGGTGCACTTCCCGCGCAGTCCGCGCCACGTCGACTTCGAGAAGGCTTCGCGACTATCGGCGCAGGCGCGCGGCCGGGTTGAGCGCGTCGTGCTGCTGGTCGATCCGGACGATGCCCTGGTCCGGGCTGCGGTCGAGTCCATGGATCCGGACCTGATCCAGCTGCACGGGCGCGAGAGCCCGGACAGGGTGGCGGCGATTCGGGCGCTCGCCGGCCGGCCGGTGATGAAGGCGATCGGCGTCGCGACCCCGACCGACCTGGAGGCGATCCCGGCCTACGCCGCCGTGGCCGACCGGATCCTGCTGGATGCCAAGCCACCACCCGGCGCCGCGCTCCCCGGGGGCAACGGCCAGCGATTCGATTGGGCGATCCTGGCAGATGCCGTCTTGCCCGCCGGGACCATGCTGTCCGGCGGGCTGGATGCCGGCAACGTCGCCGAGGCGCTCAACCGGACCGGGCTCGGTGCGGTCGATGTGTCCTCGGGGGTGGAATCAGCCCCCGGCCTCAAGGATCCGGACAAGATCGCGGCGTTCGTGGCCGCCGTACGGGCCGCCGCGGGCTGAAAGCCGACGCTCAGCGTGGCGCCGGCAAGGCGGTGCGGTTGGCGTTGGGGACGGTGTACGGCGCTTGCGTCTCGCTCTCCGGAGCATAGGCCCGCAGCCGGCTCGCCTCGCGCTCGTAGCGCGTCGCCTCCCGGCGATGGTGGCGCACGTTCGCCCGGGTCTTGCCTTGGCCGAGCCAGGTGAACACGCCGCCGACCACGATGCCGAGCGCCACCGCGCCGAACAGGATCGCGTAGAGCGGCAGGTTCACGCTGAACACCGGCGCGTCCGCATTGAACGGGTCGAAGGAGAGCGGCACCGGCGCCCGGTTGGCGACCGCCAGCAGGATCACCAGGGCGGCGATCGGCAGCAGCACGAGGCTCTTCAGGAAACGGATCATCGCGCTCACAGACCTCTTCCTACTCGGCGGCCGACGCGCTCTCGCCGATGCCCGCGGCGTTGAGGCGCTGGCGCATCTCCTTCCCGGTCTTGAACACGGGAATCGCCTTCTCGGACACAGCAACGGCCGCGCCGGTGCGCGGGTTGCGTCCCTTCCGCGCTTCTCGGCGCTTCACCGAGAAGGCGCCGAAGCCGCGCAGTTCCACCCGGTCGCCCCGGGCCAGCGCATCCGAGATGGTGTCGAGGATCGCGTTGACCAGGATCTCGACGTCGCGCTGGTAGAGATGCGGGTTCTGCTCGGCGATCTTGAGGACGAGCTCCGACTTGATCATGGCGTCTGGTCTTCTCGGGGGATCGGGGCGGGCTTCGGTAGCGAGGGCGCTCAGGGCTCCGGGCGCCACAGGACGAGCAGCCCACCGCCCGCGGTTTCGGCCTGGGTGCCGACGGCGCGCAGACGCCCGGCGAGCCCGTCGAGGCCCAGGAGGTCCGCACCGATGCCGGCGGCCGACCAGAGCGAGAAGTCGCTCTCCTTGCTGGGCTTCCAGTCCTTGATCGGCAGGTCCTTCGGCACGCCGCGGTTCGCCTCCAGCCAGGCCACGGCCTGGCGCTCGCCGCCCAGCTCGTCCACCAGCTTCAGTGGCACGCTCTGGCGGCCGCTGAACACCCGCCCGTCCGACACGGTGGTGATCTGAGCGGCATCCATGCCCCGGCGCTCGGCCACCAGCCCCTTGAACCAGGCGTAGGTGTCGCCGACCACGGCCGCCAGCGCGGCGCGCGCCTCCGGTGTGGTCGGGGTGAAGCCCGAGGGCTCGGCCTTGAGCGGCGAGGATTTCACCGACTCGACCTTGACCCCGACCTTGTCGAGGAGGCCCGACAGGTCGGGGTACTGGAACAGCACGCCGATCGAGCCGACCAGGCTGGTCTCCCGGGCGACGATGTGGTCGGCCGCTATGGCGGTGATGTAGGCGCCCGAGGCCGCGGTGCCGTCCACGAAGGCGACGATCGGCTTCTTGGCGGCCAGCGCGCGCAGGTTGCGGAAGATCTCTTCGGAGCCGGTGGTGGTGCCGCCCGGCGAATTGATCGAGACGACCACGCCCTTCACGGCATCCGAGTCGCCGACCCGCTGCATCAGCTTGGCGGTCGATTCGCTTCCGGCGATGAAGCCCGAGACGGAGATGCGAGCGATCTGCGGGCCCACCGCGAAGGCGCCGTCGGCCCCGGCCCGGACCCGGTAGCCCAGCGCCCCGACCGCCACGATCAGCCCGCCGATCCCGAGCACTCGCCACAGGGACAGCCTGCGGCGCAGGCGCCGCCGGTCGATCAGCAGTTCGGCGTCGGCTGCCATGCGGTCGCTTCCCTTCGCCTCCCCGGATCGGCCCCGTGACGGGGTGCGGGGGGCGAGGCCCCGCGCCGGGCAAGTCCTTGGTTTCCTTTGCCTCGCGCGGCCGGAGCCACCCGAGGCCGGTGTTCTAGAGCATTTTCCGCGGACGTGGATATGGGCCGCGCGAAGAAAATGCGGCGCCCGGCCCCGGCCTTCAACGCGGGCCGTCTTCAGGCGGGCCGCGCGCTCACAGTCGAGGCCGGTAATCCGTAGGACGCGTCGCGTTCCGGCCAGGATCCCGGGCAGCGCGCCTCACGAAGACGGATCCCAGGGGTCGATGACAGTGAGGCCGGCCACCGCGAACGGGGCGGTATCGCGGGTGGCGACGGTCAGTCCGTTAGCGAGGGCGACCGCTGCGATGCAGGCATCGGCGGTCTCGATCCCGCTCCCTGCCTTGCGAACCCTCGCCAGCAGTTCGGCATAGGCGGTCGTGCAAGCCAAGTCGAACGGCAGGACACGCCCGACAAACATGGGTAGCACGCCTCCCTCCAGGTCCTCATGCAGTGTCGCTCGGCGCTTTCCAACCGGTAGCAAGGTTACGCCGGCGCGCAGTTCGGCGACGGTCATGGCAGACAGATAGAGTGTTTCCAGAGGTTGCCTGTCGATCCATTCGATGACGCGGGCCTCGGGCGCATGTCGGAGCGGCTCCGAAACCACGTTCGTATCGAGGAGGATCATTCAAAGCACGCTGCACGGGCCGGAGTTTTGTCACGCACGCTCTCGAGGATGGCGATTTCCTCGTCAGTCAGTCTGATCTTGCTGCCGATCTCGGCCAGCAGCGAACCCAGTTTGATCCGGCCTTCCGGCCTCACCGCAGATTCTAGGATATGGCGCATTTCGGCCTCGACGCTGCGACCGTGTTGAGCGGCCCTTACGCGGATCGCGCGATGCACCTCATCGGGCACATTCCGAACGGTCATGGATCGCATATGTCAAAACCTCTGCATGATGGCGAGGATTGCATTTTATCAATGTGCAATCAACTTCGCCCTCGGCACCGCGCGTAGCGAGATCCATCTTTCAAGACGATGTTCCCGGCTGAAGCCGCGGCCTCAATGCGGTCGAAGCCTCCGAGCGGCGTGCCAGTACCGGCGCCAGAGGGGGTTCGAGGACTCGGCGGATCGCGGCGCTTCGGAAACCCCACCGCACAAAGAAAAACCCGCGCGGGACGGATGTCCCACGCGGGTCTTTTGGATCAATTCGTATCCGCCGCCCGGCTCAGCCGGGCGGCGAGATCCGGAAAGTCTCAATCGTCGTCGGAGCGCTTCTTGTTGAAGGCCGCGCCGAGGATGTCGCCGAGCGAGGCGCCGGAATCAGCGGAGCCGAACTGGGCCATCGCCTCCTTCTCCTCGGCCACTTCCAGGGCCTTGATCGAGACCTGGACGCGGTGGGCCTTGCGGTCGAACTGCACGACCCGGGCATCGAACTTCTCGCCGGCGGCGAAACGCTCGGGGCGCTGGTCGCCGCGGTCGCGGGCGAGTTCGGCGCGGCGGACGAAGGTGGTCATGTCGGTGTCGACGATCTTCACCTCGACGCCGGCATCCTTCACCTCGACGACCTCGCAGGTGACGATCTGACCCTTCTTGATCTCGCCGGCCTCGGCGAAGGGGTCACCGCCGAGCTGCTTCACGCCCAGCGAAATCCGCTCTTTCTCGACATCGACGTCGAGAACCTGGGCGCGGACCATGTCGCCCTTCTTGAACTCCTCGATGACCTGCTCGCCGGGACGGTTCCAGTCGAGATCCGACAGGTGGACCATGCCGTCGACATCGCCCTCGAGGCCGATGAACAGGCCGAACTCGGTCTTGTTCTTGACCTCGCCCTCGACCTCGGAGCCGACCGGGTGCTTCTCGGAGAAGGCCTCCCAGGGGTTCTGCAGGGTCTGCTTGAGGCCGAGCGAGATGCGGCGCTTGACCGGATCGACTTCCAGGATCTGAACCTCGACCTCCTGGGAGGTGGAGACGATCTTGCCCGGATGGACGTTCTTCTTGGTCCAGCTCATCTCGGAGACGTGGATCAGGCCCTCGATCCCCGGCTCCAGCTCCACGAAGGCGCCGTAATCGGTGATGTTGGTCACGCGGCCCTTGAGCTTGGCGTTCTCCGGGTAGCGGGCGGCGATGCCCTCCCACGGATCGGCCAGCAGCTGCTTGATGCCGAGCGAGATGCGGTGCGTCTCGTGGTTGATCTTGATGATCTTGACCTTGACCGTCTGGCCGATGGTCACGACCTCGGACGGATGGTTCACGCGGCGCCACGCCATGTCGGTGACGTGCAGCAGGCCGTCGATGCCGCCGAGATCGACGAAGGCGCCGTACTCGGTGATGTTCTTGACGACGCCGTCGATGACCTGACCCTCTTCGAGGTTGGCCACCAGCTCCGAGCGCTGCTCGGCGCGGCTCTCTTCGAGCACGGTGCGGCGCGACACGACGATGTTGCCGCGGCGGCGATCCATCTTGAGGATCTGGAACGGCTGCGGGGTGCCGAGCAGCGGTGTGACGTCGCGGACCGGGCGGATGTCGACCTGCGAGCGCGGCAGGAACGCCACGGCGCCGTCGAGGTCGACCGTGTAGCCGCCCTTGACCTGGTTGAAGATCGTGCCGGTGACGCGGTCGTTGTTCTCGAACGACTTCTCGAGCTTGACCCAGCTCTCCTCGCGGCGGGCCTTGTCGCGCGAGATGACGGCTTCGCCGAGCGCGTTCTCGATCCGGTCGACGTAGACCTCGACCTCGTCGCCGACCTTCAGCTCGCCTTCGCGGCCCGGGCCGGTGAATTCTTTCAGTGCGACACGGCCTTCCGTCTTGGCGCCGATGTCGATGACGGCCACGTCCTTCTCGATCGCGACGACGCGACCCTTGACGACGGATCCTTCGGTGATCTCGTGTTCGAGGAAGCTTTCCTCGAGGAGGGCGGCGAAATCATCGCGGCTCGGGCCACGCCCCAGAGCGGTACCTGCGGACATTCTCTCTCCTGAACGGCCCCCGGCGGAGGCCCTTTGCGTCGGCGGCTCGCGTTGCACACACCCCCGGTTCGCCGCGGCCGCTCCCGAAACCTTGAGGGAGAGGCGACCGGTCCCGCGGGATCCGGCTTGCCGACGCGTCGATACGGATGACGAGGGCGATCCAGCCGGCGACGCGGCGGCGCCAAAATAAGCACGCGCGAGCGGAATCCGGGAGGACGCGCGCTGCATACAGCATCAGCTGTACGACTTCAACCGAGCGGATTTCCGAGCGTCTTCAAGGATCACCCCGCATAGTCGAAGTCAGCGTCCGCCGAACGGACACGGCCGATCCCGGACGTTGCGCAGGCGCCGGCGGCTCATCCGCGATGCAGCCCTGCGGTGAGCGTCGCCATGTTGCATCGCACAGGGCAGGCTCGTATCGCTGCCATCGATATCGATCAGCGGATTCGGCCCCCGCGGTGACGCGCGCGGCCCTTCCGTCGCCGGACGAACGATGCTCATGACCCCCGACAAGCTCTCCCTGCCCAAGGACAAGATCCGCGTCCTGCTGCTCGAAGGCATCAACGACAGCGCCGTCGCGCTGATGCAGGCCGCCGGCTACACCAACCTGACCCGGCTGCCGAAGGCGCTCGACCGCGAGGCGCTGCACGAGGCGCTCCAGGGCGTGCACATGGTGGGCATCCGCTCGCGCACGCAACTCGACGCCGCGGCGTTCGAGGTGGCGGACCGGCTGCTGGCGGTGGGATGCTTCTCGGTCGGCACCAACCAGGTCGACCTGGAGGCCGCGCGCCATCGCGGCATCCCGGTGTTCAACGCGCCGTTCTCCAACACCCGCTCGGTCGCGGAGCTCACGATCGGCGAGATCGTGATGCTGCTGCGCCGGATCGTGCCGCGCTCGGTCGGCGCCCATGCCGGCCGCTGGGACAAGTCGGCGGTGGGCTCCCTGGAGGTCCGCGGCAAGACGCTGGGCATCGTCGGCTACGGCAATATCGGCACGCAGCTCTCGACGCTGGCCGAGGCGATGGGCATGCGGGTGCTGTTCTACGACCACACCGACAAGCTGCGCCACGGCAACACCGAGCCGACGAAGACCCTGCACGACCTGCTCGGCCAGTGCGACGTGGTCTCGCTGCACGTGCCCGAGACGGAGGCCACCGCCAACATGATCGGCGAGGCCGAGATCCGGGCGATGAAGCCCGGCGCCTTCCTGATCAACAACGCCCGCGGTACCGTGGTCGATCTGGACGCCCTCGCGGCGGCCTTGCGCGACGGCCACCTCAAGGGCGCCGCCATCGACGTCTTCCCGGTGGAGCCCGGCTCCAACGCGGAAGCCTTCGTGAGCCCGCTCCAGGGGATCGAGAACGTGATCCTGACGCCGCATATCGGCGGCTCGACGGAAGAAGCCCAGGAGCGGATCGGCGCCGAGGTCGCCCGCAAGCTCGTGGATTATTCCGATATCGGCTCGACGGTGGGCGCGGTGAATTTTCCGCAAGTGCAATTGCCGGCGCGGCCGACCGGCACCCGCTTCATCCATGTCCAGCGCAACCTGCCGGGCATGCTCGGGCGCCTCAACGACGTGTTCTCCCGCGGCCACGTCAACATCGCGGCGCAGTTCTACCAGACCGACGGCGAGGTCGGTTACGTAGTGCTGGAGACTGACGCCACGAACGCCGACGCCGAGGCGCTGCTCACCGAAATCCGCGCCATCCCGGGCACGATCCGGGCGCGCCTGCTCTACGAGCGCCGCTGAAATCCGGACGATTTCATCCCGGCCGCATCGAACGCAGCCCCTGTTGCCGCGTTCGCCTTGCGCGGCGGCGCCGGGCGCTGTTCAAGTCACGCCCGGCCGCTTTGCTGATGGATCGGCCGATCGGCGGAGGATGTGCGGTGACGAAGCGTATTGGATGCGGATTGGCCGGCCTCGTGCTCGGTCTGGCCGGGACGATCTCGATCGTCTCCGATGCGTCCGCGGATTGCCTGCGCCGAATCTACAACCGCTCGACCTACACGCTGGTCGCGCGCCAGGACGGCGGTCCGCCCGCGACCCTGCTGCCGGGCCAGTCCCTGCCGGTGCGGCTGTCGCGGCCGGGCCAGATCGCCGTCTCGGCCTATTGCGGCCTGCCCGATGCTGGCGGCAGCCCGGTCGCTCAGGCCAGCTTCGATTACGAGGCCGTGCTCGACCGCTGCTTCGTCCGGTTCGGGAGCGATGAATTCTTCGCGACGCAGCTTGGCCGCGGCTTCTTCGGGACGCAAGAGACTGCGCCGTTCACGGTCAACAACCCGAAACAGGGCGATATCGTGCTCGGCCCGTCGGCTCTTCCCGCCTGTCCGGTGCCGGGCGCTGTGCTCAGCCGACACGGCTGAACCTCAGAGATAGTGCCGGAAGACCACGCGCTTGTCTTCGGCGGCGCCGGGTGGCGGCGCCTGGACCGGTGTCAGGAACGGGCTCGCGAGCCGCAGCGCGATCAGGCTGAGGCCCGCGAGCGCCGGGGCGAGATATCGGAGCGGGCGAGCAAGCATAGACGCCTCCGTCGCGACGATGCCGACTCAGGACCTGACCTGAGCGCAGCCCTGGCGCGTTCCCGAAGCATCGCACCGGACCGCCCATTCCGGCGTGCCGAAGCACACATGCGTCACCGTAAGCCGGCGCATCGCCGCCGCCCATCAGACAAAGGGCCCTCGCGTACCCGGTTACGGTCGTCCGATTGCGTCCGCGGCATCGCTGGCGTGGGTCGCGGCACACTCCTATGGTGCCCCTCTACGGGGGGCTTCGCCGCGCGCATCGCGACGCCGCACCCCGTCGCCGAACCAACAGCGTGAACAAGGACGCGCGTATGCTGACCCAGACTGGCAACCCGATCCTGCGGGAGGATCTCGGCGTCGAGGAGACCATCGAGTCCGACAACATTGTCCGGTGGGATGGCGAGCGGCTCTACGTCGAGCAGGACGTGTTCCACAACGGCCAGCTCGTCCATCGTAAGTACCGCCGCACCGTGTCCGAGCCGGTGGCGCAAGCGCTCTGGGCGATCATCAACCGCGCCAAGCAGTGAGTTTCTGCGCGTAGGACCCGCCCAAGCAAGCGCGGGTCACGATCGGGGACGGCGGCGCGCTCGCCCTCCCCGGCAGTCTCTCAGAGCCGCGTCATGCAGCCGGCGCTACGCGGCCACCGCGTTGAGAGGCGAGGCAGCCGAAAGCGGTTCGGTTTGCAATGCGTCGAGCCGGCAATGCGCGTTGTCGAAAGCGCTCCGCACCGTTGCGCTCGCATCCTCCACGGCGACCAGCACCGCCAGCTTCTGGGCCGTGGCGCGATCCGCGATGCTCCGGGCGGCCGAGAGCAGGGACTGCTCCAGGCTCTGGAATTCGGCCGCCGCCTCCTTGCCCGTCTCGCGGGTGGCTGCCGCCAAGCGCTCGAGCGCCGCCTCGAGGGCATGACGCAGGACAAGCGTGCGCACGCGCTCCTGAAGGAGCGCCCTCTCGTCGAGTTTCATCGGAATGGGTCCGCGACTGGGAACACCGAGAAGATCTCATACTTCCCCGGACCCTGCAGCCACCTTTTTGCAACAGCGCAATACAGTTTTTCGGTCTGCGCGGCGATGCGCGAGGATCTAGTTGGTATCCAGCCCCTGAGATCGTCTGACTTTTATCTAATAAATTCGAAGATTTAACGCGTTATTTATGCCGTTTCGAGGTAATTAGACTTCAATCCGATGCCTGTTGAGGCGCATCTGGAACGTCGGATTCAAATAGAAGGTGGATGGTCACGGTATTGTCGCAACCGCGCGGTGGCGTACCGATCAGATCGAAATGCCCGGTGGAACCGACGGACTGGTGGAACGAGGCGAAGCTGAGCCGTTCAGAGCCTGTTCGCCCGCGTGATCGCAGTCGCAAAGCGGTCAAACGGTTTCGGGGCGGATCAAACGGCCCGGCTCATCATGGTGAGCGCAGCGAAACAACCCAATCATGCGCTGCTCTAGGTTTCGGATCGGTGCCCTCTGCGGTGCCTATTGGCAACTCTAACGATATTCAGTCTCGTCCGACAGACTGAGGTTCGGGGGCGCACGGGCCCGTCGAGCCGATCATCAGTACGGCGTTCCGCTTTGGCGCCGCCCGCGCAGGGCCTCCGCATACCAGTCCAACTCGTCCAAGAACTTGGCGGTCGCCGTCTCGATCCAGGCATCCGTGGGCGTGCCGTCCTGGTCCAGTACCTTCTGAAGGCGCGGGATCGGCAGGAGCGACGGAATGCTGGGCATGCCCAGTTCTGCGAGCATCGCCCGGAGCGGCATCGCCGCGCGGACGCCGCCGAACTGGCCGGCCGAGTAGCAGCAGATCGCCGAAGGCCGCCAGTAATACTCTTCGAGGAAGTGGTCGAGGGTGTTCGACAAAGCCGGTGGGACACCGTGATTGTACTCCGCCGAGACAACCAGAAAGGCATCCGCGCCGCGATAGAGTTCGGCGAGGCGCTCCAGCGGCTCCGGGGCGGTGCCGGCCGGGTATTCCTTGTACATCCGGTCGAGGAGCGGGAGGCCCAACGCGGCGGGATCGACCAGCGGGGCGACGTGGCCGCGCGCTTCCAGCCGGGCGATCAGGAACCGCGCCACCCGGATGCCGATGCGGTCCGAACGGACGCTGCCGAGGATGACCGGGACGGTGAGAGGCATGGCGATCTCCGATCAGCCCGATCAGGTCTTCGACGTGGCCGTGAGTGCGGTGGCGGCGAGCCCCGCCGGTCCGGTGGTCGCGTAGGCGGCGATCGCCTTCGTGACCTGTTGCAGCAACGATTGCAGTCCGTCCTCGATCCCGCTGGACGCGGTCGTGTCGCCGGTCGACGTGCCGCTGGTCGCGGTCGCGGCGGCGGTCGTGCTGCCGCTGTCTGATTGGCTGGGATCCGTGGCCTCGGGGGCACGGGCGTGATGGCCGTGATGGTGATGGACCGGGGCCGCGTCTCCGGAGGCCTGGCCGTCGATCGAACCGGCGCCGGACGTGGATCCATCCGTGGCGCTCGACGCGCTCGTGGACGCCGCCAATCCGCCCTGGGCGTTGATCTGGCTGTAATCGGATTGCACCTGCAGCAGCGAGGCCATCAGGTCGCTCGACAGCGCCGGGCTGGAGGTCGTGCTGCCGGAGGAGGTCGTGGCACCGGTGCCGGCCGAATTGCTGGCGCCCTGGCTCGCCGAGGCGAACGCGCTCGCGTCGGTCTGCTGCGCCGAGGCGGCCCGTGTCTGCCGCAGGGCGCTGATGAGGTCTCGTTGGAGGCTGCTGCTCGTGACCGAACCGACCGACATGATACGTCCTCGCGAAGTTCCTGTGCGGGAGCAAGCACGGCGCGGTCCAGAATTTTCCCTGTAATTTCAAAGGCCCGGATGGGCGACGGGCTGGCATGATCGGCCGCGCGGCAGATTTTGCCGGTTTGAGGTCGGCCTCGTGCTCCGCGCGGCCGATCCTCACGCGATCCTTATAAGATCGCCCGCCTCTCCGTCTCGAACCCTAACGCGGTTCCAGCCCACATTCCGTCTCGACCGGGATCGGTCGCGGCATGGCCGCGGCCCGCCCGCGAACCGACGCGGATTCACCATGCTCGACCTCATCTTCATCGCCGCAGGGCTGGCCTTCTTCGCCTTGAGCGAAGGCTACGCCGTCCTCTGCGACCGCCTGTGACGAGGGGCCCCATGACCCTGGACCTGACCCTCGGCGCCCTCGTGACCCTCGGGCTGCTTGGCTACCTCACCTACGCCCTCGTCCGCCCCGAGCGGTTCTGAGCGGCACGGACGGACCCCTCTCATGACCCTCAACGGCTGGATGCAGATCGCGCTGTATTGCGCGGTCGTCTTGGCGCTGGTGAAGCCCCTCGGGCTCTACATGACGCGCGTGTTCAACGGCGAGCGCACCCTGCTCTCGCCGATCCTGGCGCCGGTGGAGCGCGGCTTCTACCGCGTCGCCGGCATCGACGCGCGCCAGGAGCAGCACTGGCTCGCTTATGCGGGCGGCGTGATCCTGTTCCACGTGCTCGGCTTCGCGCTGCTCTACGCGATCCTGCGGCTGCAGGCGCTTCTGCCGCTGAACCCGGCCGAGCAGGCCGCCGTGGCGCCGGACCTCGCCTTCAACACGGCGACGAGCTTCGTCACCAATACCAACTGGCAGTCTTACGGGGGCGAGACCACGCTCTCGTACCTGGCCCAGATGCTGGGGCTGACGCACCAGAATTTCCTGTCGGCCGCAACCGGCATCGCCGTCGCGGTCGCACTGATCCGCGGCTTCGCGCGGGCCTCCTCCGGCACGATCGGGTCGTTCTGGGTCGATGTCACCCGGGCCACCCTCTACGTGCTGGTGCCGCTCTGTATCCCCTACGCGCTGTTCCTGGTCTGGCAGGGCGTGCCGCAGACGCTGGGCGCCTCGATCGACGCGACCACCCTGGAGGGGGCCAAGCAGAGTATCGCGATCGGCCCGGTGGCGAGCCAGGTCGCGATCAAGATGCTCGGTACCAACGGCGGCGGCTTCTTCAACGCCAACGCCGCCCACCCGTTCGAGAACCCGACCGCCCTGTCGAACTTCGTCCAGATGGTCTCGATCGTCGCGATCGGCGCCGCGCTCACCAACGTGTTCGGCCGCATGGTCGGGGACGAGCGCCAGGGCTGGGCGATCCTCGGCGCCATGGGGATCCTGTTCCTGGCGGGCGTCCTCGGCACCTACTGGGCCGAGGCGCAGGGCGGCTCCGTGCTCAACGGCCTCGGATTCGCCGGCGGCAATTTCGAGGGCAAGGAGGTCCGCTTCGGGATCAGTACCTCGGCGCTGTTCGCGGTGGTCACCACGGCGGCGTCCTGCGGGGCGGTCAACGCCATGCACGACAGCTTCACGGCGCTCGGCGGCATGATCCCGCTGATCAACATGCAGCTCGGCGAGGTCGTCATCGGCGGCGTCGGCGCCGGCCTCTACGGCATGCTGGTCTTCGTGATCGTGGCGATCTTCGTGGCCGGCCTGATGGTCGGGCGCACCCCCGAATACCTCGGCAAGAAGATCGAGGCGCGGGAGGTGAAGATGGCGATGCTCGGCATCCTATGCCTGCCGCTGATGATGCTCGGCGGCACCGCGCTGGCGACCGTGCTGCCGGCGGGGCTGGCCGGGCCGGCCAATGCCGGACCGCACGGCTTCACCGAGATCCTCTACGCCTACACCTCGGCGGCGGCCAACAACGGCTCGGCTTTCGGCGGGCTCACGGCCAACACCCTGTTCTACAACAGCACGCTCGGCCTCGCGATGCTGGTCGGCCGGTTCTTCGTGAAGATCCCGGTGCTGGCCATCGCGGGCTCGCTGGCTGCAAAGAAGACCCTTCCGGCGTCGGCCGGCACCTTCCCGACCCATGGCGGCCTGTTCATCGGGCTGCTCGTCGGGGTGATCCTGATCGTCGGCGGGCTGACCTTCTTCCCGTCCCTGGCGCTGGGGCCGGTGGTCGAGCACCTCGCCGGCGCGGCCGGCCAGACCTTCGCGACAGGGGGCTGAGATGCCGCGCACGCTCCCGACCCGGCGGATGCCGCGCCATCACCTGCTGCTGCACCGGTCGCCGCCGCCCCGGCACCGGACCGGCGCGCCGCCGCCGCGGACCTCCGACCTCGTGCTGGCACTGCTCGCCGTCCTGCTGCTCGCCGCCTTCGCGCTGATGGCGGCCTGCGCGCTCACCGCGGGCACCGCCCCCTGACAGCCCGAGGCGCGCCCGCGCCTCCCCTCTTCGGACAAAACATCCATGTCCCGCCAGACCACCTCCCTGTTCAGCCCCGCCCTCGTCGGGCCGGCGCTCGTCGGCTCCCTCAAAAAGCTCGATCCGCGCGCCATGATCCGCAACCCGGTCATGTTCGTGGTCGAGGTCGTGGCCGCGCTCACCACGTTGCTGTTCATCCGCGATGTCGTGTCCGGCGCCGGCGACCTGTTGTTCTCCGGCCAGATCATCCTGTGGCTGTGGTTTACCCTGGTCTTCGCCAACTTCGCCGAGGCCCTGGCCGAGGGCCGCGGCAAGGCCCAGGCCGACAGCCTGCGCCGCACCCGCACCGAGACGATGGCCAAGCGCCTCACCGGTTTGGGCGAGAGCTACGAGACCGTCCCGGGCACCAGCCTCAAGGTCGGCGACGTGGTGCTGGTCGAGGCCGGCGACCTGATCCCCTCCGACGGCGAGGTCATCCAGGGCGTCGCCTCGGTCAACGAGGCCGCGATCACCGGCGAATCCGCCCCCGTGATCCGCGAATCCGGCGGCGATCGCTCGGCGGTGACCGGCGGCACGCAGGTGCTTTCCGACCAGATCCGGGTGCGGATCACCGCGGCCGCCGGCTCGACCTTCGTCGACCGGATGATCGCCCTGGTCGAGGGCGCCTCGCGGCAGAAGACCCCGAACGAGATCGCCCTGAACATCCTGCTCGCCGGGCTGACCCTGGTGTTCGTGTTCGCGGTGGCCTCGATCCCGAGCTTCGCGTCCTATGCCGGCGGCGCGATCCCGCTGATCGTGCTGGTCGCCCTGTTCGTCACCCTGATCCCGACGACGATCGGCGCCCTGCTCTCGGCGATCGGCATCGCCGGCATGGACCGGCTGGTGCGCTTCAACGTGCTGGCTTTGTCGGGCCGGGCGGTCGAGGCGGCGGGCGATGTGGACACGCTGCTCCTCGACAAGACCGGCACGATCACGCTGGGCAACCGCCAGGCCACTGAGTTCCGGCCGATCTCCGGCGTGACCGAGGCCGATCTCGCCGACGCCGCCCAGCTCGCTTCGCTCGCCGACGAAACCCCGGAAGGCCGCTCGATCGTGGTGCTGGCCAAGGAGACCTACGGGATCCGCGCCCGCGACATGGCCGGCCTCAATGCGACCTTCGTGCCGTTCACCGCCCAGTCGCGCATGAGCGGCGTCGATCTTGACGGCGTCTCGATCCGCAAGGGCGCGGTCGAGGCAGTGATCGCCTCGGTTTCGGCGCAGCCGATGGCGACCCGGGGCTCGAACGCCGCCCTGGCCTATCAGCCGGAGGCGGAGCCCGACTCCGTCGCCGAGATCCGCGCCATCGCCGAGACGATCGCCAAGGCCGGCGGCACGCCGCTCGCGGTGGCCCGCGACGGCCGGCTGCTGGGCGTCGTCTATCTCAAGGACATCGTGAAGGGCGGCATCCGCGAGCGTTTCGCGGAGCTGCGCCGGATGGGCATCCGTACGGTGATGATCACCGGCGACAACCCGATGACCGCCGCCGCCATCGCCGCGGAGGCCGGGGTCGACGATTTCCTCGCTCAGGCCACCCCGGAGGACAAGCTGGCGCTGATCCGCGCCGAGCAGGCTCAAGGCAAGCTGGTCGCCATGTGCGGCGACGGCACCAACGACGCCCCGGCGCTGGCCCAGGCCGATGTCGGCGTCGCCATGAACACCGGCACGGTGGCGGCCCGCGAAGCCGGCAACATGGTCGATCTCGACAGCGACCCGACCAAGCTCATCGAGATCGTCGGCATCGGCAAGCAATTGCTGATGACCCGTGGGGCGCTGACCACCTTCTCCATCGCCAACGACGTGGCGAAGTACTTCGCCATCATCCCGGCGATGTTCCTCGGGCTCTATCCGCAGCTTCAGGCGCTCAACGTCATGGGCCTCGCCTCGCCGCAGAGCGCGATCCTGTCGGCGATCATCTTCAACGCCCTGATCATCGTGGCGCTGATCCCGCTCGCCCTGCGGGGCGTGACCTACCGCGCGGTCGGCGCCGCCGCGCTGCTGCGCCGGAACCTGCTGATCTACGGGCTGGGCGGCGTCCTGGTGCCGTTCGCCGCCATCAAGGCGATCGACCTCGCCGTCACCGCCCTGCACCTCGCCTGACCCGGTCCCCTCCTGAATCGGTCCCTTGGAGACCCGCCATGCTCAACCAGCTTCGCCCCGCCCTGGTCCTGCTCACCGTCCTGACGGCGATCACCGGCCTCGCCTACCCGCTCGCCGTCACCGGCCTCGCCGGCCTGATCTTCCCGGCCCGCGCCGCCGGCAGCCTGATCGAGCGCGACGGCCACGTGGTCGGCTCCAGCCTGATCGGCCAGAACTTCACCGGGGCCACCTACTTCCACGGCCGACCCTCGGCTACGAGCGCCCCGGACCCGGCCGACCCGTCGAAGACCGTGCCGGCCCCCTACAACGCGTCCAATTCCTCGGGCTCCAATCTCGGCCCGACCAGCGCCGCGCTGGCCGAGCGCGTGACGGGCGACCGGGATGCGCTGAGGGCGGAGAATCCCGGCCAGCCCGTCCCGGTGGACCTCGTCACCACCAGCGGCTCGGGCCTCGACCCGGACATCTCGCCCGACGCCGCCTTGTTTCAGGTGCCTCGGGTCGCCAAGGCACGCAACCTGCCGGAGGATCGCCTGCGCCAGCTCGTCGCCGGGCAGAGCGAGGGGCGCCTGTTCGGGCTGATCGGCGAGACGCGTGTCAACGTCCTGGCGTTGAACCTTGCGCTGGATCGGCTGGATGGGCGTTAAAGTGTCATCCCGGACGATGATTGGCAGATCTTAGAGGAAGGTCATAAATCAACAAGATCTACGAGATGTCATCAACGATCCGATATCAGTGACAATGCACGTATGGCCGGAGCGCAATCAGCTTGATCGTGTAAATGTTTTACGGCGGGGCATCGGACGCTCGTGGCAGCTATCCTTGTTATGGTCCGAGAAGGGTGCTTCTGAGTGAAGCGCAGTCCATTTTCCCCGGCAATGGCAGGACAACGCATCCCTGGGCTGGGCATCCTGCTGGTGTCGCTGCCAATCCTCGTCATTGCCCATCACGCGGCGGTGCTCCCGCACGAGTATGGTCACTCGGTCGCGGCGTGGCTTCTTGGCCTGAAGGCTACGCCCGGTTCGCTGCGATGGGGACCGCCTACGCTTGTGAACGCCCTCACCCTCCATGGGATCGGCGAGAACGTGGACTACGCCCGCTCTTTCGCCGCCGGACGGGGCGCGGCGGTCGCGCTCGTAGCTGCCACGGGACCGCTGTTCGTGAACGGCGGCGCCTACCTCTCGGCTCGTGCCGTCCTGCCGCAGGCGCTGCCTCGTCTCCCCTGGCTTGGAGGACTATTCCTCTACTGGTTCTTGTTCATGAACCTCGCCAACGTCTTCGACTACGTGCCCATCCGGACGTTTGCACAGGGCGACATCGGCCACTTCTGCCAGGGCCTCGATATCCCCTCATGGGTCGTCTGCGCCGTCCTGACGCCGCTCGTGCTAGCTGCGCTCCTTGATCTCTATCGCACCGTGCTACCGAGCCTATACAGGATGCTGGATTTGCCGTTGTTCGCGCGATTTGCGACGCATATCCTCACAACGAGCTTGATGTTCGGGTACTTCGGCCTCGCAGGCCTGCACACGAGCGATACGAACTCGGCGCACCTCTCGTTGCTGTCGCTCGCCTGCCTGCCGGTTGTGCTCGTGATAGGTTGGCCCCGCCGCACGTGGTCGCGAGCCAAAACAGACGCGGCGACCTCGTCTCTACGGGCGGTTTGAACTTACGTAAGGGACTCCAGCAACCCTTTCCCGCGCCTTATCCATCGCGTTTCGATTCCAAAAAAACCATGCCCGAGACCGGCCGCGATCCGACCCGTCCGACCCCTGAGGCGCTGCTCGAAGCGGCGCGCCGGGAGGCGCGAACCCGCGGCCGGCTGAAGGTGTTTCTGGGGGCCGCCCCCGGGGTCGGCAAGACCTACGAGATGCTCACCATCGGCCGCGCCAGGGCCAAGGCCGGCACCGACGTGGTGGTCGGGGTGGTCGAGACCCACGGCCGGGCCGAGACCGAGGCCTTGCTCGACGGGTTCAAGGTCATCCCGCGCCGGGCTGTCGCCTATCATGGCACCACCCTCGACGAGATGGATCTCGATGCCCTGCTGGCGCGCCGGCCGGCCCTGGCTCTGGTCGATGAACTCGCCCACACCAACGCGCCGGGATCCCGCCACCCGAAGCGCTACCAGGACGTCGAGGAGCTGCTCGACGCCGGCATCGATGTCTACGCCACGCTCAACATCCAGCATGTCGAGAGCCTCAACGACGTGGTGGCGCAGATCACCCGTATCCGCGTCCGCGAGACCGTGCCGGACGGCATCCTCGACCGGGCGGACGATATCGAGGTGGTCGACCTCAACCCGGACGACCTGATCCAGCGGCTCAAGGACGGCAAGGTCTACGTCCCGACCAACGCCGAGCGCGCCCTCAAGCACTACTTCTCCCGGGGCAACCTCACGGCCCTGCGCGAACTCGCCCTGCGCCGCACGGCGGACCGGGTCGACGACGAGCTCCTCAGCCACATGCAGGCCAACGCCATCGCGGGGCCCTGGAGCGCCGGCGAGCGGGTGCTGGTCTGCATCAGCGCGGATCCGCGCGCGGCTGGCCTCGTGCGCTACGCCAAGCGGGTGGCCGACCGGCTGCACGCCCCCTGGACCGCCCTGTTCATCGAGGCGCCCCGCGCCGGCAGCCGCAGCGAGGCGGAGCGCGACCGGATCGCCGAGACCCTGCGGCTCGCCGATAGGCTCGGGGGCGACGCCGTCACCCTGCCGGGCGGCCGGCGCGTCGCCGACGACATCCTGGCCTATGCGCGCTCGGCCAACGTCAACCACATCGTGGTCGGCAAGGCCGCGCGCTCCTGGATCTTCGAGCTGGTGAACGGCTCGGTGGTCCACGATCTCGTGCGTCGCAGCGGCAACATCAGCGTCCACGTGGTGCCCGGCGAGGCCGTGCCGGCCGAGACTCCGTCGCGCAGGCCGGTGGCGACCGCCGCCCCGGCCGCGACTTTCGCCCCCGGCCCCTACCTGATGGCTCTGCTGGCGACCGCGGCGGCGCTCGGCGCGGCGCTGCTGCTCCAGCCTTATACCGGCATCGAAAATGCCGACCTGATGCTGCTCACCGGCGTGGTCGCGGTGGCCGTGCGCTGGGGGCTCGGGCCGTCGCTGGCGGCGGTGGTGGCTGCCTCGCTCGCCTACAACTTCTTTTTCCTGCCGCCGGTCTACACCTTCACCATCGCCGACCCGACCAACGTCGCGGCCTTCCTGCTGTTCACCCTGGTCGCGGTGCTGGTCTCGAACCTTGCCGCCCGCGCCCGCCGGATCGCGCTGGTCAGCCAGGGGCGGGCCAAGTCCACCGAGCGGCTGTTCGGGTTCTCGCGCAAGCTCGCGGGCTGCGGCACCCTGGACGACGTGCTCTGGGCGACCTGCGCGCAAGTCGCCGCCATGCTGAAGGTCCGGGTGGTCCTGCTGCTGCCCGACGGCAAGGCCGTCACCGTCCGGGCCGGCTACCCGCCGGAGGATATGTTGGACGCCGCCGATCTCGCGGCGGCGCAATGGGCCTTCGACAACGACAGGCCGGCGGGCCGCGGCGCCGATACCCTGCCGGGGGCCAAGCGGCTGTTCCTGCCGATGCGCACCGGGCGCGGCACGATCGGGGTGATCGGCCTCGACGCGGACGGTGCCGGCCCGATCCTGACCCCCGAGGGGCGTCGCTTGCTCGACGCGCTCGCCGATATGGGCGCGCTCGCCATCGAGCGGGTGCGGCTGGTGGAGGATCTCGACCGGGCCGAGCGCGCCGCCGAGACCGACCGCCTGCGCCAGGCGCTCCTGACCTCGATCAGCCACGACCTGCGGACCCCGTTGGCCTCGGTACTCGGGGCGGCCACCACCTTGCGCGACCTGGACGCCGACCTCGCCCCCGAGGCCAAGGCCGACCTGCTGGCGACGATCATCGCCGAATCCGAGCGGCTGAACCGCTTCATCGCCAACCTGCTCGACATGACCCGCCTCGAAGCCGGCGCGGTGGCCCCGAACCTGGCCCCCCAGGACGTCGCCGAGATCGCCGATACGGCGCTACGCCGGGTCGAGGCGATATTGGCCGACCATCGCGTCGTGGTCGATCTGGCCCCCGACCTGCCGACGCTCCGGCTCGACCCGGTTCTGGTCGAGCAGGTGCTGGTCAACCTCCTCGACAACGCCGCCAAATACGCCCCCGCGGGCTCGACGGTCACGGTCCGGGCCCGCCGGGAGGGCGGCCGGGTGCGGCTGGAGATCCTAGACGAGGGCGACGGCCTGCCGGAGACGGAAATCGAGCGCGTGTTCGACAAGTTCTACCGGGTGCGCAAGGGCGACCGGGTCCGGGCCGGTACCGGGCTGGGGCTCGCCATCGCCCGCGGCTTCGTCGAGGCGATGGGCGGCACCGTCACGGCCGGCAACCGGCGCGACCGCCTCGGCGCCGTCTTCACCGTGACGCTGCCGGTCCCGGCCCGGACCACGCCGAAGGACATCGCCGCATGAGCCCGACCATCCTGGTCATCGACGACGAGCCGCCGATCCGGAAGCTGCTGCGCACGGGGCTGTCCACCCAGGGTTACGCGATCCTGGAGGCGCCGAACGCCGCGACCGCCCTGGAGGTGCTCGGCCGCGACCGGGTCGATCTCGTCATCCTCGATCTCGGTCTGCCGGACATGCGCGGGCACGACCTGCTGCGGACGATCCGGGCGCGCCATCCGGAGCTGCCGGTGGTGGTGCTGTCGAGCCGCACCGACGAGGGCGGCAAGGTCGAGGCCCTCGATCTCGGTGCGGACGACTACGTGACCAAGCCGTTCGGAATGGCCGAGCTGCTGGCCCGCCTGCGCGCCGCGCTGCGCCACCAGCTCGCGGTCCAGGGTGAGCGCCCGATCTTCCGGCTCGAACGGCTGTCGATCGACCTCGTCCGGCGCATCGTGAAGGTTGATGAGGCCGAGGTGAAGCTCACGCCGCGGGAATACGATTTTCTGCGCGTGCTGGTGCTGCATGCCGGCAAGGTGCTCACGCACGCGCAGCTGATGCAGGCGGTCTCGGTCTCGTCCGACCCGCAATATCTGCGGGTCTACATGCGCCAACTCCGCCAGAAGCTCGAGGCCGACCCCGAGCGCCCGCGCCTCCTCCTCACCGAGACCGGCGTCGGCTACCGCCTGCGCGCGCCGGATGACGAGCCGACGCGGAGGCCGCCCGACGCGGGGAGCGGCGGGCGGCTCTCATAAGGCTGGGGTTGTCCCAGGCGGCATCAGAGCTGCAGCGCGATACGCTCGGCGGACACCTGCACGGCATCGGGGCGGTGACCGGTCTCGCCCACCGCGTAATCGAATGCGGCCTCCCGGCTCCGGAACAACCCGCCGGCCCGCCCATGGATCTCGATGGCGACCCAATGGCCCTCGGGATCCTGCCCGACGATGAACCGGGCGGTCTCTCCCGCCGGGGCGATGATGTGGACGATGGGCGACATCGGATGTCTGGGGTTGCCGCGATCCTCCGGGGACCGCGCGCTCAAACTGGGCCGGGGCACATCAGGGTTCGAGCAGCAAACCGGGCCGATCACATAAGTGTCCCGTTAGGATCGCCCGCGGGGGACAGCCGGAAGCCGCCACAACCGGCGTTGCCGCGTCTGTTCACAGAGATAGTGGCTCGCGCTGCCGCGACGCCGATCTCGCCCGACCCGTGAATTTCGACGCTGATTGCGTGCTGGGTCGTTTCTCGGCGCATGTCGCGACCTGGCAATATCCAGTCGCGCTACGATTATGTTGTCATCGATAAAAAGGACACAAGCGCCATGAATTGATTAAAATGATTCTATCATGTCGGTTGTAGAACAAATTAAGTCTTAAGCGATCCACGCCCGGCTTGTCTTGAGCATCGATCCGAGATTTGTTGCCCCTTATCGACTGCGGGATGAGATCCATCGGTAAGGGTGTCGGCAATGGCGCGCGTCGTCTCGTTTATTCTACTTCTATCGTCATTGATTTTATTTTCTATCTCGGTCGCAGACCATATCGATCATTGTCCAACCGAAAGGAATGACACTTCAAGTTCGCTAAAATATCGATGAGGGGATTCGGTGCGACTGTGTCGGGACCGAGCGCCCAGGCGCGGCGATCCGCGGCTGCGCAGGTAGCGTGCCGCTGAACCACGCAGGAGGTGGGAAGATCAGGGTGAGGACAGATTTCGGCGCCGGGGCCCGAATGGCCGCCACACGAAGGTGTCACCTTCGCCGCTTCAAGGGCCAGATGATACTGGGATAAGCGATGGCTCCCCGAGCAGGACTCGAACCTGCGACAAGGCGATTAACAGTCGCCTGCTCTACCAACTGAGCTATCGGGGATCACGAGCGGGTCTCTACACACCGGAATCGCGGGACGCAAGACCCTGATTGGCGCGATCGACGCACCTCCCGAGCGCGTGCCCTCTGTGAACCGCTCACTTGGGTGTTTTGCCGGCGCTTAACCAGCAGAGGTGTTGCCTCGCTGCAACAAGCGGTTCGAGGCCCTGGCCGCATAGAGCATGCAAACGTCATCGGGTCGGATCCGGCGTACGGGTTCCGGTGCGATGCAGCGGGGTCATCCTGCCGTCGCGGCAGCCGCTTAGGGATCGGGCGGCCGAATGCAGCGCTGTCCGATGCCGGCCCCAACTCGTCTCGATCCAAAAGGCCCGTCCGCTGTGCCCACCGTTCATGCCGCGGTCCTCGACCGGCGATACGCGGACATCCGGCGCGATCGGGATCCTCGCGTGGGATCCGGCCGCGTCGGCTCGCTCGCCTCGTCCCCGGAGGCCGGGCGCGGGTGCGGGATTGCGACGGCACCCATGAGGCGCGCGCGCTCGACCGCGAGCGCGGGAGCCGCGTGCCTGACTGCATCGGCCTATCGCTGATCGGGTTCCTGATCGCCGCCGTCGCGGCGCGCGTGATCCTGGCGCATTCCCTTTGAGATGGCCCGATCGCGCAATCGGGCAGCGGGCCCGGACCGCGAAGGTCAAGTTTCACGGTGCCAAGACGATACGATGATCGAAGATTTCGAGCGCAATTTTTGTACTCCTGGTGCGCATTTTGTCTTCGTGATGATCAGCTAAAGTTCAGATACTGAAGTATAAATGATATGCGTTTGCCGGCTATATTTAACACGGGCGCAAGCGTTGCTATAGTACGGCCCCGTCCATCGATTCTCACGGAACCCGGTTTCCTCCTCATGCGCATCTCTCTCGGCCTCAAGCTGGCGGCGGTCGTCGGCCTGCTGGGCTTCGTGGCGGTCGGCATCTCGGCCTTCGCCATTCGCCAATCCCTCTGGGAGCAGGAGCGCGCCGCCGCCACGGACAAGATCTGGAACGCCGGGCTCCAGGCCGGTGCCTTGGGCCAGGCGATCGAGCATGCCGTGGTGCAGGCCACCGCCCTCTACACAGCCGACGACACCACGGAGGCGCGTACGCGCCTGTCCGCCCTGCACGACGCCCTGGCGGCGGTGGAACAGGTCCGGGTCCCGTTCCTGGAGGCGATGGAGGATCAATTGCCGCCGGACCGGCGCCGCCGGTTCGACCTGTTCGTGAAGGAGTTCGTCGCCTACCAAACCGACACGGCCGAGCTGGGCCTGACGATCTCTCCTAAGGCCGCCCTGATCCAGGCCACCGACGAGGCGACCGTGAAGAACCGCGAGCACATGGTCGCGGAGATCGGCCTGCTCGGACGCGAGGTGCTGGCCCGCCTCAACGAGCGCCGCGCCGCCGACGCTGCGGATCGCCGCAAGGCCCGCCTGGCGCTGATCGCGGTGCCGGCCGTAGCGCTCGCTTTCGGGCTGCTCGCGGCGATCTGGATCATCTTCACGCAGGTCCGGCGGCCGCTCGACCGGCTGAAGGCCAGCATGACCGCCCTGGCCGCCAACGATCTCGGCCGCACGATCCCGTTCACCCAGCGCCGCGACGAGATCGGCGAGATGGCCGCCGCCATCGCTGGCTTCCAGACGGCCCTGATCGAGAAGCGAAAGCTCGACGCCGACGCGCAGACGCGCCGCGACCGCGACCGCGTCCGGGCGGAGCAGCTCGCCGCGGCGACCCGGGCTTTCGAGGGGGAAACGCACCGCGCGGTGGCGGACCTCGCCGGATCGGCGGACTCGATGCAGGAGGCGGCCGCGACGCTGACCGGCACCGCCGGGGACATGGCCGCCCGGGCCGTCGTGGTCGCGGGGGCCTCGAGCCAGACCGCCGGCATCGTCGACAGCATCGCCAGCGCGGCCGAGGAGTTTGCGGCCTCCGCCCGGGAGATCGAGGCGCGGGTCCGGCACACGAGCGAGATCGCGGCCACGGCCCTCAGCGATACCAAGCAGCTGGAATTCACGGTCTCGAGCCTGTCGCAGGCGGCGGCCGAGATCGACGCGGTCGTGACCCTGATCCGTACGGTCGCCGAGCAGACCAACCTGCTCGCCCTCAACGCCACGATCGAGGCGGCCCGGGCCGGGGCCGCGGGGCGCGGCTTTGCCGTGGTGGCCGCGGAGGTGAAGGCGCTCGCCGGCCAGACGGCGCTGGCCACCGACCGCATCACCGGGCAGGTCGGGGCGATCCAGGGCGCCGCGTCCAACACCGTCGACGCCATCGCGTCGATCGGCGAGACCATCGCCCGGATGAGCTTGATCGCCTCCGAAGTGGCCCAGGCGGCGGACCAGCAGGGCGCCGCCAGCCAGGAGATCGCCCGCGCCATCGCGGATGCGGCGACGGATTCCCACAAGGTCTCGGAGAGCGTCGGCGGCGTGCGCGCCGCCGCTGCGTCCAACGAGGTTCAGGCCGAGCAGGTGCGGGGCAGCGCCTCCCGGGTGAGCACCGGGACCCGGACCCTCCAGCAGGCGATCGAGACCTTCCTGGGTCAGGTGCACGCCGCCTGAGACGCCACGCGCCACGCCGCATGGTGGCAGCAGGAAACGCGGCTTGCATGCGGTCGGACCGTGAGGATCGAAAACCGTGGATGCCCGATCGGACGTCCACGGTTCATGGGCCTTCCCAAGAAGTCTGGCAGGCCGCGCCGATACGAAACCGGTCCAGTCCGGTCGACGCTGATCCCACCCGCGCTCGCCTCCCGTATCGCCAGCATCGGCGCCCCTCGAACGCGGCCTTCGGAGACCCTTGCGATCCCTGGCGGAGTCTGTCGAGGGTGATGCTGTGGGTCACTGTGTCATGACGCGGTCGAGGATGGAGCAAGCGCGTTTCGGTGCGCGCTGACGCGCTCGCTTGCGCCGAACCGGCAAACGCTTCCGTGGCGCGCGCAAGCGGATACAACTGAACAGTCCGGCCTCGTTCGCCGCCACCCTGTCGCGCACCGCCTCGACCCGCGGTGCGCCGGTTGATCCCGGTCGCCTGCGCAGGTGAGCGAACCACGCTGCTCGCTTCGTCGGCCGTCATCCCGATTGCCGCATCTCTGAACACAAAACTCAAAGGCGTAAGACGCGGATGTTTCTGTTTCCGCTTTCTCATTCGGTATCTTTTGTTTGACTGCTCAAATAAACGACTCGGGTAAATATTGTAAAGGAACAACCTTCAAAAATTAGCGGATATTTATAGATTCGGCGCTCAAGTATTGACAACTTTGACGTGTATTGACGGCTAAAATCTTTACCGGTATCTCTATAGGTGCGATGAAATCAGCCTAGACGCCCTGACTTGCCTGCCCATGTCTGCATTGCCGATCGCCGGTCCCACGGCGTTGTCCCGTCATCGTCGCTCTCACCGATCAAGTCGGGCTGAGTTTCGGCCCTGCGGATAGCTCGTCCGCATCGTTCCTGGCGATCCGAGCCACGTTCGACGGTGGCTGTGGGGCGCTTCCCGAAGACCGGACTGGCTTCCCGAGGGATCACCGCATCGTCTCGGGACTGCATATTCACCCCTCGACACATTGCATTGCGGCGACGCCATCGCGCGTCGGTACGATTGAGAAGGCCCTTGTGTTCCAGATGCGCAATTCTTTCGGCCTGAAGCTCGCCGCGGTTGTCGGCCTGCTGGGCTTCGTGGCGGTCGGCATCTCGGCCTTCGCCGTCCGGCAATCGTTGTGGGAGCAGGAGCGTGCTGCCGTCACGGACAGGATCTGGAATGCCGGCCTCCAGGCCGGGGCACTCGGCCAGGCGATCGAGCACGCGGTCGTGCAGGCCACCGCCCTCTACACCGCCGAAGACACCACCGAGGCGCGCACACGCTTGTCCGCATTACAGGAGGCCTTGGCCGCGGTGGAGCAGGTCCGCGTCCCGTTCCTGGAGGCGATGGAGCACCACCTGCCGCCGGAGCGCCGGCGCAAGTTCGACCTGTTCGTCAAGGAATTCGTCGCCTACCAGACCGAGACGGCCGAACTCGGCCTGACGATCTCGCCGAAGGCGGCCCTGATCCAAGCGACCGACGAGGCGACGGTGAAGAACCGCGAGCGCATGATCGCGGAGATCGGCTCGCTCGGTCGCGAGGTGCTTGCGCGTCTCAACGACCAGCGCGCGGCAGGCTCCCTGGAGCAAAGCCGGGCCATCGTCGCGCTGATCGTGTTGCCGGCCGTGGCGCTCGCCTTGGCGCTGGTCGCCGCGATCTGGATCGTCGTCGCCCAGATCCAAAGACCCCTGGCGCGGCTGAAAGCTGCCATGCAGGCCCTGGCCGCCGATCGGCTCGACGAAGCGGTTCCGTTCACCGATCGGCAGGACGCGATCGGCCAGATGGCCCACACCATCGCGGCGTTTCAGGCGGCGATGATCGAGAGGCGTACCCTCGATGGCGATGCGCGGGCGCGCAATGCCCGGGACCTCGTCCGGGCCGAGCGGCTGGCCGCGGCGACCCGGGCCTTCGAGAGCGAGACCCATCGCACGGTGACGGATCTCGCCGCCCTGGCGGAGGCCATGCAGGCCTCGGCCGACGCGCTCTCGGGCCTCGCCGGCGAGACGACCGCGCAGGTGGCCGTCGCCGCGGAGGCGTCCGACCAGACCGCCGGCGTCGTCGTCAGCATCGCCGGTGCCGCCGAGGAATTGTCGGTCGCGGCCCGGGACATCGAGAGCCAGGTGCGGCACACGAGCGTGATCGCGTCGACGGCGCTCTCCGACACGCAGGGGTTGGTGGCGACGGTGACGGCCCTCGCGCAGGCGGCCGACGAGGCCGGGACCGTGATCGCGTTGATCCGCGCGGTCGCCCAGCAGACCAACATGCTGGCCCTCAACGCTACGATCGAGGCGGCGCGCGCCGGTGCGGCGGGCCGCGGCTTTGCCGTGGTCGCCACCGAGGTCAAGAACCTGGCGGCGCAGACCGCGCAGGCGACCGACCGCATCGCCCATCACATCGGGGCGATCCAGGCGGCGGCCGCCGACACGGTCGGGGCGATCGGCTCGATCGGCACGGTGGGCCAGACGATCGCGCAGATGAGCTCCATCGCCTCCGAGGTCGCGGTGGCGGCGGACCAGCAGGGGCAGTCGAGCCAGGTGATCGCCCGGGCGATCACCAGCGCGGCGCTGGAATCCCGAAAGGTCTCGGACAGCGTGGCGGGCGTACGCGCCACCGCGGCCTCGAACGAGCAGCAGGCCGAGCATGTCCGGAGCAGCGCCCTGCAGGTGAATGCCGGCACGCACAGCCTGCAACGGGCGATCGAGACGTTTCTGGCCCAGGTCGCGGCAGCCTGATACGGAAGCCGGCTGAATCGCTGGGACTGCTGTCCTGGGTCGTCATTGCGAGCGCAGCGAAGCAACCTAGGGACGCGCCACATCTGGGGATCGCGCGCTGCACTGGGTTGCTTCGCTATGCTCGCAATGACGGCGTCGGGCGTCGCGAAGTCTTTAGCGGGAAACCAATGACGCATCATCGCGCAATCGATGCCGGCCGTTCGGCGCGACGTTCTGGACGGGCCGTATGACCGTTGCTGACACCCGCGTGATGATCGCGATGGCGTTCAAATATGCAAAAAATGGAGGCCTCGCCCGGAATCGAACCGGGGTGCAAGGATTTGCAGTCCTCTGCGTAACCACTCCGCCACGAGGCCCCTCGTCGCGACGCCGAGGCGTCGCCCTCGGAGCCTGGCGGCCGGCTCCGGGTGGGCGTCTCTAGCAGAGGTGGGCGGCGGCAGGCAACGGCCGGTATGCGGCTTCTACGCAGGAATATGCGGGTCGATGGCAGTCGTGCCGGTCTTCGATGGGGCGGCGGACCCGTCAGCTCTGCCAGACCCGGGGCATCGGCCGATCACGGTAGCGGGCCAGGACACGGGCAACGAGGCTGCGCAAGGGACCGACCCCGTCCGACAGTGCGCGGATGGCGAGGTGGCCGTTCCAGGCACTTGCGGCGGCTTCGATTCCCGGCGCGGCGGCATCTTCCAAGAGAGCGCGGGCTTCCTCCAAGCGCCCCTCTGCGCCCGCGGAGACGTCCAGCAGGGTCGCGCAGGCCCGGGCGCCGCCGCCGATCGCCGGCCGGGCCAGGAGATCGGAGATCGGGCCATCGAGAAACAAACTGTCGGCGTAGACGAGCCGGCCGGCCCGGCGCACGCGCCAGGCATCCGCGAACAGGCCGTCCGTGATCCGCTCGCCTTGGGCGGCGCGCCCGAAGGCCACGATCTCGACGGCGAGCAGGGCGGCGCCCTCGGCCAAATCCGCCTCGAAACGCCGCCGCACCCGGGCGCGATCGAACAGGATCGTCTCCTGCGGCAGCCAGGCCAGTCGGGCCCCCTCCCCCAGGGTGACGCGGTTCTCGATCCGGCTCACCGGCCCGTCCGAGCGATAGATTTTTTCGGCCGCCGTGGTGGTCAGCACGAGGTCAGCCCTCGGGGCGAGATCCAGGGCGATCGTGAAGGCATCGCCGCACGCGACCCCGCCCGCGGTGTTGACCAGGACCGCCTCCAGCGCCCCCTCCCCGCGCGGGAAGCGCAGCCTTGACGGGCCGGATTCGGCAAGATCCAGGATCCGGGTCGGGCCGGCGCCGCCGACCGGCCCGGCGCGCAGGTGGACGCGCCCGTTCGACCGCTGGCGGGCCGGTGCCTCGGCTGGGTCGTGAGCGTCCGCTTGGCCGCCCGCCATCAATGGCGGCCGTTCTGATCGCTCGACACCGCTTCGATCGCCTGCGTCGGCCGGTCCAGGATGCGCCGGCCGAACAGGCTCGCCACCAGCTCGACCAGCACCCGGGCGCTGCGACCCCTGTCGTCGAGGAACGGGTTCAGCTCGACCACGTCGAGGGACCGGACCAGCCCGGAATCGTGCAGCATCTCCATGATCAGGTGCGCCTCGCGGAAGGTCGCGCCCCCCGGCACGGTGGTGCCGACGCCGGGGGCGATCGACGGGTCGAGGAAGTCCACGTCGAGACTGACATGCAGATGCGCGCCGTCCCGGGCCACGCGGTCGAGCACGCGCCGCAGGGGCGCGACGACACCGAACTCGTCGATGGTGCGCATGTCGGTGACGCCGACCCGGCGGGCCGTCACCAAAGCCCGCTCGCCGGCGTCGATCGAGCGCAGTCCGAACAGGTGGACGTGCTCCGGCGGCAGCGGGGCCGGCGCCGGCTCGGCGAACAGCCTGGGGAAGCCCGGCTCGCCGCAGAGCGCCGCCAGAGGCATGCCGTGGACGTTGCCCGAGGGCGAGGTCTCGGGCGTGTTGAAATCGGCATGGGCGTCGAGCCAGAGCACGAACAGCGGCCGGCCCTCCCGGGCGCAGTGGCGCATCGCCCCGTCCACCGAGCCGAGCGACAGGCTGTGGTCACCGCCGGCGGCGAGCGGTATGGACCCCGCCCCGAGAGCGGCCTCGACCGCCCGGGACAGGGCGCGGGTCCAGGCCGCGACGGCGGGCAGGCCCCGTCCGTCGGCCGGCCCGTCCGGCGCGACGTCGCCGTGATCGACCACCGCGTGGCCGAGATCGGACAGGGCCCGGGCGAGGCCGGCCGTACGGAGCGCCGCCGGGCCCATGAGCGCGCCGGGCTCGCTGGTGCCGACCTCGATCGGAGCCCCGATCAGCGCGATCCGGCGCGCCTCGTCTCGGCTGGTCTGGCTCATCATCCGGTCCCCTCGGTCCAGGTGGAGGTCTTCGGTGAAAATCTTGGCGCTTCCCCAATGCTCTAGGCGGAGTCGCCTGGGCAGGCCACCGATTCGCGCCCACGCGTCCCGATCGCCAGCAAGCGCCGGGCCCGAGCGTCCATGAGCGCGGTCGCGGCGGCTGGGCGGAGCCGTCCGGCGCGCAGAACGGGTCGTCTTGCGCGCAGCATTGGTTTTCGAAGGCCGTCTTCATGCGGATCCGGCGCTTTTTCTTGAACAGCCGGCTCTTTTGTGTGGATGCTGTTCGAGAAATATTGGATGGTCTATTGTGCGGATAGATTGACAATTGCGCAGCAAACTCCCGCTATCTGGCCGATATTTACCGTATTTTAGTGACATTGCCCTTAGGTTGCGCCGATTTGACCATATGAAGACGTTATAGGCCTATCATGGTGATGCTTTCGCGGCTGAGTTCGCGCCTGCCGGCGATGACGATCGGGTTGGCGCTGCTCAGCGCCACCGCGATGGGCGGTTTCAGCTGGTACTCGGCCAAAGCCGGCCTGATCGATGCGGCGAACGAGCGGTTGCAGCTCGCCGCAGCCGCCCGCCGGGACGGGATCGAACTGGTGGCGGACCGGATGCAGGCCGATTTCCTCGCCGCGGCGGCGCACCCGCAGATCGTCTCGAACTTCCCTGACCTGATCGAGACCCTCGACCCCGCCAAGCCCGACACCGCCGCGGTCGTCGATACATTCCGGGCGCCGCCGACCGTCGAGGCCCGGGTCGCGCTCGACGGAACCGGCATGTACGGGCGCCGCCACGTCAAGGTCCAGGAGGTCGCGCGCAAGCTCATCGCTCAAGCCGGTTACGCCGACCTGCTGTTCCTCGGTGACGACGGCCGCATCGTCTACACGACCACCAAGGGCGGCGATTTCGCCCAGTCGGTGGCGGATGACGGCTTGAAGGGCACGGCGCTGGCGCGTCTGGTCGAGCGGCTGAAATCCGCCGACCCGGGCACGGTCCTGTTCGAGGACTTTTCCGCCTATCCGGTTGACGGCGTGCCGGCCGCCTTCATCGGCCGCGCCATGACCAAGCGGGCGAACGTCGCCATGGGTACGGCCCAGGCCGCGGAACGCATCGGCTTCATCGCCATGCGGGTGACGCCGACCCTGTTCGATCAGGCGCTCGCCAAGCGGACCGGCCTCGGCGCGACCGGCCAGGTTCTGGCCGCCGGCGCGGATGGGCGCTTGCGCAGCAACCCGCCGCTGAACCAGGCGGTGAAGGCCGGCGCCGGCCTCGCGCGCCTCGGGATCGAGGCCGATCGCCTCAAGGCCGGCGGCAGCTTCGAATTCCCGGCTGCGGACGGCCCGCACATGGCGGCGGCCTCGCCGGTCAGCGTCCTGGGCGCGCCCTGGAATGTGGTGGCGGAGCAGTCCCAGGCGGAGGCGATCGACGCCGTGCAGGCCCTCTCACGCACGCTGTTCCTGATTGGGCTCTGCGTCCTGGCGGGAACCGCATTGCTCGGCCTGCGGCTGGCGCGTTCGATCGTGTCGCCGCTCGGCGCCCTGACCCGGGCGCTGAAGGCCCTCGCCGACCGCCAGGCCCTCACCGATGTGCCGGGCAGCCGCCGCCGGGACGAGATCGGCGATATCGCCCGCGCCGTCGTCACCATCCGCGACGTGTCGCTCGAGGAGGCGGCGCAGCAGCTGCGGACGACCGAGGCGGCACGGATGCACGAGGAGCAGGCCCGCCGGGTCATGCTGCAGGACCTTGCCGACGATTTCGAGCGCTCGGTCGGCGGTATCGCCGAGGGGCTGACCCGGGGTGTCGCGGCGCTCCAGGGCGCGTCCGGTACCATGCGGGTCGCCGTGGCCGGCACCTCGGAGCGCTCGACCAGCGTCGCCAGCGCCGCGCGCCAGACCGCCGACAACGTCGACGCGGTCGCGGCCGCGGCGGAAGAGCTCGGCGCCACCGTGCAGGAGATCGGGCGCCAGGTGGAGCAGGCCGCCGGCATGTCGGCCACGGCCGTCGAGGAGGCCAAGCGGGCCGAGGGCACGATGGCGAATCTCGCCGCCGCCGCCACCCGGATCGGCGACGTGGTCGGCATGGTTTCGACCATCGCCGGGCAGACCAACCTGCTCGCCCTCAACGCCACGATCGAGGCCGCCCGCGCAGGTGAGGCTGGCCGCGGCTTCGCGGTGGTCGCGGCCGAGGTCAAGGAACTCGCGACCCAGACCAGCCGGGCCACGGAAGAGATCGGCCGTCAGGTGGCGTCGATCCAGGCGGTGACCGGCGGCGTCTCCGAGGCGATCCAGGGGATCGTGTCCCAGATCGAGGCGATGAACCACGTCTCCACCAGCATCTCGGCCGCCGTCGAGGAGCAGGGCGTCACCACGCAGGACATCGTCCGCAGCATGGGGCAGGCCTCGACCGGGACCAGCGGGATGACCACCGGCATCGCCGAGGTCGCCCGCGTCGCCGGCGATGCCGGCCAGGCTGCCTCTTCGGTGGCCCAGGCCTCGGACGACCTCGCGGCCCAGTCGGAGCGGCTTCGCGCCGAGGTCTTCCAGTTCCTGCAGAACGTCCGGGCGGTCTGATCCAACCCACGGAAACCCGGCTCGGACGGTCTCAGGCCGCCCGGGCCGGCAGCGGCGAGGCCGGCCGCACCGTCCGCCCCGCATAGACCTGCGCGGCCAGGGGCAATTCGATGGCGGCGCAGAGCCCGCCCTCGCGCCGGTTCTCCAGGACCAGCCGGCCGTTATGCGCCTCGACGATCGCCAGTACGATCGACAGGCCGAGGCCGAAGCCGCTGGCCTCGTTGAGGTTACGGGCCCGGTCGCCGCGCACGAACGGCTGCAGCATCGCGTCGCGCTCGGCCTCCGGGATGCCCGGCCCATGATCGAGCACGCAGACCCGGATTCCCCGCTCGGACGCCTCCATCCGAACCTCCGCCCCGCCGCCGTACTTCACGGCATTGTCCACCAGGTTGGTGATCGCTCGCTGCAGCTCCTCCGTCCGGCCCTGCACCAGGACGTGCCGGCTGCGTCCGACGCTCACCGCGGCGCCGAAATCCGAGAAGTCGTCGCAGACCGTTTGCACCACCGAGGCGAGGTCTACGAGGCTGAGGCTGCCGGCATCGCGGGTCTGCCCGTCGCGCACGAAGGACAAGGCGGCCTCGACCAGGCCGTTCATCTGATCCAGATCGCGCAGGGTGGCCGTGCGGGTGTGGTCGTCCTCGATGAACTCGGCGCGCAAGCGCAGGCGGGTGATCGGCGTGCGCAGGTCGTGGCTGATCGCCGCCAGCATCTGGGTGCGGTCGTCGATCAAGCGGCGCACCCGCGCCCGCATCCGGTCGAGCGCCCGGGAGACGGCGAGCACCTCGCGGGGGCCCGCCTCCGGCAGGGCGACGTGGTCGTCCCGCGTGCCGAACGCCTCCGCGGCGCCGGCGAGTCGCGCCAGCGGCGCCGTCAGCGCCCGGGTCGCCCAGACGCAGAGCAGCGCCAGGGTCAGCGCCAGGAACACGACGGTGAAGATCAGCGCGCTCTGTCGCGGCGGGTGCAGGGGAGCGTTCGGCAGCGTGGCCTGAAGGGTCGCCCCGGTCGGCGTCACCACCCCGATATGCAGCAACCCGTCCGATTGCGCCTGGTCGGGATCGATGGCGGAGAGATCGACGACAGTCACCGGTCGACCGGCGCCGACGCGCAGGCGGTTGATGACCGGCAGGTTGGGCACGGGCACCGCGCCCGGCGGCACCGTCCCGTCCCAGGCCTCGACCCGGACCAGAGGCAGGCTGCGCCCGCTCGCCAGCAGGGCCGGCCGCACGGCCGGGTCCGCCTCGTCGAGGAGTCGCACCAGCGTGGACAGCCGGCCCGCGGCGACGCCCGGCAGCGTGTCCGGGTTCTGCGGTTCATGCAGGAGCAGGAACGCCGCGGTGGCGACCATATGGGCCACCGCGATCCCGGCCACGACCAAGAGAGCGATCTGGCCCGCGATGCTCTGTGGGCGCAGCCGGGCGCGCAGGTGTCCGAAGGCCTTGGGAAGCGCGCTCATGACCGGGTCACTTCGGGGGTGAACAGGTAGCCGCCCGAGCGGATCGTGCGGATGAATTCGGGGTTGCGCGTGTCGCGCTCGATCTTCTGGCGGATCCGCGAGATCAGCACGTCGATGCTGCGCTCGAACGGTCCGGCCGTGCGGCCCTGGGTGAGGTCGAGGAGCTGGTCGCGCGACAGCACGCGGCCCGGCCGCAGGCAGAGCGCGTGCAGCAAGTCGAATTCCGCCCCCGTGACGGCGATCCGGGCGCCCTCCGGCGACAGCACCTGCCGGAGCGACACGTCCAGCGTCCAGCCGGAGAAATGCAGGCGCCGCCGCTCGTCCGGATCCGGCGCCTCGGCAGAAACCCGGCGCAGGATCGCCCGGATCCGGGCCAGGAGTTCCCGGGGGTTGAACGGCTTGGCGAGGTAATCGTCGGCGCCCAGTTCGAGTCCGAGGATGCGGTCGACCTCCTCGGATTTCGCGGTCAGCATCAGGATCGGGATCTGCGAGGCGGCGCGCAGGCGCCGGCACAGGCTCAACCCGTCCTCGCCCGGCAGCATCAGGTCGAGCACGATCAGGTCGATCCGCGATTCCGCCAGCGCCCGGTCCATCTCGGTGCCGTCGCCCGCCAGCGTCACGCGGCAATCGTTGCCGCGCAGGTAGCGCGCGACCAGGGCCGAGATCTCGCGATCGTCCTCGACCACGAGGATGTGGGGTGTGGCGGGTGCGTTCATCGCGCAGGAATCGGCGAGCGGATCGGCGAGCGTCATCAGGGTATTATGCGCCGACGCGCCGACTATTCGAAGATGCTTGCGGGAACCATTTTGTAAGCGCGTGTTTCCAGCACAGCCGTAGCAGCGGCGGCGACTGGATTCCGGGAGAGACCATGACCACCGAGGCGGCCAAGCCGGATCCGATCGCGCCGAAGCCGCCCGAACTGGTCTCGCCCTGGCATACGCCGGCTCGCGCGGCGCTCCAGGCCGAGGCCCGGGCCTTCGCGGCCGAGACGGTCCTGCCGCTGGCCGACGAGCTCGACCGGCAGAAGGCCGAGATGCCCCGCTCGCTCATCGACGCCATGGCCGCGAAGGGCTGGTTCGGAATCACGATCCCCGAGGCGCAGGGCGGCCTCGGCCTCGGGGTGTTCGAGTACTGCCTGGTCTCGGAGGAATTGGCCCGGGCCTGGCTGTCGGTGGGCAGCATCCTGGCCCGCGGCCAGGGGCTCGGCACCCAGACCCTCGATCCCGAGCGCCGGGCCGACCTGCTGCGGCGCTCGGCCAGGGGCGCCTGGATCGGCTCGATCTCCCTGTCGGAGCCCAATGCCGGGTCCGACCTCGCCGGGGTGCAGACCCGGGCGGTGCGGGACGGCGACGACTGGGTGCTCACGGGAACCAAGCGCTGGGCCGGCTTCGCCAAGGGCGCCGATTTCGTCGAGGTCCTGGCCCGCACCCGCGATCCGGAGCCCGGCGAATCGCGCTCGGCCGGCCTGGAGCCGTTCCTGGTGGTGAAGGACCGCGACAGCTTCCCCCCCGGCATGACCGGCCGGGTGATCGACAAGATCGGCTATCACGGCTTCCAGACCTTCGAGCTCGACCTCGAAGGCGTGCGCGTGCCCGAGAGCGACCGGCTCACCGGGCTCTACGGCGACCAGGGGGCGGACGCCGATTCCGGCGGCTTCGCCTCGGTCCAGCGCGGGCTCAACATCGCCCGGGTCCACACGGCGGCGCGCGCGGTCGGCGTGGCGCGGGCGGCCGTGGAGGACACCCAGGCCTACCTGCAGGAGCGCGTCCAGTTCGGCCATCCGATTGGCGATTTCCAGGCCCTGCGCTTCGCGCTGGCCGACATGGCCGCCGAGGTCGCCCAGGCGCGGGCGTTCTGGCATCAGGTCGCCCACCTCCTCGACCAGGGCGAGCCGGCCGAGAGCGAATCCGCGATGGTGAAGCTCCTGGCCACCGAGATGGCCGTGCGGGTCACCAACCAGGCGATGCAGCTCCATGGCGGAAACGGCTACACCACCGAGCGCCGGGTCGAGCGCTACTGGCGCGACGCGCGCCTGACCACGATCTTCGAGGGGACCAGCGAGATCCAGCGGCGGATCATCAGCGACCGGATGCTGCCCCGGCCCGGCGGCTGACGGGTCGCGGCCCGTGCGGCGAATCGTCGAGCCGGACTCCCCGCCCCGTCCGGCCCGGCTACCTCACCGGGATCTGAGTGCGCCGCACCATCGGCGCAAACGCCATTCGGAAGACCCGTGTCGAAGCCCATCAGCGATTACGCCCTCATCGGCGACACCCATTCCTGCGCCCTGATCGCCCGGGACGGCTCGATCGACTGGCTGTGCTGGCCGCGTCACGACTCGCCGGCCCTGTTCCTGAAGCTCCTGGACGACGACAAGGGCGGCGCGTGCAGCCTCGCCTTCGACGGGCTCGAGGGCACGACGCGCCGCTACGTGCCGGACACCAACATCCTCGAGACCACCTTCACCACCGCCACCGGGCGCGCTCGGCTCCTCGACCTGATGCCGGTCAACCCTCCGAGCCCGGAGCCCGACGAGGGGCCCGACGGCGAGGGCGAGAGCCGTCTGATCCGGATGCTCACCTGCGAGAGCGGGCAGGTGACCGGCCGGTTCGTGGTGCGCCCGACCTTCGATTATGCCCGCCGCCCCTGCACGCCGATCGTCGAGGGCCGGTCCGTCCTGTTCGAGGCTGGAGATTGCCGCCTGCGCGTCAACGCCTTCCCGCAGCCGCAGCTGGACGGCGACGAGGCCGAAATCCGGTTCAGCCTGGAAGCGGGCGAGACCGGCTACCTGGTCCTGACCCATGGCGAGGACAACGAGGACGCCTGCATCGACGATTTTGCCGGCGCCCAAAGCCGCCTGGAATCGACCACCGAATACTGGCGCCGCTGGAGCGCCCGCAGTTCCTACCGCGGCGCCTATCGGGATGCGGTGATGCGCTCGGCCCTGTGCCTGAAGCTTCTGACCTATTCGCCGACGGGCGGCATCGTCGCCGCAGCCACCGCCGGGCTGCCGGAGGCGGTACCGGGAGACCGCAACTACGATTACCGCTTCACGTGGATGCGCGACGCCGCCTTCACGGTGACCGCCTTCGTGATGCTCGGCTACCTGCGCGAGGCCTCCGAGTTCCTCCGCTTCCTGCGCGAGTGCGACGGCTCCTACGGGCGCGACACCAAGCTGATGTACGGCATCAGCGATGGCATGCCGTCGGAGGAGGTTTTGGACCATCTTGCGGGCTGGCACGGCGTCGGCCCGGTGGTGATCGGCAACCTCGCCGAGGCCCAGGACCAGCACGACATCTACGGCGAGCTGCTGCGGGCGCTCTGCGTGTTCCTGGAAGCGGTCGATTACGATCCGCCCGAGAAGGTCAACGACCGCCTGCCCGAGGTGCTGGACCACCTCACCGCCCGGGCGATCCGCCACCGGCACGATGCCGATAACGGCATCTGGGAATTGCGGACCGGGCCGCGCCAGCAGGTCCACACCAAGGCGATGATCTGGGTGGCGTTGACCGATGCGGCCCGGATCGGCCGCAACATCGCGGGCGTCCCCGCGGAGAAGATCGCCGAGTGGGAGCGGATCGCCGCCGAGGTCCGGGCGGAATATCTCGAGAAGGGCTGGAGCCCGGAGAAGCAGGCCTATACCGGCGCCTACGAGTCGCACCACCTCGACGCGGCCGTGCTGCGCGTCGCCCTGTTCGGGGCGCTCGATCCGTCCGACCCGCGCACACGCTCGACCCTGGCGGCGATCGAGCGGGAGCTGGGCGACGGCGACCTGATCTACCGGTACCGCATGGATGACGGCCTGAAGGGCGACGAGGGCACGTTTACGGCCTGCGCGTTCTGGCGGGTCGGCTGCCTCGCGCTCGACGGGCGCACCCGCGAGGCCAAGGCCGCGTTCGAGCGGCTGATCGCGCGCGGCAACGATGTCGGCCTGTTCGCCGAGGAGATCGACGCGGCCACCGGCGAGCAGCGCGGGAACGTACCCCAGGGTTTCTCGCACATGGCGCTGATCAACGCGGCCCTGCGGCTGGAGGACAGCATCGACCGGTTCGGCTTGGTCGACGCGGTCGCGCAGCGCGCGGCCGAATAGGTCGACGTTCGTATCGCTCGGTCAGGCCGCGATCCGGATCGCCTCGTCCGACCCCGCTTCCGCGGTGTCGCGGCTGGCGCGGAACTGATCCAGCAGGTCGGCGCCGAGCCCGTCGAGAACCTCCTGCATGGCGGCCTGCACCTCCGGGTCCTCCTCCTTCGGCTCCGTGCGGTACCAGGCCAGGATCTGCTCGGGCAGCGCATCCAGGATCGCGCCGACCGGGTTGGCCGGCTCGGCTTGCATCTCCGCGACGATCGCAGGCGCCACCATCACCGGATCTGGCGTCTCGACCGGTGCCACCGCGACGGTTTCGACGGCGCTCTCCGGTTCGGCAAAGGCGGTGCGGCGCTGGCTCTCCAGGGCGGCCCGCCAGGCGGCATCGGCCGCTGCGGCGTCGCGGCGGGCGGCTTCCCGGGCCGTCGCCTCGGCCGCGATGGCGCGGGCAACCTCGCGGGCCTCGTCGCGGGCGGCCTCGGCCTCGTAGCGGGTCAGCAACGCGACGACCGCCTGCATCTCCGGTGCCGGCAGGTCGGTGCAGGCGTCGATGGCGGATTCGATCATCCGGCGTGACAGGCCGGCGCCCCGCAGGCTGGCCGAGCTGCCCGCGGCCGCCTGTCGGGCGCTCAGCGCCGCCTGCATCGCCGGGAGCAGCGCGTCGGGCAGCCCCGCCTTCCGATGCAGATCAGCGAAGGACCGGGGATCCCGCATGGCGCGGGCAATCCCCACGTGATCCAGGCCCGACAGGTCGGCCAGCGCCGCCTGCACGAAGTCGGTCCGGCCGGAGAGCACGGCGCGGAGGATCAGCCCCGCGGTGAGCTGGCGGGTGGTGCGCAGATGCGCCACGAGGCGCGCCAGAGCGGCGGCGCCGGATCCGTCGCAGGTCTCCAGAGCCACGCGCTCGCCCGCCTCGCGCCGCATCCGGTCGCAGCGCTCGGTGCCGATCCAGCCGCGGTCGGTGACGAACCGCGACAGCGCCTCGGCCACCGCGAGGCCGATCGCGTAGCGGACCTCCGGCGGCAGGTCGGATCGGCGAAGCAGCGCTTCGCGTAAGTCCGCTTCGTCGCCGCGGCGCTCGATCATCCGCAGCATCCGGCCCGCGGTGATCTTCGCCGTGGGATTTCCGGCGAGCACCACCAGGGTGTCGAGCTCGCCGATCTCGGCCAAAGCCCCCGAAACCGCGTGGGACAGGTGATGGCGGGAGGCGATCACCGCCCGTGTGGCCTCGTCGCCCAAAGCGGCGGCATCGACCAGATCTGCGTCGGTGAGCACCGGCGAGCGCGCCAGGACCGGCCGGGCCACTTCGGGCACGTCGCAGGACAAAGCCACCACCAGGGGCCGGGGCGTCCGCGCGGAGGCCGCGCAGGTCTCGGCGAGCGCCCGGCGGACCAAGGGCGACGGGTCGTCGAGCAGCGACAGCAGCGCGGTCTTGGCCTCCCAGGCCTCGTCGGCGGAGAGGTCGCCGTAGAGGTACGCCCGCGCCAGCGCGGTGGTTGCCTCGGCCCGGCGGCCGGCCGAGGCGTTCTGGGTCCAGGCCAGGAACTCGCGGATGATCATGGGCCGCTCCTGGGGGCGAACAGGCTGGTCCTGATGCCGGGGGTGGATCCCGCGCCGGCGAGTTCGGCCGGGCGGCGGGGCGGCAGCGGCGGATTGACGAGCGCGGCACCGGCCGGGGTCGGCGCCGGTTCGGCCAGGGCGCCGGTGGTCGCCGGCTCGATGGCGGCAATGCTGGTCGGGGCTTCGGTGCCCGAGCGTGGGAAATAGGTCGGCGCGGGGTGCTGGGTCGGCGGCGCGGCGTTGCGGGCCTGCCAGAGGCGCGCCGCCGCGTCCGAGGCGGCCCCGCGTTGGTCGGTCTGGAACAGGCTGCGCAGGTCGGAGGTGCCGCCGAACGCCGTGGCGGTGCTGGCATAGGCCGTGGCCGCCTGCGTGGCCGGGGCGCCGTCCTGGCGCAGGGCGGTCAGGTCGGTGGCGGCGGCGCCCTGCGCGGCGGCCGACAGGCTGGCATAGAGCTCGGCGGCGCTACGGGGCCGGCCGGCGCGGTCGTAGAACAGGGCCCGGTTGGCGGCGGCCGCCTCCGGCAGGTCGAGGGCTGCGGCCCGGGCCGGGAAGGCGCGGGCAGTGGAGATCAGTGCGGCCGCGCCCTTGGCCCCCAGCACATGCGCCGCGTAGAGGTCGCCCGCGGTCGGGTCGCGCCCGAGGGCTGCGGCCAGTGCGTCGGAATTCTGCTGGGTCAGGGCGCCGGCCAGCGTCGCGGAGACCTTGGGATCGCGCCGCAGGTCGAGGATCGCCTGGCGCTGGTCGGCGTCGGGGACCGCATAGGTGCCGTCCGGCTGCCGGGTGATCGCGTCCGCCTGCGCCTGGAGACCGAGCTTCGGCCCGGCATTCTTCATCACCCCGAGCCAGGTCTGCTCGATGAACTGGAACAGCCCCGTAGCCGAGGAAGTCCCGGCTTTGGCCGCCGGATCGAGGGCCGATTCCCGCCGGGCGGTGGCCAGGAGGTAGTCGAATCCGACGCCGCTCGCCATGGCGCCGTCGCGGATCGCCTGGACTACCGGACCGGACGCGGCCGCACCCGACGCCGCCCGCGGCGCCTGGGCGGGCGGGCTGCTCTCCGGGGGGCTGGACGGCGTGGTGAACAGGAACATCCGGGCGCGCACGGGGTCTGAGGACACCGGGAACCTGCGCCGCTTATGGTAAACAACTCCTCAATCGGAGTTACGCCACGGTTTGCGTTCTCCAAAGGCTTCGCTGTCCCTGGCGGACGAAGCGCCCCCTGTCCCGGACACCTGCAACGTGAGTGGAACGCGATTCGGGACCCAGCAGAGAAAGCGCCGCGCAGCGGCACGGTCGCAGAGCAGCACGGACGCTTCGCGTTGTCCCGTGCTGGGTCCCGGGTTGCATTCCGCTCGCGCTCCATGCCCCCGGGAGAGGGACGGTGCGGAACGGGCAACGCCCCGCTGCGTCAGCTTCTCTTGCGGTTTTAGGACCCGGTGAACTCGGCCGCGCCCTTCGGCCGGCGCATCTGGAACCGGGTGTCGGCGGTGGCGCGAAAATAGTCGAAATAGCCGCCGCGCAGGATCGGATGCATCGCCGCCGTGTCGACCATGCCGTCCGTGACGAACCGTTCGTCGACGTAGATCGACACCACCTGCCCGATCACCAGGAAGTTCTCGGCTTCGCCGCCGCCGAGGGGCACAAGCGGCACGGTCTGCAGCCAGCGGCATTCGAGGGCGGCGGGCGAGGCCGCCACCCGGGGCGGGCGCACCTTCTGCGAGGGCGCGGTCTCGAGCTTCGCGAAGGCGAACTCGCTCTCGCCCCGCGGCAACGGCGCCGAGGAATCGTTCATCCCGTCGCGCAGGTCCCAGGTCGCCAGGCTGCAGACGAACTCGGCGCCCTCCTCGGCGAAGGTCATGGCGTCTTTCCGGCCCGAGGACGAGAACGCCACCATGTTGTCGGCCACCGCATTGAAGAACGAGTACGGCGCGAGGTTGAGCTTGCCGTCCCGGCTCATGGCGCTGATCCAGCCGATCGGCCGCGGCGCGACGATCGCCTTCAGCGGGTTGTGCGGCAGGGCGCGCGCCTCGCGCGGGGCTTCGAGATCGTAATGCACGGGTGCGCCTTCTGAGACCAATCGCACTCAAAGATAGGTCACGATCTCGGAAAGACTCGGCCGCGGGCGGTCGGACGGCACCTCGCGGGCCCGACCGATATGCACGAACCCGGCGAGCTTCTCGGACGGCGCGAGACCCAAAGCGTCCAGCACGCGGCGGTCGTAGGCGTACCATTCCGTCAGCCACGAGGTGGCGAAGCCGGAGGCATTGGCCGCGATCACCAGATTCATCGTGGCGGCGCCGACCGAGAGCAGCTGCTCCCATTCTGGGATCTTGATGTGCGGGCCTGTGCGGGAGACCACCGCGACGGTGAGCGGCGCGTGCATCAGGCGCCCGCGTTCCTGGGCCAGCCGCTCCGGGGTCGCGCCGGGATTGTCGGCCAGGAATGTCGCCGCGATGGTCTCGCCGACCCGCTCCCGGGCCGCCTCGGCGATGACGATGAACCGCCAGGGCGCCAGCTTGCCGTGGTCGGGCACCCGGGAGGCGACGGTCAGGATGGTCTCGAGTTCGCCGCGGTCCGGCCCCGGGCCGTCGAGCAGCAGGGGCGGCACCGAGCGGCGCGCTGTCAGAAGGTCGAGGGTGGCGTTCATGCGTCCTGTCCCGCTGGGGAATCGGCATCCGGATGTGGCATGCAGGGCCCGGCGGCGGAAGAGCGTGCGGCCTTGCCGCTGCCATGGTCCGGAGGCACAGGCGGGCCAGGATACGGTGTGATGGGGATTCGATCGATGCGCACGAGGCTTGCCGCGATGGCGGTGGCAATTCTCCTGCCGGCCCATCTCCTGCCGGCGAACGCGCTCGCGCAGCAGGGCGTGTTTCAGAATCGCCTCGGCGATCCCCTGCCGTCTCCGTCGATCACCAGCCCGAGCCTGCCGCCCAGCATGCCGCCTTCCGAGCCGGAGGCACAGCTGTCCCTGTCGGCGCTTCTGGCCGGGGCCGGGGTTCCGCTGCGCAAGGGCCTGGCCTGGCGGATCTACGAGGATCGCGGCGACGGCACCCGGCCCTCGATCGTCGGCCGTTCCACCGAGGCCGAGCCGAGCTTCACCCTGGCCCCCGGCGCCTACGTGGCGACCGTGACCTACGGCTTCGCCAGCGCCTCCAAGCGGATCGTGATGGGCGGCCAGCCGGCCACCGACACCCTCCGGGTCGCGGCCGGCGCCCTGAAGCTCGCGGGCGCGGTCGGCGACCAGAAGATCCCGGCCGCGCAGCTCCTGTTCTCGGTGTTCGTGCCGGTGGGGACCAATTCCGAGGGCCGGCTGGTGCGCTCCGGGATCAAGGCGGGGGAGATCCTGCGCCTGCCCGAGGGCACCTATCACGTGGTCTCGACCTACGGGGAATCCAACGCGATCCAGCGGGCCGACCTGCGCGTCGAGAACGGCAAGGTCACGGATGCGACCCTCAACCACCGCGCCGCCACCGTCACCCTCAAACTGGTGGCGGCACCCGGGGCCGAGGCCTATGCCGGCACCGCCTTCTCGGTGCTGACGCCCGGCGGCGACACGATCCGCGAGGCGATCGGCGCGTTCCCGCAGGTGACCCTGGCCGAGGGCGACTACGTGCTGATCGCCCGCCATGACGGGCAGGTCTATACCCGCGAGTTCAAGGTCGAGAGCGGGCTTGACCGGGATATCGAGGTGGTGGCCAAGGCCGGCTGAACTCTTCAGGCCAGCCGCCGCGCCAGGGCCACGCAGGCGGCGACCAGGATGGCCGCAGCGATCATCGCGGGCTCGATCCGTTCCCCGAGCACCAGGGCGGCGACGCCCAGCCCTAGGAACGGCTGAAGCAGCTGGAGCTGCCCGATCGCCGCGATGCCGCCCCGGGCCAGCGCCCGGTACCAGAACACGAACCCGATCAGCATGCTGAACAGGGCGACGTAGCCCAGGCCGGCCCAGGCCGGCAGCGGGATCGCCTCGGGATGGGCGGGGCTGAGGGCCAGCGCCAGCGGCAGGGAGAGCGGCAGGGACAGGACAGTCGCCCAGGCAATCACCTGCCAGCCGCCGAGACGCCGCGCCAGGATTCCGCCCTCCGCGTAGCCGAGCCCGCAGACCAGGATCGCCGCGAGCATGAAGGCGTCGCCCGGTCCCGGCGGCCCGTCGAGCCCGCGGGCGGCGAAGCCCACCGTCACGAGGGCGCCGAGCACCGACAGGATCCAGAACGCCGCGGACGGGCGCTCTCCCGAGCGCAGGGCTCCGAACAGAGCGGTCGAGAGCGGCAGCAAGCCGACGAAGACAGTCCCGTGCGCCGCGCCCACGGTGCGCAGAGCCAGCGCGGTCAGGAGCGGAAAGCCGACCACGACGCCGCCGGCTACGATCGCGAGCGCGCCGATATCGCGCCCGCGCGGCCACTTTTCCCGCAGGATCAGCAGCGCGCCCGCTCCGGCGAGCCCGGCGAGCGCCGCCCGCGCGGCGCTGAGGAACAGGGCGTCCATGCCGGTGAGCGCCAGGCGGGTCGCCACCAGGGAGGCGCTGAAGATCGCGACGCCGATCAGCCCGTCGATCCAGGCCCCCGGCTGCCGCGCGACGGCGCCTAAACCAGCGCCGCCCGGCAACGCCTTCACGACTTCTCCCTGTCTCACTGTCCCTGTCCCCCGGTCATCGTCCGGCCGTGACATGCGTCCGGCGGCCGCTCGCCGCCAGGGACGGTTCGGGCGCGATCCAGCTGAACTGTCCTGGCCGTGGACCCGTACAATCGCCTTGGGCCGTCATGCCGCTTGGAGACCCGGCGGCGCCCGCCCGAGGGATCCGATCGGTTCCATGTTCCGAGCATTAACATTTCTGCGTGAGGGCGGAACGATGCGACCGGGTCGGCTCTTTCCAGGCGCCCATTCCGGGCCACTGGAGATCCCGATGCGCCGCCTCGTTCTGGCTACCCTCGCCGCCGCCGTTCTCGCCGGTCCTGCCCTCGCCGAGAACACCACGCCCCCGACGGTGGCCCCCAAGTTCGAGAGCGTGCCGCAGGACGCGGTGCTGAGCTACAACCTGATCGGCCTCACCATCACCGACGCCGCGAACAACACGGTCGGCGAGATCAAGGACCTCGCGATCGTCCACGAAAAGCTTGTCGGCTACATCGTCTCCGTCGGCGGCTTCCTCGGCATGGGCGAGCGCTACGTCGCGGTCTCACCGTCCTCCGTGGCGCTCGGCTACGATGCCGACGCCAAGAAGTGGAAGGCGATCATCGGCGCCACCAAGGACCAGCTGAAATCCGCGCCGGAGTTCAAGTACGACGGCAAGTTCAAGCGCTGATTTTTTGACAGGGCTGCCGGCGAGCGGAGTGCCGCTTCTGCCGCAGCCCCGGCTCTTCGTGGCGTCCCGCCCCTTCGACGCAGGGCGGATCGAGACCGAGATGCCGCATCGCTCCAGAGGCAGCATCGCGCCGGCGGCTGGACGTGCGTCCCGCGGCGCGATGGCCACGATCTCATCCCCGGAATCACAGCCTCGGCTTTGTCGCAGGCATCGGTGGCCGAGCGAGAGTCAGGACGACGCCCGATCCCCTTGAAGGGCTTCTCGCGCGATCCGATTTACCAAGGCATCCCGTTTCGCCTGGCGGAGGATGATGCGGGCCGCTGCCCGGGCGTTGGCCGCGCGCAAGGTGGCCTGAGGGCCGCCATCGCGCAGGGCTCGCCAGGCGAGGGCACGAAACCATTTGACGTTGCCGAGCGCGGCTGCCCGTCGGCTGATCGGGCCACCGACATCGAGCGGCTTTTCTACTGTTGCAGCGGCCATTGGCTCAATCCTGGACTGCACGTCGCCGCTTGTCCGCGAATGAGACAAGAAATGGCGATGCTGAACAGGCTCGGCAATAGTGATGCCGAGCAATGATTTTAGAAAACGACACAGCGTTCACGGTTTGACGGTGCGGGGCCGCACGGGCTCAGTCGCGCCGGCCGAGCCCGCCGTATCGCAGCCGTCGGCCGTCCCGATCCCGGCGACGCGCCATGTCGCAGGGACGCCGAGCACGGAACCTTTGCGTCGGCAAGCGGTAAGATCGTCGATAAACGATGTGATCGTATGTCGAGGATCCCCGTGTCCGATACTTACCCGCGATCGACCGCCAGTATCGCCGGTCATCCCATCCATCCGATGCTTGTGCCGATCCCGATCGTCTGCTTCGCCGGGACCCTCGTCACCGATGTCGCCTACTGGTCGACGGCCAACATGCAGTGGGCCAACTTCTCGGTCTGGCTCCTGAGCGTCGGGCTGATCGCCTCGGTTTTTGCAGGCATTGCCGGCGCGATCGATTTCTTCGGGGATCGGAGCATCCGGCGGCTGAAGCCCGCCTGGATCCACGCGGGCGGCAACGCGCTGGCGCTGATCCTCGCCATCCTCAACGTCTTCGTCCACAGCCGGGACGCCTACACATCCGTCGTGCCGACCGGCCTGATTCTTTCGGCGCTTTTGGTCGTGATTCTGCTGGTGACCGTCTGGAACGGCGCGGAGCTGGTCCATCGTCACCGGGTCGGCGTTCAGCCGGGAGAGCGCGCATGAACCGGTTTCGTCACCTCCTCGCCGGCGCCGCCCTGCTGCCGTTGGCCGCTTGCGGGCCGGATCCGATCGACCCGCAGACCCAGATCGGGCCGAACCCGCCCCTGCCGGAACTGCACCAGTACCTGCTGCCTCCGATGCACGTGTCCCGGGCGATCGGCTGGAAGGACGGCGAGACCCCGCAGGTCGCGGCCGGCCTGCAGGTGAAGGCCGTGGCCACCGGGCTCAAGAGCCCGCGCTCGCTCCTGGTCCTGCCCAACGGTGATGTCCTGGTGGCGGAGAGCGGCGGCCCGACCCCGCCGATCAACCGGCCCAAGGAGATCATCATGGGCTGGCTCGAGGGCCTGTCCCATCCGCCCGAGAGGCCCGGTCAGCGCATCACGCTGCTGCGCGATGCCGACGGCGACGGCGTGGCGGAACTGCGCACGGTTCTCCTCGACAAGCTGAACGCGCCCTTCGGCATGGCGCTGGTCGGCGACGATCTCTACGTCGCCGATACCGACGCGGTGATGCGCTACCCGTACAAACCCGGCGCGACCCAGATCACCGAGCCCGGCACCAAGCTCACCGAGCTGCCGGCGGGTCGGATCAACCATCACTGGACCAAGAGCCTGACTGCCAGCCCGGACGGCACGAAGCTCTACGCGGGCGTCGGCTCGAACAGCAACGTCACCGAGAACGGGATCGACGAAGAGAAGGATCGCGCGTCGATCTGGGAGATCGACCGGGCGACCGGCGCCCACCGGCTCTACGCCACCGGCCTGCGCAACCCGAACGGCCTGACCTTCGAGCCGCAGACCAAGGTGCTCTGGTGCGTGGTCAACGAGCGCGACGAGCTCGGGCCCGATCTGGTGCCGGACTACATGACCTCGGTGAAGGAGGGCGGCTTCTACGGCTGGCCGTACAGCTACTGGGGCCAGAATCTCGATCCGCGGGTGATGCCGCAGCGGCCCGAGCTGGTCGCCCAGGCGATCATGCCGGACTATTCGCTGAGCTCGCACGTCGCCCCGCTCGGGATGGCCTTCGCCACCGGCACCGGCCTGCCGCAGGGCTACCGGAGCGGCGCCTTCGTGGGCGAGCACGGCAGCTGGAACCGCGATCCGCTCAACGGCTACAAGGTGGTCTACATCCCGTTCGAGAACGGGAAGCCGGCGGGGAAGGCCCAGGACGTGGTCACCGGCTTCGTCAACGCCGACAAACAGGCCCGCGGTCGGCCGGTCGGGCTGGCGATCGACGGCCAGGGCAGCCTGCTCATCGCCGACGATGCCGGCGGCACGGTGTGGCGTGTGACCGGATCGGGCGCGCGCTCCGAGGCCGGGCCGGCGGCGATCATCCGATGATCCCGCGGGAGGCGGTCCGTCGCATCGCTCTCGGCGACAACGATGCGAGCCGATTCAACATTGGGAGGCTTGCACGATGACGATGTCGACCCGTTCCCCGACGGCGATCAGTGATGAGGGGCGCCATGCTCGGGATCGCGGAGAGCCGATCACGGCCAATCCCTATCCGGCCGACATGGATGAGCACGGCATCTGGGAGCGCGGCTACCAAATTCCCGATCGCGAGGCACAGGGCTCGGCGACAAGTTCAGGGACCGACGGATCCGATCAGGCGTCGTCATCGCCGTAGCTGGCAGACCGTGGGATCTCGAAGCTGTTGAGCTGGCCGCGGCTAAGCGGTTTGGTGCCGGGTACGAGAGAAGGGTTTCGTCGAACGGATCTGGGGATCCTCGACGGCCTTTTCCGAATCGTCTCAGCCGATGAGAGCGCCGGGTTGCTCGGTGCTCTCTCGCCCGGACCTGCCAGCATCAGACGAAATGAGCCGGCAGGGCGAGGTCCAGGGCCTGAACATATGAGCCGGCCAGGAGGGCAAACGTGGCGATCGTCGCGGCGGCGGCGAGGATGAAGCGGGTTGCGAGGGGCATTTTTAGTCTCCGTCAGGTCCGCGACTGTGTTCGCGGTGTGACCTTGATGTATGCCCAAGCTTTCAGGATCGGCGTGCTCCGGCACACCTGGGACATGATCTGCCTGTTCTGCGTCGCGCCCGGCATTGGCGCTGATGTCGGTGCGCGGCGCCGCCCGGGAAAGGGCTGACGGCGCGTCTTGTCATCGACGGCGCGCGGCGCTGTACCTTCGGCTGCGGCGCGAGAAACGCGGATTGTCGCGTGCGATCAGGATCAGGGATCAGCCTGATCGGTCAGATGCCGGAACTCGCTCGGCGCCATCCCGTATCGGTCCTTGAACCGGCGGGAGAAGTGGGCCTGGCTGGCGAAGCCGCAGCCATAGGCCAGGGTGCCGAGGGAGAGATGCCGGCAGCCCGGATTGGTCAGGCGCTTGGCCGCCATCTGCAGCCTGCGCTGCCAGATCCAGTCGGAGATGTGCTGGCCGTGCTCATGGAACAGTTCCTGGAGCCGGCGCAGCGACACGCCGACCGCAGCTGCGAGCCGGGGCGGGTCGAGGGTGGGATCGCCGAGATTCGCCTCGACATGGGCTTTCGCCCGCTGGACCACAACGGTGCCGTGCAGCGGCCGGGGCATCGCTTTCGCCAGGCGCTCGGCGATGCAGGCCCCGATCAGGTCGACGGCGATCCCCGACATCCGCTCGGCCGCATCGGGCGTGAAGTTGCTCTCGACGCGCAGCAACGTGTCCAGGAACGTCCTCACCAGTCCGGTGCTGGCGAAATCCGCGCCGATGGTGAGAGCCGAGAAGTGTCGCGCGTCCCCGAGAAGGTTCTCCAATCGATCCTTCGGAACTTCCACGAGCAGGGAACGGGACGGTCCGGTCGTCTGGCGGATGGAGGGGCTCCCGCGATCCAGGACCACGATCTCGCCAGGCCGCACGATGGCCTGGCGTCCGAACTGCTCGCACGTCGACGTCCCAGACAGCTTGATCGTGACGGCAAGGGTGTCCCGCTTGGCGTTCCGACGGAGCGTCGTCGGTGTCGATTCGACACGCACGGCGCTGAACGTCGAACGGGTGATCAGCAGCGATCCGAGATCTGTTCCTTCGAATAGACCACGGAAGATGCCGTCATCGATCCGATACAGTTCCGCCGGCATGAGACGAGCGTGCGCAACATCTTTCCAGAGCTGAAAGTTCTTGTCCGATTGCTCGCCGAGAGCCGAAAAGATAGTTTTCATTGTCTCGAAGATTGACCCTTCGTCCTCAACTCAAGAACGATAGGTTGTTAGGCATTCTTGATAAAATTGGTAGCTCTCGCGAGCGACATTAAGGCTCGAAAGTTATGCCGTAATGGATCGGGATCAGTATCTACCGAGAAGATATCTACAGTATAGAATTGACGGATACAGAATTTATTTATTTTATTCCAGCAATCGAAGCCGCTCAATTTTCATGAGTGAAAACGTCGCAGCAAACGCTTGTTCTGCGTGAAAGCTCGGCAATCGGATGAATTGCTTGAAGATTAAGGAATTTAATATTGAATTCAGAACGATGAGCGACGCCCTCGATCCGGCATCCCCTCTTCCGGAGAGCAGGACATCATCTGTTGGGATGGCGCTCTAACCACGATCTGCGCCGCCCACATTCCGAACAGATCGTCAGAGCCTGCCGGCGATCCGGTGCGCGTCACATCATGGGGCCCCGAGCCCCGGCGGCCGGGCGTCAGCTGATCGTGTCGCGGCCTCGGACTTCCCGATCAATCGGCGATCGGCGGACCGGCATCGTCGGGGGCCTCCCGCGGCGTGGGCCGGGGTTTACGCGCCGGCTTAGGGGGTTGGACGGCCCGGGCCTGCGGTGGGGCTTGCGTGACCGGCCGCTGCGGCGGCCTCGGCGGCCGCTCGATCTGGACCCGCGGTGGGGCTACGGGCGCCGCGGCCGGCGGGATCGCGACGGCCCTCCGGTTCTGCGGAGTCGATCGCGGCGGCTGCGTCGGGCCCGGGGCGGCCGGCAATCCCGCTGCCTGGCCAGTCTTCGCCGGCAGCGGCACGGCGGCCGATACGGGGCCTGCGGCGGCATTCTGCGGGACCACCTCACAATGCTGGCTGCAATTGCTGACGACCGCCTCCACGACCTTGCCGTCGATCGTCGCGGAGACGATGCAGCGAGCCGGATGGTAGATCAGCTCATACTGGAACCGGCCCTTGTCGTCCGATTCGGTGCGGAACTTGTCCTCCAGCACCACGGGCATGTGCGGGCGCTCCGTCGTCCCGACGATGTAGAGTCGGCCCGTCGTGATCGCCGCGAGGGTGATCTCCGGCCCCGCCCAGGCGGACCCGCACGTCGCTAGGGCGCCGAGCCCGGACGCGGCGACAATCGAGGCGAAACGAACCAACCGAGATATCTCCGCGTTCGGCCGTCGATATGCCACGGCTAGACGATCTTCAGGCGGAGATAGTTATGACATCTAGCTTGCGCAGGCGATAGCGATTGTCATCAGCGCTATCGTGCCAGTTTAGATTTCGTTGTGCATGAGGGCGAGCGCGCCGACGAGCGCGCAGGCTGCGCGGATATCCGGCGTCGCGCATGAGGCCGCCGCCGTTCCCGCACGAAAACGGCCTGTCCCACGGTGGGTACCGCTCAGGCGCTCGATGTTCGGGGATGTCTTGAGAAGATCTTGGTGGGCGCACTAGGGTTCGAACCTAGGACCCGCTGATTAAGAGTCAGCTGCTCTACCAACTGAGCTATGCGCCCGATCGCGTCTGCGATCCGCCCCGGCGGCCACCAAGTCCGTCCGGGGTGGCGGGCTGATACCAACGTGGCCGGGGGCTGTCCACCCCCGGCCGCGATTTTTCGTCATTCTGCCGCCGCGTGCTGTGCATGAACCCGCACGGCGTGGGCCGCGAGCTTGTTCAGCGCCGAGAGATACGCCTTGGCGGAGGCGACCAGCGTGTCCGGGTCGGCGCCGCGGGCGGTGACGCTGCGCTCGCCGTCGCGCAGGCGCACCGAGACCTCGGCCTGGGCGTCCGTACCACCGGAAACCGCCTGGACCTGGTACAGCTCCAGCTCGGCCTTGTGCGGCACCAGGGCGGTGATCGCGTTGAACACCGCGTCCACCGGACCGTTGCCGTCCGCCTCCTCGATCCGGGTGCCGGTCTCGTCGGCGATGCGCAGGGTCGCGCGCTGCGGGCCGCGCGTGCCGGCGATGACCGAGAGCGAGACCAGCCGGATCCGGTCGTGCGCCGTGGCGAGGTTCTCGTCGACCAGCGCCTCGATATCCTCGTCGTAGACGTGCTTCTTGCGATCGGCCAAGGCCTTGAACCGCTCGAACGCGTCCTGGAACTGGTTGTCGGACAGGTGCAGGCCGAGGTCGTCGAGCTTGGAGCGGAACGCCGCCCGGCCCGAGTGCTTGCCCATCACCAGGGAGGTCTTGCTCAGGCCGACCGAGGCCGGGGTCATGATCTCGTAGGTCTCGGCGTTCTTGAGCATGCCGTCCTGGTGGATGCCGCTCTCGTGCGCGAAGGCGTTGCGGCCGACGATCGCCTTGTTGAACTGCACCGGGAAGTTGGTGGCGTGGCTCACCAGCTTCGAGGCGCGGGTCAGCATGGTCGATTCGATGCCGGTCTCGTAGGGCAGCACGTCCGCGCGGGTGCGCAGCGCCATGACGATCTCTTCGAGCGCGGCGTTGCCGGCGCGCTCGCCGATGCCGTTGATCGTGCACTCGACCTGCCGGGCCCCCCCCTCGATGCCGGCCAGCGAGTTGGCGATCGCGAGGCCGAGATCGTTGTGGCAGTGGACGGAAAAGACCGCCTGGTCGGCGTTCGGCACCCGCTCGCGCACCGACGCGAACATGTCGCGGTACTCGGCCGGCGTGGCGTAGCCCACCGTGTCGGGCAGGTTGATCGTGGTGGCGCCGGCCTTGATCGCCGCCTCGACGCAGCGGCACAGGTAGTCGATCGGCGTGCGGGTCGCATCCATGGCCGACCATTCCACGTCCTCGACGAGGTCGCGGGCCTGGGCCACGGTCTTGAGGATGATCTCCAGGACCTCGTCCTGGGTCTTGCGCATCTGGTGCGCGAGGTGGATCGGCGAGGTCGACACGAAGGTGTGGATGCGGCCGCGCCGGGCGTGCCGCACCGCCTCGCCGGCCCTGGCGATGTCGGCGGGAATCGCGCGGGCGAGACCCGCGATGGTGGCGCGCTTGGTGCGCTTGGCGATCTCCGACACCGCCTCGAAATCGCCGATCGAGGCGATCGGGAAGCCGGCCTCGATGATGTCGACGCCCATCGTGTCGAGGAGCTCGGCGACCGCGAGCTTCTCGTCGTGGGTCATCGTGGCGCCGGGGCATTGCTCGCCGTCGCGCAAGGTGGTGTCGAAGATGACGATGCGTTCGCGGGCGGCGGTGCTGGTGGTCGTGGTCATGACGTTACCCTGTCGCGGGCCGCCCGGCGGAAGGCTCGGCGCGGCGTGGTGCCCCGGGAGGAGCTGAAGTTCGCGAGTTCCGACAATCCCCTGAAGGCCCAGGCGCGCGCGCCCGGACGGCCCTCAGGGGCGGGTAAGCAGAAGCGGAAGACGAAGCCCGGCGCGACGCGCACGCGACCGCGACGCCGGCGGAGCGGCGTGGGCGGTCTCGGTCGCTGAGCCGGCTCTGGCCAAGGCTCGTCTCTCCCGGCTGAGGCGCGGACGGCGTGATGCAGCACCCGCGCGGTGGGCGGCAGAGGTAGCGCCCGCGTCGCGGAAACACAAGGGCCGCCTCGGGCCGCCGCCTTGCCAAGCGCGGGCCGCCCTCGATAAAGCCCGGCGGCACGTCGAGAGAGAACCCGCGAGACCGTCATGGCCAGCTACAAGCTCCTGCTCCTGCCCGGCGACGGGATCGGCCCGGAGGTCGCGGGCGGCATGCAGGTCGTGCTCGACGCCCTGAAGGAGACCGGGCTCGCCACCTTCGAGACCGAGACCGACCTCGTCGGCGGCTGCGCCCTCGACGCCCATGGCAGCCCGCTCTCGGACGAGACCCTGGCGCGCGCCCGGGCCGCCGACGCGATCCTGCTCGGCGCCGTGGGCGGCCCGAAATGGGCGGGCGTCGCCTACGAGAGCCGCCCGGAGGCCGGCCTCCTCCGTCTGCGCAAGGATCTGGAGCTGTTCGCCAACCTGCGGCCGGCGATCTGCTACCCGGCTTTGGCCGACGCCTCGGCGCTCAAGCGCGAGCTGGTCGAGGGCCTCGACATCATGATCGTCCGCGAGCTGACCGGCGGCGTCTATTTCGGCGAGCCCAAGGAGATCACCACCCTGCCGGACGGCTCGAAGCGGGCCGTGGACACGCAGGTCTACACCACGGGGGAGATCGAGCGGATCGCCCATGTAGCCTTCGATCTGGCGGGCAAGCGCTCGGGCCGGGTGGCCTCTGCCGAGAAGCACAACGTGATGAAGTCCGGCGTCCTGTGGAAGGAGGTCGTCACCAAGGTCCATGCCGAGCACTACGCCAACATCGCGCTGGAGCATGTGCTGGCCGACAATTGCGCCATGCAGCTCGTGCGCCGGCCCAAGCAGTTCGATGTGCTGGTGACCGACAACCTGTTCGGCGACGTGCTGTCCGACCTCGCCGCGATGCTGACCGGCTCGCTCGGCATGCTGCCCTCGGCCTCGCTCGGCGCGGTCGATGCCAGCGGCGTGCGCCGGGCGCTCTACGAGCCGTGTCACGGCTCGGCTCCGGACATCGCCGGCCAGGACAAGGCGAACCCGATCGCGATGATCGGCTCGCTGACCATGTGCCTGCGCTACTCGTTCGGCCTCGGCGAGGCCGCGGACGCGCTCGATGGCGCCGTCATGGATGCGCTGGCCAGCGGCGCCCGCACCGCCGACATCGCCGGCGCGGGCACCAGCCCGATCGGCACCCGCGCCATGGCGAACGCCGTGGCCGACGCCCTGCGTGCTCGGGTCGGCTGAGGATCCGTCACCGCCCGCGTGATAGGACGCATGGCGGATGCGTGCGGCCTTCGCTATGACGCACGGGCTTTAAAGCGCTCGCCGCCGAAGTGGCTACCGGTTCGGCGTCAGCGAGCGCGTCACATCAAGGACTTGGAGCCGTTCCCGAGCGCAACGCGATTGGGAACGGCTCTGGGCATCGGGAGCGTCATGAAGGCCGGGGACGGGGCGACGGAGCGCGAGAGCGCGGATTTCGGCTTCGAGCGCGTGTCGCTCGACGAGAAGCAGGGGCGCGTCGACAGCGTCTTCCACTCGGTCGCCCGCCGCTACGACGTCATGAACGACCTGATGTCGGCGGGCCTGCACCGGGCCTGGAAGGCGCAGCTCGTCTCGATGCTGCGGCCGCCGCAGGGCCGTCCCTTCGCGCATCTCGACGTCGCCGGCGGTACCGGCGACGTGGCGTTCCGGGTGCTCGCCGCGGGCGGCCCGAAGACCCGGGTCACGGTGCTCGACATCAACGAATCGATGCTGCGGGTTGGCGCCGAGCGCGCGAAGGAGAAGGTCGATGGCGCGGGCGACCGGATCGCCTTCGTGACCGGCAACGCCGAGACCCTGCCCCTGCCGGACGCCGCCTTCGACGCCTACACGATCGCCTTCGGCATCCGGAATGTGCCGCGGATCGAGACGGCGCTCGCCGAGGCACGCCGGGTGCTGAAGCCCGGCGGCCGGTTCCTGTGCCTCGAATTCTCGGCCGTCGACATCCCGCTGCTCGACCGCATCTACGACGCCTATTCCTTCCACGTGATCCCGCGGATCGGCGCCCGCGTCGCCGGGGATGCGGAATCCTACCGCTATCTGGTCGAGTCGATCCGCAAGTTCCCGACCCGGGGGGCGTTCAGCGGCATGATCGAGCGCGCCGGCTTCCGCCACGTCACCGACCGGCCGCTCTCGGGCGGGATCGTGGCGATCCATTCTGGCTGGAAGGTCTCCTGATCTTGGCCCACGCGCACCACCGCCCTCCCCCCGCTGCGGGGGGCGGGACAGCCCCGGTGCATCCATGATCGGCGCCGCGATCAACCTGTTCCGCGGCGGCCGGGTCGGCTTCGTCCTGGCGCGCGAGGGCGCGCTGGCCCTCGTGGATCCGTCGGAGCTGCCCGCCCATCTGCGCTTTGCCCTGAAGCTCGGGCGGACCCTGGAGCGGCCGGGCCTCGGCGACGGCGCAGCCGGGCTGTCGGCCGCCCTGACCCGGCTCGGCCCGTCCTACGTGAAGTTCGGCCAGTTCCTGGCGACCCGGCCCGACATCGTCGGCATGCGGGCGGCCTCCGATCTGGAGCGATTGCAGGACCGCGTGCCGCCGTTCCCGCAGGAAACCGCCCTGAAGGTGGTCGAGGCCGCGCTCGGCAAGCCGGTGCACACGCTGTTCGTGTCGTTCAGCGAGCCGATCGCCGCCGCCTCGATCGCTCAGGTCCACAAGGCCGTCGTGCAGGATGCCGACGGCACGCAGCGGGCGCTCGCCGTGAAGGTGATGCGCCCCGGTGTGCGCGAGCGGTTCATGCGCGACCTCGAAGGCATGCGCTTCATGGCCCGGGTGGTGCACGCCCTCTCGCCGCAGGCCGAGCGGCTGCGCCCGCGCGAGGTGGTGGAGATTCTGGCCCGCTCCGTGATGATGGAGATGGATTTCCGCCTGGAGGCGGCCGCCGCCTCGGAGATCGCCGAGAACACCAATGACGACCTCGATTTCCGCGTGCCGAAGCCCGAATGGGAGCTGACCGCCCGGGAGGTGCTGTCGGCCGAGTGGATCGAGGGCGTGCGCCTGCACAGCGCCGCCGAGCTCGCCGCCGCCGGCCACGATCCGCAGGCGATCGGGCGCACGGTGATCCAGAGCTTCCTGCGGCAGGCGATCCGCGACGGCTTCTTCCACGCCGACATGCACCAGGGGAACCTGCTGGTCGATGCCGAGGGTCGGCTGGTGGCGGTCGATTTCGGCATCATGGGCCGGCTCGGCCTGAACGAGCGCCGCTTCCTCGCCGAAATCCTGCTGGGCTTCATCCTGCGCGACTACCGCCGGGTGGCGAAGGTGCATTTCGAGGCCGGCTACGTCCCGGCGCACCATTCGGTGGAGGATTTCGCGCAGGCGATCCGGGCGATCGGCGAGCCGATCCACCAGCGCCGGGCCGACGAGATCTCGATGTCCAAGGTGCTGACTCTGCTGTTCGACATCACAGCCCTGTTCGATATGAGCACGCGGACCGAGTTGGTGATGCTGCAAAAGACCATGGTGGTGGTCGAGGGCGTGGCCCGCTCGCTCGATCCGCGCCTCGACATGTGGACCACCGCCGAGCCGGTGGTGCGCAGCTGGATCACCAAGAATGCCGGCCCGCTCGGGCGGGCCCAGAGCGGCTTCGAGGCGCTGCGGGTGCTGTCCGACGTGGTCGGCGACATCCCCGACCTCGCGACCCGGCTCAAGCGCGTGCTGGTCCGCCTCGACGAGGCCGGGACGGGCGATGCGCGGCGTCTGGAGCACTTCGCCCGCAGCGAGGGCCGGCGCGCGATCTGGTCGACGCTCGCCCTGTGGGGTATCGCGGTCGGGGCGCTGGTGATGGCGTTCCGGGGCGTGTGATCCTCACGGCGATTGAGGCCTCGCGGCCTCAATCCGACTCCGCATGCCCCGGCATCAGCGCCCGCAACTCGCGGGCAAGCTCGCTCAGCCCGGTCGTGCCCTTGGCGAGCACCCGGTCGGCCTGGCCGGCGAGGCGGCGGCGATCCTCGGCGGTGATGTCCTTGGCGGTGAGCACCACCACGGGGATGTCCCGCCAGTCCGGCCGGGTGCGCAAAGCCCGCAGGAAGCCGAACCCGTCCATCTCCGGCATCATCAGATCGAGCAGCACCAGGCAGGGCCTTTCTGCTTCCACGGTCTCCAGCGCCCGCAGGCCGTTCTCGGCCTCGACCACCGGGAAACCTTCGCGGCCCAGATAGGCGCAGAGGTGGGCGCGCACGTCCGCCTCGTCCTCGACCACCAGGATCGGGCCCTCGGTCGAGACCGGGCGGAACCGGTCGATGACGTGGCGCAGGCTGACCCAGTCGATCGGCTTCTGCAGATAGTCCGTGGCGCCCAGCGAGAAGGCGAGGTTCTGCTCGTCCAGAACCGTGACCATCACGATCGGCGTGGCGCCGATCTCGGGATCCGCCCGCAGGGCCCGCAGCACCGCCCAGCCGTCCATCTGCGGCATGGTCACGTCGAGCAGCACGGCCCGCGGGCGCAGGCTCCTCGCGAGTTCGAGACCCCGGCGCCCGTCCTCGGCGACCGCGACGGAGAACCCCTCGCGTTCCAGGAAGCGGGCGAGCAGGTCCCGGGTCGCGGCATCGTCGTCGACCACCAGGATCGTCCGGCGATCGCCCGGGGTCTCTCCGGTCGTGCCCGCGTGCTCGGCCTCCGGGCCCTGGAACTGCGCCGGCAGGGTCAGCGTGAAGGTCGTGCCCTGCCCTTTACGGCTGTCGACTGCGATGGCGCCGCCGAGCATCTCCGAGAAGGCCCGGGTGATCGACAGGCCGAGGCCGGTTCCGCCGAAGCGCCGAGTCGTCGAGGCGTCGGCCTGAGTGAAGCGCTCGAACAGCCGGCCGACCTGCTCGGCGGTCATGCCGATGCCGGTATCCGTGACCGTGAACCGAAGCGCCTCCGCGGTGCGGGCGACGCCGAGCGTGATCCGGCCGTTCTCGGTGAATTTCGCGGCGTTGCTCAGGAGGTTGATCAGGCACTGGCGCAGCTTGGTCACGTCGGTATGGGCCCGGCCGACGTCGTCGGTCAGCTCCAGGGCCAGGGCGTTGCCCTTCTTGGCGATCAGGCCCTCGACGGTGGCGGCCACGTCGCGGACCACCTCGGCCACGTCGAAATCCTCCGCGTAGATCTCGACCCGGTCGGCCTCGATCTTGGAGATGTCGAGCACGTCGTTGATCAGGCCGAGCAGGTGGCGGGCGTTCGACTCGATCTTCTTCATGTCGGCGATCAGGTCGGCCTCGCCGAGATCCTCCAGCTCCTCCTGGACCATCTCGGAATAGCCGATCACCGCCGAGAGCGGCGTGCGCAGCTCGTGGCTCATATTGGCCAGGAACTGGCTCTTTGCCTCGTTGGCGGCTTCCGCGGCGGCCCGGGCCGCCTCGATGGCGGCCTCCGCCTCCTTGCGCTCGGTGATGTCGGTGTGGGTGCCGACCCATTCGCGTAAGGTCCCGTCCGCTTCGAGGATCGGGACCGCGCGCACGCTCATGTGCCGGTAGGCGCCGGAGCGGGCGCGCAGCCGGTGCTCAGTGGCGTAAGGCGTCAGGGTCGAGACCGCCCGGGACCAGTCGGCCTGGGTGTGGGCGCGGTCGTCCGGGTGGATCACGTCGAGGAAGCCGAGGCCGGCATAGGTGGCCTCGTCCTGCCCGGTGAAGCGGCTCCAGGCGGTCTGGCGCCGATGCAGGCTCCCCTCCGGATTGGCGGTCCAGACGATCGCCGCGCTGGCCTCGATCAGCGAACGGAAGCGCTCCTCGCTGCGCCGGGTCCGCATCTCGGCGAGGTGCCGGATCGTGTCGTCGACCACCACCAGGCCGACGCCCTCCACGTCGCCGCCGCTGCCGGGCGCCGTGCCCTCGCCGCGCAGGGGATAGAAACTCATCGAGAACTGGCGCACCCCGCCCGGCGCAGAGGGCGTCGGCACCGCCACCGGCACGTTCGGCGAGACCAGCCCCGCTTCCAGGGCTGCGGCGAGCTTGGGCGCCAGCTCCTCGCGCAGGGTCGGCAGCATCGCCCAGATCGGGGCGCCGAGATCGGCCCCGAAGCCGCGCTCGCTCATGGTGGCGAGTGCCCGGTTCATATGGCGGATCTTCAGGTCCCGATCGAGGAAGCCGAGGCCCACTGGGGCGTTGGCCAGAACGCCGTCGAGCAGGCGCGACATGCGCAGCGATTCCTGCCGCCGCACCAGGGCGAGGCGGGCGAGCAGCACGATCGCGCCGAGCGCCGCCGCACCGGACAGCAGGAACAGGATCAGTCCGCGCCAGCGCTCCCGGACCTGCACGTCGGCCAGGCGCTGCGCCGTCATCGCCTGGCGGGCGGCGGCCTCCATGCGGATCGCGTCCATGAGACGCTTGCCCTCGCCGGTGCGCACCAGGTCGGTGGCCGCGTCGAAGCCTTTGTCCCGGCGCGCGGCGACGACGCGGGTGGCGAAATCACGCTTCTGCGCCACCAGCCCGGCGAGCGACGGGCCGCCGACGCGCACCGGCTCCTGCGCGGTGCCGCCGAGCCCGGCGAGCTCGGTTTCGAGCTTGCCCAGCGCGAGGGTGTAGGGCGTCAGGTAATCTTCGCTGCCGACCAGCACGAAGCCGCGCTCGCCGGTCTCCAGGTCCTTGACCTCGGAGAGCAGGCGCTCGACCCCCGCGATGGTGGCGTTGGCCTGCGCGGTGGCGGCCCGGTCGGCTTCCCCGGCGATGTAGTTGGCCGTGCCCGCCGCGAGCGCCACGACCAGCAGGACGAAGGCGGCCGGCGAGCCGAGCAGCGGTCCCAGCGGACCGGCACCGCGCCAGTTCGGGCGCCGCAGGCGGAAGATCGAGCCGACTCCCGGGCGGCTCACGTCTCCACCAGCCCGGTGCTGGCGCCCGATGCCTCGGAATCGGCTCGCCCATGTGGCAAGGCGAGGTATTCGCGCGAGCGCATCTCGATCAGGCGGGAGACCGTCCGGTCGAACTCGAACGCCTCGCGGCCGGTCTGCGCCGTGTAGAGGTCCTGCGCCTCGGCAGCCGCGGAGGCCACGAGCTTCACGTGCCGGTCGTAGAGCGTGTCCACCAGGGTGATGAAGCGCTTGGCCTCGTTGCGCTCGGCCTCGCCCAGGACCGGGATCCCGTCGAGGATCACCGTGTGGAAGGCCCGCGCCAGGGCCATGTAGTCCGAGGCGCCGAGCGGCTTGCGGCACAGATCGTCGAAGTGGAAGCGCGCGACGCCGCTGGCCTCCTCGGGGATGGCGACGTCCCGGCCGTGGACCTGGATCGTGGCCGCTCTCCCCTTCGCCTTGCCGGTGAGCCCCTTGAACGCGGCGTCCAGGGCCGCGCGCGCGGCCTCGTCCGCCGGGACATGATAGACGGCCGCGCCGCCGAGCTTCTCCAGGCGGAAATCGGTCCGCGAGTCCAGACGCACGACCTCGACTTGGTCCTTCAGGGTCGCGATGAAGGGCAGGAACAAGGCCCGGTTGAGACCGCCCTCGTAGAGCCGGTTGGGCTCGACGTTGGAGGTCGCCACCACGATGACGCCCCGCCGGAACAGGTGGCCGAACAGGCGCCCGAGGATCATGGCATCCGCGATGTCGGTCACCGTGAATTCGTCGAAGCACAGCAGGGTCGCCTCGTCGGCGAGCTGGTCCGCCACGGGGCCGATCGGGTCGTCGCCCTTCACGGTGCCGGCCTTCAGGGCCTGGCGGTAGGCGTGGATTCGCTCGTGCGCGTCCGCCAGGAACCCGTGGAAGTGGACCCGCCGCTTCGGTCCCGGCGCGGCCTCGTGGAACAGGTCCATCAGCATGGTCTTGCCGCGGCCCACCGAGCCCCAGATGTACAGACCTTTGGGGGCCGGCACCTCGTCCTTGCGCCGGAACAGCCAGCCGAGCGCGCTGGTCTTGCTGGCCCGCTTGCGGCGTCCGAGATCCTGGATCAGCCGGTCGAGGGCGCGCACGAGCTGCGCCTGGGCCGGATCGCGCTCGATCGCGCCGGTGGCGACCAGGGCCTCGTAGCGTTCGTGGACCGGGCCGGGCGACACGGCACTGGCCCGCGCCTCCGCGGAGGGCGCGTGTGGCTTCCCGGTTTGCTCGCTCACGCCCCCGGTCCCCTGCAATGCGATACGGCGCCGGACCGGCACCCCCCGCCCGGTCGGCCGTTCCCGCCGGGGCCGCATCCCTGTGCCGTGCAAGCTCGCCGCGAATCAAGCCCAGGGATCGCAGCAAGCTGGAACAGAGCTGCGCAACCCGTTCCATCAGGCCGGCGCATGGCAGCACCCCCGCGCATGGCCTCAGTCATATTGCTGCATTGCACAACGCGGATCGGGATGCGAAATCATCCCGGTCTTTCAGGAGGAACGTCCGGGCCAACCTGCGCGACAACGTGCACAGACCGGAGATCCATCATGGCCGTTCGACACCTCGCCGTGTCGGCCCCCACGGTCCGGCGCCTATGGCCGGCCGACCGCAACGCGGTGCTCGACTATTTCCTGGGCCTCGACCCGGAGGCGCGTGCGAATCGCTTCATGGGCAATGTCAGCGAAGCCGGTGTGCGGGCCTATGCCGCGCAGGCGCTCACGGCCGACGGCGTGATGTACGGCGCCTTCGTGGACGGAGAGCTGCGCGGGCTCGCCGAATTGCGACCCATGGGCGCCGGGGCAACGCCCTACGGCCTCGGGCCGCGTGCCGAGGCGGCCTTCGCTGTGGAGCGGTCGTTTCGTCGGCGAGGGATCGGGGCGGCCCTGTTCGCCCGGATCGCCCGCGCGGCGCGGCATCGGGGCGTCGCCGATCTGCACGTGCGCTGCCTGTCGGGCAACGGGCCGATGCTGCGGCTCGCGGCCAAGCAGGGCGCGGCGCTGCAGCGCGCCGGCACCGAGACCGAGGGCGCGCTCCATCTCGCCCGGCCGACGCCGTTCTCGCTCTGGTACGAGAGCATCGCGGAGGCGTTCGACTTCACGCTGGCCGTGAGTTTCCCGAGCCGCGAGTGGGCAACGGCCTGAATCGCGTCACCCGGCGGCGTCGCCGACGAGTGCGAAGGTCAGCAGGTCCACCGACGCCGCCCCGCCGCGCAGGAGCGCCCGGGACGCGGCGTTGCCGGTGGCGCCGGTCGTCATCACGTCGTCGATCAGCAAGACGCGCCGCCCGCGGATCCGGTGCGCCTGTGCGGCCTCCACCCGGAACGCGCCGCTCAGGTTCTCGGCCCGGGCCGGTCGGCTCAATCCGACCTGCGAGCGGGTCGCCCGGACCCGGACCAGCGCCGACGGCTCGAACGGCAGATCGGCGCCCCGGGCGATCACCCGGCCGAGAAGCGCGGCCTGGTTGAAGCGGCGGCGCCAGAGTCGCCAGCGATGCAGCGGGACCGGGACAACGCACTCCGCCTCGGCGATGAGGGCCCGGCCGCTCGCCGTCATCATCCGGCCCATGACCCCGGCCAGGTCGAGGCGGTCCTCGTATTTCAGCCGGTGGACGAGACGGCGGGCGACCTCGTCGTAGAGGGCGACCGCCCGGGCCCGCCCGAAGACCGGCGGCTCGGCGATGGCCCGAGGGGAGAGCAGCGGCCCGACCCCGAGATCGACCGCGAACGGTGTGCCGAAGCGCTGGCACAGGGGTTCCTCGATCAGGCGCAGGCCGGTCCAGCAGGCCGGGCACAGAGCGCCGGGATCAGCAGTTGCACCGCCGCAGCCGGAGCAGGTCGGCGGGTAGACCAACGACAAGACCCCGCGCGGCAAGCCGCGCAGGGCCGATGCGACGGCCTCGATCGCCGTCATGCGGTCGTTGGACCGGTTTTAGCGGGCCGAGACCGGGCGTGCACCCTGCTGGTCGATCTCCTGATCCCGCTGCCGGGCCTGGGAATTCGCCCGGTGACGACCGATGGCGCAGCCGGCGGCGGCGCCGACTAGGCCGTGATGCCCGGCATAATGGCCGGCGATGCCGCCGACGATCGCGCCCTTGATGCAGCCCTTGGCCTCCGCGCCGCTCGCGGCGGTGAGGGCGGCGAGGGCCATTGCGGCTCCGATGAGCGTGCGCTTCATGACCTGCACTCCTTGATCAATCTCGGCCTTGCGGCCAGTCGCAGCAGGAACGGCGGCGATGCCGAGTCGTTCCATGATGTTAGCGCCGCTCACGGGCCTGTGTGGAGCCACGACCCTGCTCTTGCACAAGCATGCTGGCGGGACGCCGCCGCAAGCGCCATGTGCAGGCCCATGAACGCCCCGGCCGCCCTGTTCGACACCGCCCTCGCCCGCCATCGCCTCGCCCGGGCCGAACGGACCGGCTACGCCGGTTTTCTGCTCGACCGGGTCGTCGAGGATCTGGATGACCGCCTGGGCGCCGTGCTGCGCAACTTCGGGACGGTGCTCGACCTCGCCACCCCGGGTGCGGGCGCCGCGGGGGCGTTGGCAATCCGATACCCGGAGGCCCTGCGGCTCCATGTGGCGGCCTCGCCCGCACCCGGCGGAAACCGGATCGTCGGAGATCCGGAAGTCCTGCCTCTGGCACCGGGAAGCCTGGACCTCGCCGTCTCGTTGCTGGCGCTCCACGCCGTCAACGACCTGCCCGGGACGCTGATCCAGCTGCGCCGGGCGCTGCGGCCGGACGGGCTGTTCCTCGGCTGCCTGCTCGGCGGCGCGACCCTGACCGAGCTGCGCCAGAGCTTCGCCCAGGCCGAGAGCGAGATCGAGGGCGGGATCAGTCCGCGGGTGGCGACGTTCGCGGCGGTGCGCGAGGCTGGCGCCCTGCTGCAGCGGGCGGGCTTCGCCCTGCCGGTGGCCGATACCGACACCCTGACGGTGCGCTACGCCGATCCGTTCGGGCTGATGCGCGACTTGCGCGCCATGGGCATGACCAACGTGCTCACCGAGCGGCGCCGCACGCCCCTGCGCCGGGCGACCCTGGTGCGCACCGCGGAGGTCTATGCCGAGCGCTTCTCCGACCCGGACGGGCGGGTGCGCGCGACCTTCGAGGTGCTGTGGCTGTCGGGCTGGGTGCCGCACGAGAGCCAGCAGAAGCCACTGCGGCCCGGGACCGCGAAGTCCCGCCTGGCCGATGCCCTCGGAACCGTCGAGCTGAAACCCGAACTTGGGAGAGTGCCATGAAACAGCCGGGACCGGATCACCCGATCACCCTCACGCCGGAGCCGCGCCGGATCCGCGTGCTGGTCGCTGGCGTGGCGGTGGCGGACACGCGCAACGCCGTGCGCCTGCAGGAGGCGAGCTACCCGGCGGTGTTCTATATCCCCCGGGCCGACATCCGAGCCGACCATTTCGGTCCCTCGGCGCGGACCAGTCACTGCCCGTACAAGGGCGATGCCCGCTACTTCGATCTCGTGATCGACGGCACGCGGCGACCCGATGCCGTGTGGAGCTACGAGGCACCCTATCCGGCGGTGGCGAAGATCCAGGGGCACGTCGCGTTCTATCCCGACCGCGTCGATGCCATCGAGGTGCTGGACGGGTCATAATAGGGCTTGCGTTCCCGGCCGCCGTTCCCGGCCGGCCCGGGCGTATGATCGTCCACACCGTCATTGCGAGCGCAGCGAAGCAACCCAGCGCAGCGCACGATCTCAGAATGGTGCGTGTCCCTAGGTTGCTTCGCTGCGCTCGCAATGACGGGAATGAACGAGCCAGATCCCTCATCCAACAGGCAAACCGACTTTCAGGCGCGTCTTCATCGCGACGCGTCGGAGAGACGGAAAAGGCAAGGAGCGTTATCTGGCCGCCCAACGACTTGGCCGAAAACGTCTCAGTCTCGCAACAACCCCCAGAACGCGTGCTTGCGGCCGTGATCCCGCCGCAGCGCCTCCCGGTAGACGGGCGGCGCCGGGTCGATCGCTCCCGCCGCCAGGCGATCCGCGAGGCCGTCCAGCTCCAGCAGGTAGCGGGCGCCGTGGCTGTAGGCGGCGCTGCGGCCGGATTCGAGGATGCCATCCAGCAGGCGGCGATACAGGATCGTGGCGGCAAGCGGGTGATTCTGGGCAAAGGCGTCAGCGGCCGGCGCCAGCACCGTATAGTGCTCGCCCTGCCAGAGCTTTCGCTTCTGTTCGACCAGCCCGGCAGCCCGGGATAGGTCCGGCCAGCCAATCAGGAAGGCGAGCGCCCGGTGCGGATTGGCGTAGGATTCGGCGTGATCCATCGCCTTGAGAAGCGCCTCCTCGTCCTCGAAATCCGGCAGCTTGGCGAGGTAGGCACGCAGCATCGGGGCATCGAGATCGCGCTCGAACAGCGTCCAGCGCAGGGCCTGCGCCGCGTCGCCCCGGCCCAGCGCGTCGAGGATCTCGATCTCCAGGGCCTGCCGCTCGCGCTCGGGTCCGCGCGGGTCGAAGCCGGCGATCAGATCGGCCCGCGTGACGATGCGCAGGCCCGGCTCCTGCGCGCGTCGGATCCAGTCCAGGGCCTCCCCGGCCCGGTCGGCGGCGAGCAGCCTCTGAGCGACCGACAGGCGGTCCTCCCGGCCCGGGGCGATCGCGTTCTCCAAGGCGATGTACGCGTCGGCGTCGTTGCGCGTGTCGGCGATTGTCTGGCGCAGGCGCAGGATCTGGCCTCTTGCGGCATTGCGGCGATAGGCGGCCTCGGTCCGGGGCCCGCTGGCCTTCGCCATGCCGGATGCCGCCTGCGCGAGGGCGGCGTCGATCTCCGTCAGCGCGTTCGCATCGAGGCTCGGGACCATCTCCGCCAGCAGCGTGCCGAGGGGGCCGAACGGGTCGGCCGTGAACGGGCCGACGAGGCTGGTCGCGATCCGTCCGGCCTCGGCAGGCGTCAGGCCAGCAGCGATCGCCACGAAGGCGTCGGTGGCGCGCTCGTAGACGCCCTGCACCGCGCCGGTGCTGTCGTCGACCCGGTTCAGCACCGCGTCGGCGCCGTCGAGGAACCGGCGGAGCCGTTCGAGGGCCGCGCCGGCATCCAGCGGGCGCAGCTCGTTGAGGATGACCGTCACGGTGGCGTCGAGATCGGCCGCGAAGGCCCGGCGCTTCTGCCAGTCGATATAGCTCTGGGCGGATTCGAGCGCGGCCAGCCGCCGGTCGATCATCGCCGCCACCGCGTCCGGCCCCTGCAGGGCGGCGAGCGCGGCGGTGACCAGCTTCTTGAAGGTGGGGTTGCGCGCGGTCTCGCCGAGGATCAGCCCGATGAGCCGATCGGGTCCCAAATCCGCAAGTGTCTCGGGTGACGGGGTCGTGCGGCGCGCGCCCTTGGGACGCGCCGGTTTGGCGATCGCGTCCGGCTTCGGGCGGGCTTTGGTGCCAGCCCGAGGCTTGCTACCCGCCTGGGTCAGGGCCTTCGCACGCGCCACAATACGCCCCGTCGATACGCCCGGTCGGGCTACTCCTCGACCTTGGCGCGGGGGCGATCGTTACCCTGCGCGGTCTCGTCGTGCCAGCTTCCGGCCTTGTCCTGGTAGCGGATTCCCTCGGTGGAGCCGGGGACCTGCTGCTCGGCGGCTGCGGCCTGGGCCGCCTGCAACGCGTCTTCGCGGCTCGGGAAGGTCTCGGAGAAGACGTCGCCGACCTTGTAGGCGAAGCCGCCATCGTGCTCGACGATGCGATAGGTAACTTCGGACATCTCGACTCCTGGACGCGTTCGGAACGGTTGCAGATTGGTTGAACGCGAACCCGTCGCCCGCCGCACGGTTCCAACCCGGCCTCCGATCCGCCGGAAAGTCGGGCTAGCCGTGCCGGATCCCGGCATGCAGACGACAATGATGCTTCGAACGATCCTGGCCTTCGCCCTTCTCCTGGCCGCGCAGCAAGCCCGTGCCGAGGAGGGGTTCTTCGACTCGCTCTTCGGCGGCTCGTCGCGGTCCGCGCCGCCCAACCCGTTCGCGTCGAACTACCCGTCGGCCCCACCGACCGCCGACGACGTCCGCGCGGAGCGGCAGCGCCGCCCGGTCCGCGGCGAGCGCAGCCGGGGCCCGGTGCCGCCGGGCCGGATCCCGGAGGAGTGACGCGCCCATCGTTCGGGTCTTCATGGTGCGGACGGCGGGACTCGAACCCGCACGGCCTTGCGGCCGCAAGATTTTAAGAACTGCGCAGCGGCCTAACCGGGCCTAACAGTTCTCACGATTTTCGGCCCGCAACTCGTTCCAACGCTTGGCCTTTTCGCCAAAGACGCATAACACCGACAAACATTGCAAAACGGCCCTTAACAGGCCAAGCTGCATCCCCCGGTGTTACCCCGAAAGGCGCGTCTTGTGGCAGCAAAGGTGCTGACCGTGCAAAGCGTCGAACGCCATAAGCCACGCCCCGCGCAGCGTCTGGAGATCCCGGACGCGGCCCTGCCGGGGTTCTATCTGATCGTCCAAACCTCGGGCTTCAAATCCTGGGCGGTGCGCTACCGGATCGCCGGGAAGCCCCGGAAGTACACGATCGGCCCCTACCCTCTCTTCGACCTCGTCACGGCCCGCGCCCGGGCCCGGGAGGCGCTGCAGATGGTAGCGCTCGGCCAGGATCCGGTCCTGGTGAAGCGCGCCACTGCCGAAGCCGCGAAAATGGCTGCGGAAGACCGGGTCGAGCGGGTCGTGACGCTGTACGTCGACCGGCACCTGAAGCCGAACGGCAAGGCCGGCTATGCCGAGACCCAGGAGGCGCTGCTCCGCAACCACGTCGTGCCGCGCTGGGGCCAGCGCCGGATCGGCGACGTGACCAAGCGCGAGGTGGTAGCCCTCATCGATGGGCTGACCGATGCCGGCATGACCACCGGCGCCAACCGCGTGTTCGCGGCGACCCGGGCGCTGTTCAACTTCGCCCTGCGGCGCGAGATCATTGCCACCACGCCGTTCCTCGGGCTCAAGCCGCCGCTGGCTGAGACAAGCCGCGATCGCGTGCTGACCGACATCGAGGTGCGCCTGGTCTGGCGGGCGGCTGAAGCGGTCGGCTTCCCGTTCGGGCCAGCCGCGCAACTGCTTCTGCTCACGGCTCAGCGCCGAGACGAGGTCATTCGCATGGTCCGCGCCGAGGTCGATGGCGATCTGTGGACCCTGCCGGCCGATCGCACGAAGAACTCGCTGGAGCACCTCGTACCGCTGGCGCCCCCTGCCCTCTCGATCCTCGATGCCGTGCCGCGGATCGCCGGCACGGCCGGGTACGTGTTCACCCGGTCCGGCGACGCGCCGATGTCGGACTACACGTCGACCAAGGCGCGGCTGGACAAGGCCATGCTGGCGATCGCTCGCAAGGATGCTGAGACGGCCGGCCGTGATCCTGGTGCTGTTGAGCTGAAGCCCTGGCGGCTCCACGACCTTCGGCGCACGGCTTCCACCGGCATGGCCCGGCTCGGGATCCCGCTGCACGTGACCGAGGCGGTTCTGAACCATCGCTCCGGGACGCTCGGCGGTTTGGCCGGCATCTACAATCGGTACCAGTACCTCGACGAGAAGCGGGTGGCTCTGGAGGCGTGGGCAGCGCAGGTCGAGGCGATTGTCGGCACAAGGTATGTCTGAACTCTGGGTGCCATTCCACGTGGCTCTATCAATGGTCACGGAGAGCATCGGCTCCCAAGTGCTGGCGTGGGACGAGCTTCCTCGGCTGTTGCAAGACGGACATGTGCGCGCAATCGCGGAGTGCACTGATATCCACGAGGTAACCGGGGAGCGCATGCGGACCTATGACGTTCCGTTGCCTAAAGAATGGTGGTCTCAGCAGAAGAGGTTTCACCGCTCGGCGTTCGACTCGCGGCTGTATCTGATGGTTGAAAGAGAGGAGCGTTATCAGGACAAAGGAATATGGTTCTATAAAGCGCAGGTTTATGACACCGTCAGATTGTTTGTTCCTGACTTAGAGCGACATGCTCCGGCTCGGCAGGCGAGTAAATTGTCAACTGTTGAACCATTTGTGCGCCCGGAACCTCTGGGATTGCCCGCAGAGACGCGAAAGCGCGGCCCTAAGCCTAGCAAAACATTGGCCGTTATAGAGGCTATGAAGAGCTTTCCTCGCGCCGAGCTTGCGGAGATGAGTGAAAAAAATATGGCGCATGTCTTCAAGGCCTCACGCGATACGTGCCGCCGAGCTCGCGAACAGGTTTTGTCGGAGTTCTTGAACTGAAACTCCGACAAACTTCGACAATCGACAAATAGCGACACACCCCAGTTCTGACCATCCTGAGCGTGTTCCAACAAGGAGCCACGCAATGAGCCCACTTGTCCCCAAATCCGGCGAAGACCTGCTGCCGGCCACACCGGTCCGTGCCCGCTATGGCGTGTCGGACATGACGATCTTCCGCTGGCTGGCCGACCCGAAGCTCGGGTTCCCGCAGCCGATCCGCATCAACGGGCGCCGCTACTGGCGGCTGGCCGATCTGCAGGCCTTCGAGGCCCGGCTGGCTGAGAAGGAGGCCGCATAGGTTGACCCACAACGTCAGAACCCCCGGCGCTGGTACGCCGAGGGCTCTGGGAAATGTCTGCTTGGCGGCTGACGATCTCAGAGATACCGCACCCCATACCGACCTTCAAGCGCGTCGGGTCACCGCGCGCCTGAAATGCAGCCCGGCCGTCGCCGCAGTCATCGCGGCTCACGCCTTCGGTCTGCCAGAGAACTGGAGGCGCGCATGAGCGCCCCCACCCTCAACCCCAACGACTACGCATATGGCGACCCGGACAAGTATCGGGCCCACATCGCCGAACTGATGGCCCTCGTCAGCTTGCGCGCCAACATGGCCGGCGACTATGCGGCCATGCGCGACGATGCCGGCCTTCGGTACTCGATGAAGTGCGCGGCGGCCGAGTTCCGTGCCGCCCTCAACTTGCTCGGTGATCTGACCGAGCAGTTGGATCGCGAGCGCCAGCGTCGGCAGCCCTCGCCCGCCTCCCATCCCCATTCGAATCAGGAGGCGCGCGTATGAAGGCGCAGCACTTCGCCGCCGAGGTGTCCCGCCTCGGTTCGGCAGCCGATGACCAGCGTCACGGTGATCGCGCCAGGCCTAACGGCGCCAACGGCACTATTGGCACAGGGGGGTCTGGTTCCTGGCCGGAGCCAGACCTGAGCCTGCTCGGCACCGGTCGGCGCTCGCCGCCGGCCTTCCCTCTCCATCTGCTCGGCCCCTGGGCCGGCTGGTGCGAGCGCAAGGCCAAGGGCGCGTCCGCGCCGGTGGACTATGTGGCGGTTGCCCTTCTCGCCAGCGTCGGCGCCACCATCGCCAACGTGCGCTGGCCCCAGGCCGGTACCGCGTGGTCGGAACCGCCGATCTTGTGGTGCGCGGAGGTTGGGCCGCCATCCTCATCCAAGTCGCCGAGCATGGATGCAGCCTTCAACCTCGTGCGCTTCGCCGAGGATCGGATGGCCGACGGATTCGAGGCGGTTCAGCAGGAGTACGCCACCGCCAAGCAGGCCTGCGAGGCCCGGGTCGAGGCGTGGAAGATCGAGGTCCGCACCGCCGTGAAGAACGGCGACCCGCCGCCCGCGATGCCGGCCGACGCGCAGGAGCCGCCCGCGCCGGTTCGGCCGCGGATTCGGGTGGCGGATGCCACGGTCGAGGCGCTGGGAGCCCTGGCGGCCGGTCTGCCGCGCGGCCTGCTGCTCGTGCGGGACGAACTGGCCGGCTGGCTCGGCGCCTTTGATAAGTACGGTGGCGGCGGCTCCGACCGGGCGTTTGCGATCGAGATGTATGGCGGGCGTGCCTACGTCGTGGACCGGATGAAGAACCCGGAGCCGCTGCGGATCCGGCATCTCAGCATCGGCGTGCTCGGTGGTGTCCAGCCGGACAAGCTGGAGATGATCCTGAACGGTCCCGACGACGGGTTGGCCTCGCGACTGCTCTGGGCGTGGCCGGAGACGAAACCGGACTTCAACCTCGCCCGCGGCGCGCAGGACGACGGGCCGATGCAGCGCGCGTTTGCCCGCCTCACCGATCTGCTTCAGCTCTATGACGAGTTCGGCCACCCGGAGCCGGTGTTGGTGCCGCTCGCCCGCGAGGCTGAGGATCGGCTGGAGGCATTCGCCCGGGACATCGTCGAGCGCTGCCACGTGGCCAGCGGCCTGCTCGCCGGCACTCTTGGCAAGGCCCGCGGGCACGCCCTGCGTCTGTCCGCCGTGCTGGAGTTCCTGTGGTGGTGTGGCGGCTCCGATCAGGCCGAACCGCAGGTCATCTCGCCGAACGCGGTCACCGCGGCGGCCGACCTGTTGAACGCCTACTTCCTGCCGATGGCCGAGCGGGTTTTCGGCGACGCCACGATTCCGATGGTGGAGCGGCGTGGGATGCTATTGGCACAGCACCTCCGGCAGAACCGACTGCCCGAGTTCAACGCCCGCGAGGTCCGACGCCAAGTCGGCGGCATGCTGCGGGACGCGGCCGACATGGATGCGGCCTGCAAGCAGCTCGTCGAGGCCGGGCTGATCCGGCCGCGCTTCACCCGGGCCGGCGAGGTGAAGGGCCGGAAGTCTCAGAGCTACGAGGTTCACCCGGAGGTCGCTGTCACCCGCCCTTTTGCCGGTAGCCCGGTTCCTGAGCGATCTTACCCCCCTGTGCCAATAGTGCCATTAGCGCCAATAGCTCCGAAAACTGACCTAACGGCACAAACGGCACAAACGGCACAGGGGGGTAAGATAAATTCGGACGCGGCCTCCGAGGAACGGTTGGTGGCCGTCTACGACGCGTTCGCTGCCAACGACGCGTCCGCCCCAACGCTGTTCGCCCAGATCATGGATGAGATCGGCATCGACGAGATCATGCGCCTGGGCGCCATCGCTCGGGAGAAGATCAACCGCGCCTACGTCGAGATGGGACCGGCCGAGCGCGCACGGTTCCATCAGCGGCATGGCGTCGGAGTTCTGGTCGGCGCGCGTCCGGAGCCGAAGCGGAAGGGCAAGATCCAAGAACCGGTGCCGTTCACTGATAACACTCGGCGCCGGCTTGCCGACCACTACCGGAACCTGCGTCACTCCTCCGGGGCGATCGAGAAAACCGCGCTCCTCCGGCACAACGTGCTGGCGATCTGGGCGCATGATGGCATCCCGGAAGATTTCTTGGATGATTTACGGGCGCATGATGCAGCTGAGGCGCTGCCGTGATGTCGGCCGATCCTTTCTCCTTAGATACCTACGCTAGCTGCGCCTGCATCAGCAGCCTGTTTGACGGTGGCGCCCTTGCGCAGGGCTGCAGCTATTGCGGCCGAGGCCGTATCGATTGCGCTAGCACGCTCGTCACCGTAGTCGCGCGCGCTGTTCATCTCGGATCCCACCCGTGCGTAGAAATTATCCGGGAAGCGCTTACTCATGCGCTCCCTCAATATAGCCGTCGCGCTGCGATAGTCGCCGTCAAAATCAGCCGACATATTGCCGGAATTGGAATTGTAACTACCATTATCTCGCGACTCATAACCCTCATTGTCGTCGGACGCACTTGCTCTGAACGTAAAAAAAGCGACGATCTTCGAAAACAAACTCTTGTTAGTATTCATTGGATTTCCTCAAAAAGACGGCGTCGAACGCGCCTTCCTCTTCCATCAAGCACTCGGCAGCATCGAAAAAGTTCCGGAGCCCTGCCATGACGCTTACCGAACGCGACCGCTTCGAGAAGTGCCTCTCCCTAGCCAAGCGCGGAGCTACAGCCGGCGAACGAGCTGCCGGCCTTGCCGCAGCCGAGCGTGTTGCTGCCTCCGCCGGCATGACGCTGGCAGAAGCCAAGGTTGCTCTCGGAAGCTCTCGACCAGCGCCGCCAAGAATGGATTGGCCGTGGCCATCGCCCCGCGCGGCACGGAGGACCCCGCCGAGGGCGAAAGCCAAGCGCCCCGTGAAGCCGCCGACCTTGGAGGAGGTGCTTCAGCAGAGGGCTGAAGCCGAGGCGGAAAAGCGCCGGGCAACGGCCGCAACGGAGCGCAGGCTGCTGAAGGTACTGGCTGAGCAGGCTGCCTACGAGGCGCAGCAGCGAGAGATGCAAGCCGAGCGTGATTGGGAGTGGGCGCGATCCCGGGCGAACGTCTGAAACTTATTCGGAGGGAGGTGCGTATCGGCTCGCGTACCTCTTTCGGCTAATCCGCGTGCCGGCTTGATGGTGGATCCATTCCCATCGGCGTAATGCGACGGATGCCGGAAGGTGCAAATGAATTTATGGAGTTAGGGTATTCAATCGTGACGCCACACATGATCCGCGCAATGGACACTATCTGCAAATTTCTCAATCTTGATTTTCCTTCTCAGGATAGCGGAAAGCACATTGCTTTCCAAAATGTGTCTATGCCTTTTCGCAAAATTATCATGCTTGCGCTGGTTGGGGTAATGTGGGCGGTAGTTATTGGCGCCGCTGGATATTTAATTGCGACGAATTTTCGATAGTACATGGCCTAAATTAAAGTCGATAAAATTTTAGCAAAAACATCGAAGCTGAATCGATGTGACGAATTGTTCTTTTTGTCGCAACAAATTCTGCATCGCCTTATGCACGCTACCGTTGTACCATCCTGGCTCTTCCTCGCTTTAGGGGGATTAAGCG
>NZ_JAKSYL010000190.1 GCF_022829515.1 Methylobacterium sp. J-048
AACCGGTGGGGTCGGAAAGATTTTCTCAGCGATGCCTTCGTCTGCGCACTCGGTCCGCGGTGCGCCGAATCCATCCCCGGCGCATCCAGACTCATCCAGCAGAAACCGCGACTGCCCCCCACAGCCGAAGCGGTCTTGCCAAGATCAAGCAAGCCCTCAGTGAAGCAAAAAATCCCCCGATACGGCCCGTAGCTCGGCCGGCTTCAGGAGCTGGCAATGCATCACCTTCACGGAATGCACGGGGCCGTCGAGCTGCTCCTGCCAGAACGCCAGGAACTTCTTCAATTCGGGGAGATGGGGGAACAGGTCGAGCTGCTGCCAGACGAAGGTCTGGAGAAGATGCGGATAATCGGGAAGGTGATAGAAGATCTCTGCTGTCGTCAGGCTGTAGCCGTCGATCCAGGACGGACGCTTTTTCGCAGTTGCCATCACCCAACTCACTCAAGCCGGTTGACCGAGGCGTCAGGCTAACTCGGGCGGTTTGCCGCCTCAAGGAAACGGTTCGCCATATTCCCTCGTGTCGGCAGGTGCTTATGCCACTCCGGGCCCTCTCGGACGTGAAGGCTTGCCGGGGAAGGCCCGGTGAGCGCCGCCGTCAGCCGGCGCGGAGTTCCTCGACGATCTGCCGCTTGAGCCGGCCGAAGCGCGCGTCGGTCAGAAGCGCCTCGTAGTGGCGCGGCCGGCCGAACGGGACCGCGATCTCGCGGGCGACGCGCCCGGGCCGCCCGCTCAGGACCAGGATGCGGTCGGCCAGGAACAGCGCCTCCTCGATGTCGTGGGTGACGAACAGCACCGTCGCGCCAGTCGCCTCCCGGGCGATCAGCAATTGCTCCTGCATCGCGAGCCGCGTCTGGGCGTCCAGCGCCCCGAAGGGCTCGTCCATGAGTAGGATGCGTGGCTCCGAGATCCAGGCCCGGGCGATGGCCACGCGCTGGCGCATGCCGCCGGACAGCTCGTAGGGGGCGTGGTTCTCGAAGCCGTCGAGGCCCATCAGGGCGATCAGGCGGGCCGCCCGGGGGCGGTAGAGCGCGGCTGGCACGCCCGCGAGGCGGGGCGCGAAGGTGATGTTGTCGAACACCGACAGCCAGGGGAACAGAAGCGCCTCTTGGAACACGATGCCCCGGTCCGGGCCGGGCTCTCCGACCGGACCGCCCTCGACGACGATGCGCCCCTCGGTGGGCTGCTCGAAGCCGCAGAGCAGGTCCAGCACGCTGGACTTGCCGCAGTCGCTGGGTCCCAGCAGGCAGACGAACTCGCCCTCCCGAATGGCGAAGGAGAGATGCTCCAGGGCCGCGGTGACGCGCCCCGTCCGCCCGTCGACGAAGCGCTTCGCCACATCCTCCACGACGATCAGCGGCGCGGGGAGCGGCGCCCGGCGATCGGGCGCGATCAAGACCTGCAGGTTCACGGATCAGCTCCTGCCGGCCCAGGGCGTGGCCCAGCGCTGAAGCCCGACGAGGGCGAGATCGAGCCCGTAGCCGGTGGCGCCCAGAAGTACGATGCCGAGCATGACCACGTCGGTGCGCAGATAGGCGCCGGCGTTGACGACCATCCAGCCCAGGCCGGCCTCCGAAGCGATCATCTCGGCGGCGATCAGGGTGGTCCAGCCGATGCCGAAGGCGAGCCGGACGGTCACGAACAGGTCGGGCAGGATCGCCGGCAAGATCACGAACCGGAACATCGTGAATCCACGCGCACCGAGCGCGCGCGCCGCCCGCAATTGCTGCCGCCGGATCTGGCTCACGGCCGCCGCCGCCCCGACGACGATGGTCAGGACGGTGGACAGGTAGATCAGCAGGATCTTGGAGGTCTCGCCGATGCCGAACCAGAGCACCACCAGGGGGATCAGGGCGAGCTTCGGCAGCGGGCGCAGGAACTGGACGAACGGGTCGACCAGCGCACCGAGGACCGGTGCCATGCCCATGGCGATGCCGAGCGGGATGCCGATGACGATCGCGGCGCCGAAGCCGGCCAGCGATCGCGCGAGGCTGAGCAGCAGATGGTCCCGGAGGGGCGTCTGCCGGTAGCCGTCGCGCATCAGGTCCGCCGCCGTCGCGAGAATCTCCGAGGGCGGCGGTACGAGCAGCGTGTCGACCAGCGACAGGCGGGACGCCGCCTCCCAGACGAAGAGCATGAGCAGCACCGACGCCGCACCGAGCAGGGCACGGTGGAGGAGCGAGAGCCGGCTCACGCGGGGAAGGCGCGGTTGAGCAAGCCGTAGTTCACGAACGGCCCGAAGGAGGCCGGAATGCCGCCGCGCTTGATCTCGCCGGTCTCCGCCAGGAAGTCGGCGGTGTCCGAGAGCGCCTTGAGGAACGGCGCGCCGCTCGCCGTCGCCGTGCGGCCCCAGTATTTCGGGCTCAGCTGCTCCTGAAACGTCGGATAGGACAGGCCGGCCAGCGTGTCCCGCACGGCCTCGAAGGGCGCGCCGAAATCCTCGGCCAAGGTTCGGGCGACGCCCTCGGGATCCGCCCGGTAGCGATCGAACTGGGCCTGTACGGTCCGCAACCACGTGACCACGGTCTCAGGGAAGCGCTGCGCGAAGTCCGTCCGCACCACCGCCGAGTTCCAGAAGAAGAAGCCGTGCGGCTGAAGATCACCGGAGACGAGGAGCTGCCGTCCGCCCGAACCGAGCAGGTCGCCCCAGAACGGCCCGTTGATGTAGGTGCCGTCGATGTCGCCGCGTTTCCAGGCGGCGATCGTCTCCGGCTGGCCGAGGGGCAGGCGCTTGATCTTCGCGGGATCGAGGCGGTTGATCCGGATCACCGCCTCCAGCGCGAAGGCCATGGTGGAGGACGGCGCCACGGCGATGCGCTTGCCCTCCAGCTGCTTGATCTGCGTGATCTCAGGCCTGACCACGAGGCGTTCGCTGGTCGCCACCACCTCGGGCGAGCCGAGGATCTGGATCGGCAGCCCACGGGATAGGCCCGCCGCGATCGGCGTGCTGCCGAAGATCGCGAAGTCGAGCTTGCCGGCGGCGAGCAGCTGCAGGGCCGGACCGCCCGACGGAAACAGAATCCACTCGACCGGCGCGCCGAGCGCGGTCTCGAACGCGCGGTCATGCTTGCCGATCACCCAGGCCCGGGGGGCCGTCAGATAGCCGATCCGGACCACCGAAGGCCTCGTACCCTGCTGGGCGCCGCCGATGACCGGCAGGGCCACGGCCCCGAGCGCGCCCGCGCCGAACGCCAGCGCGCGGCGGCGGGACAGGGTCGTGAGATCGCGTGTCATCGGGGCGTGCCTTGGAGAGTGACTTGGAGAACGCTCTGGGGGACGTGTCTTGGATGCGCAGGCACACCTGCCCACCCAGTTGCCGTCAGCAATCCCGGGCCCGCGATCGGGCGAGCCCGATGAAAGCGACCCTACTGCGGAAGACAACGCGAAAAAGCATCGGCGATATTCTCGCCTCAACGCGTCCAAGGTCAACAGAATGTGTGCTTTAAATCAAGCGGCCAAGCTGGAAATCCCTGCCCCGACGGGATCTGTATTTGGCATGCTCTTCTCCCGGCGTCGCGTTACGCTTCGGGCGCGGATCGGTACCGCAGTTGCGCGGTCGAGTCCCGACGGGAACGCGACCGCCGGCTGGTCTTACCGACTTTGATCGCATCAACGCGATCCTACAACTTAAGAGCACGGCGATCGTCCGATCGATCATCGTCGCCCACGCGAAGAAAATGGCCGGCGCAGCCAAAAGCCGGGAACGTGATAATCTGCGCCCTTCCATCCACAGAGGTGCCGGTTTTGCCAACGGATCGTATCGTCCTGACCGAGAACATCGCGTCCACGGCCCGTCAGGTCTTCGCGCAGGCGGGCCTCGACGATGTCCAGCTGCTGACGCACGCCATCACGCTGCCCGACGCGCAGCGCCTCGCCGACACCAACGTGCTCGGAATCCGCTCGCGCACCCAGATCACCCCGGCGCTTCTCGACGCGCTGCCCAACCTGACCGCGATCGGCTGCTTCAGCGTCGGCACCAACCAGGTCGATCTCGAGAGCGCCCGGATCCGTGGCCTGCCGGTCTTCAACGCACCGTTCTCGAACACGCGCAGCGTCGCCGAACTGACGATCGGCGAGATCGTCATGCTGCTCCGGCGCATCCTGCCCCGCTCGGCCTCCGCCCACGCGGGCGGCTGGGACAAGTCGGCTTCGGGATCCTTCGAGGTCCGCGGCAAGACGCTCGGGATCGTCGGCTACGGCAATATCGGCTCGCAGCTATCCAACCTCGCCGAGGCGATGGGCATGCGGGTCATCTTCCACGACCTGACCGACAAGCTGCGGCACGGGAACACCGAGCCCGTGGAGAGCCTGGACAGCCTGCTCGCCGCCAGCGACGTCGTCAGCCTGCACGTCCCCGAGACGCCCGCGACCCACGGGCTGATGAGCGCGGACCGCATCCGGTCGATGAAGCCCGGCGCCTACCTGATCAACAATAGCCGCGGGACGGTGGTGGATCTGGAGGCCCTGGCGCAGGCGTTGCGGGACGGGCGGCTGGGCGGCGCAGCGATCGACGTCTTCCCGGTCGAGCCGAAATCCAACGCGGAGCGCTTCGTCTCGCCGCTTCAGGGCCTCCCGAACGTCATCCTCACCCCGCATGTCGGCGGGTCCACCGAGGAGGCGCAGGACCGGATCGGCGCGGAAGTCGCCCGCAAGCTGGTCGATTACGCGCAGACCGGCTCCACCCTCGGCGCCGTCAACTTCCCGCAGGTGCAGCTGCCGCCGCGCCTCTCCGGGGCGCGCTTCCTCCACGTGCACCGGAACGTGCCGGGCGTCCTGGGCAAGATCAACGCGATCTTCTCGAGCCGCGCGCTCAACATCGATGCGCAGTACCTGCAGACCGACGGGGAATTCGGCTACGTCGTCGTGGATGCGTCGGTGCAGCTGCCGGAGGCGGCCGCGGTTCTCCAGGCGCTTCGGAGCATCGACGGCACGGTGCGCGCGCGGCACCTCGCGCAGCGGGCCGGGTAAGCAGCGCGGGCGAAAACCCGTCTTTCCGCGACCGCGGCGCATATTCGGCGGCGCGCTGAAGCTTTGCTTTCCTGAATTCAAAATTTCTGGCAGCGTGTGAGGCCTCGAACGCGGGCGGAGCCGGTCTCCGCCGCCGTCCGGGACCGGGATCGTTCGTCGCGCAGCGCCGGGGCCGTCCGCGGCCGGCGCCGCGCGACGTCCAAGGGAGACCGTCACATGCCGCTGCCATCGTCGGGGCCACGCTCGACCCTGACCTCCCTCGCCGTCATCGCGGCGGTCTGCGCCGGCGCGACCGGCGCATTCGCCTACACCGCGGGCTGGCTCTCGCCCGGCCGCCTGACACCGACGAAGCTCGTCGACGCGCTCGCGCCGCCGACGGGGCCGGTTCCCGGGTATCGGCGCAACCACGCCAAGGGCATCTGCTTCACCGGCATGTTCGAGGCCAACGGCAACGGGACCGCGCTGTCTCGGGCCCGGGCGTTCGAGACCGGGCGCCATCCGACCCTGGGGCGGTTCAACCTCGGCACCCCCAATCCCGACGCGCCGGACGCCACCGTCCGGGTGCGGGGCCTGGGGCTGCAGATCGCGACGGAGGACGGTGCGGTGTGGCGCGCCGCCATGATCAACGCGCCGGTCTTCCCGGTCTCCAACCCGGAGGCCTTCTATGCCCTGCTGCGGGTGCCCGCGAGCCAGGAGCCGAACGCGATGGCGGCCTTCGTCGCCGCGCATCCGGAATTCGCCCCGTTCGGCGCCTGGGCCAAGAGCCCCGACTGGACCGCGAGCTACGCGCAGGAGCCCTACAACAGCCTCGACGCCTTCCTGTTCATCAACGCGTCGGGCGCCGAGCAGGCCGTGCGCTGGTCGTTCCGTCCGCAGGCGCAGGCCGAGCGGATCGCGCCCGAGGACCTCGCCAAGCGCGGCGAGGCCTATCTGGAGCGGGAGATCACCGAGCGGGTCGCGGCCGCGCCGCAGCGCTGGAGCCTGATCCTCACCGTCGCCGAGCCCGGCGACCCGACCGCGGATCCGAGCCGCGCCTGGCCGGAGGGACGGCGCAGCGTCGAGGCCGGCACCCTGGTGGTCGAGCGCATCGAGCCCGAGGCGGACGGCCCGTGCCGCGACATCAACTTCGATCCGACGATCCTGCCGGACGGCATCCGGGTCTCCGACGACCCGTTCCCGGCGGCGCGCTCGGCGGCCTACGCGCGATCCTACGATCTGCGCACCGCCGAGGCGAAGGATTATCCCGAGCGCACGTCGGAGGCGAGGCGATGACGACCGAACAGAAGCGCTTCACAGGCGGCCAAAGGCTCCTGCACTGGTCGATGGCCGTGTGCATCATCGCGATGTTCTTCATCGGGGTCGGCATGGTCTCGACGATCATGCCGACATACGTGCCGCTGCTGGCGACCCATAAGACCCTGGGTGTGGCGATCTTCGTCCTCGCCCTCGTCCGCCTGGCGGTGCGGGCCCGGAGCGGGGCGCCGCCCCTGCCGGCGGACCTGCCGGCCCCGATGAAGCTCGCCGCGCACCTGTCCCATTACGGGCTCTACGGGCTGATGTTCGCCCTGCCGCTGCTCGGATGGGCGATGCTGTCGGCCGGCGTCTACCCGGTCGTGCTCTACGGCGACATCCGGCTGCCCGCGATCCTACCGCAGAACGCCGCGCTCCATACGCTGCTCTGGAACGCGCATTCCTACCTCGCCTTCGCGTTCTTCGCCCTGGTGCTGACCCATGTCGCGGCGGCGCTGTTCCACGCGCTGGTTCGCCGGGACGGCGTCTTCGAGGCGATGGCCCCCGTCGGATCGCGGACCGGCGCGTCCCCCCGGTGAGCCGGCGTCCGGCGGTCGGGACGAGGCTCTAGGCATCACCCCGAAAGGTGGTTGCCGGCTTTCGGAAAAAGGCGATGCAAAACCAAAGGCCTAGCGCAGCACGCCCTCCGCCAGGGCGCGCTGGATGCCGTGCACGTCGGTCCCCTTCTTCAGGGTGCGCTCGATCGGCTGAGGCGTGCCCGAGACCCAGATCTTGAGCTCGGCGTCGAGGTCGAAGGTGCCGGCCGTCTCCACCGAGAAGCGGACCACCGCCCGGTAGGGAATCGAGGTGAATTCGACCTTGCTGCCGGTGACGCCCTGCACGTCGATCAGGATGATCCGCCGCTCCGTGAACACGAACACGTCGCGGATGATCTTGAAGGCCAGGCGCGCCGTCTCGCCGTCGATCAGGATGCCCGCGAGCCGCCGCTCGAGGGATGCGGCGTCGACCTCGCTGCCGTGGCCCAGCAATCCGTCGAGGAGTCCCATGCCCACCGCTCGCCGTCGCCCGCTTCGGGCGGCAGCATGCCGGCCGGGCTCCGCTTCGGCAACAGGACGCGCGCTTTCAGCTCTGGCCCGCCGCCCCAGCCGCGCGGGCTCACGCGCCGTTGCGGAAGGCCGAGGGCGTCATGCCGACCGCGCGGGCGAAGAACCGTGAGAAATAGGCCGGATCCTGGAAGCCCAGCGCGTAGGCGATCTCGGAGACTGGCAGCGTCGAGTAGCGCAGGCCGCGCTTGGCTTCGAGGACGATCCGGTCGGCGATGAGCTGGCCGGGCGTGGTCTCGGCGACCGCCCGGCAGGCCGCGCGCAGCCGGCCCGGCGTGGTGCCGAGCCGGTCGCAATAGGTTTTGAGGTCGATGCCGGTCCGGAAGCTGGTCTCGACCTCCCTGCGAAAGTGGGCGACGATCCGCGTCTGGGCGGCGAGCTGCGTCGGCGCGCCTGCGCCGGCTTCGTCCATCAGCTGCGCCATCTCGACGAGAAGCAGCGTCAGACGGGCGGCCACGGCCGCGCTCCGGGCCGGGGCCGGCCGGGATTGCTCGGCCCAGAGCGCCTCGATCGCGGCGTCGAGACGGCTCGGCAGCGACAGCGCGAGGCGTCGCACCGAGCCGAACACGCCCGACAGGGTCTGCTCCTCGCGCGTCAGCGCCTGCAGGAACGTATCCGAGACGGACACGACCCGGCCTTCGCTGATCGTCTCGTAGACGAGGCCGTGCACGACGCCGGCCGGGATGATCAGCGCACAGGGCGCCGCGAACGCGGTCGCCTCCCCCTCGGCGGTCACGGTTCCATGCCCGTGCCGGATCAAGAAGATTTGGTGCAGGTCGGCATGGGCGTGCGGCGTGATCCGCCAGGCCGCCGGCCGGCTGCGATCGTCCAGGTCTTCGACGTGCAGGAAGCGGTCGTCGATCGCCCGGGGCGGCTCGCCGTAGAGGAGATAGTGCGGGACGAGGGGTCTCGGCATCGGCGGGGCGCGACTGGAATCGGTAAAAAAGTACAAGGGAATCGCGCGCATCTCCATCCACACGGCCCGCCCGCCCCGGCAAGATGCCTCCGGAGACCGATCCGCCAGAGATCGGCCCGAATCGGGAGGAAACATGCGAACGCAGGTGGCGATCGTCGGCGCCGGGCCGGCGGGCCTCGTCCTCGCGCATCTGTTGCGCGCGACGGGCATCGAGAGCGTCGTGATCGAGCGCCGGACGCGGGATTACGTCGAGGGTCGTGTCCGAGCCGGGGTGCTGGAACAGGGCACCGTCGCGGTGCTCGCCCGACTCGGCCTCGACCGGCGGCTTCGCGCCGAGGGCCTGGTGCATACCGGCACGAACCTCGCCATGGATGGGGAGACCGTTCGCATCGCCATGGCCGACCTCACCGGCAGCGCCGTCACGATCTACGGCCAGCAGGAGGTGATGCGCGATCTGTTCGACGCGGCCGAGACGCACGGGATGCCGATCGTCTTCGAGGCGGAGGATGTACGGCTGCACGACATCGACAGCGCGTCCCCGTCCGTCAGCTACCGGACCGCCGCCGGTCCAAAACATCTCGCCTGCGATTTCGTCGCCGGCTGCGACGGCTCCCATGGGACTTGCCGGCAGGCCATCCCCGAGGCCGTCCGAAAAACTTTCGAGCGGGTCTATCCGTTCGGCTGGCTCGGCATCCTGGCCGAGGTGCCGCCGGCGGCGCACGAGCTGATCTATGCCAGCCATGCCAACGGCTTCGCGTTGTCGAGCATGCGCTCGCCCACGCGCAGCCGCTACTACATCCAGTGCGGGATCGACGAACGGGTCGAGGACTGGCCGGACGATCGCTTCTGGGACGAGCTGTGCCTACGCCTCGGGCCCGAGACCGCCGCAGGCGTCGTGCGCGGGTCGGCCTTCGAGAAGAGCATCGCGCCGCTGCGCAGCTTCGTCGGCGAGCCGATGCGGCATGGCCGCCTGTTCCTGGCGGGCGACGCCGCCCATAGCGTGCCGCCCACCGGCGCGAAGGGCATCAACCTCGCGGTGTCGGACGTGCTCATGCTGGCCGAGGCCCTGGAGGATTTCTACGCCCGGCATGACCAATCCGGCCTCGACGGCTACTCGGCGCGGGCGCTGGCCCGGGTCTGGAAGGCCGAGCGCTTCTCCTGGTGGTTCACTGGGCTGACCCACCGCTTCCCCGAGGCGACCGGCTTCGACCGCCGCATGCAGGTGGCCGAGTTCGCCTATCTGCGGACCTCGCGCGCGGCACAGACGGCGTTTGCCGAGAACTATATCGGCCTGCCGCTCGATCCGAGCACGGGGCGGCTCTCGCCGGAGGCGCGCCGATGATCCGCGATGCGTCACCGGCCATTGACGTGCCGGCCCTGATCGACGCGAGCCCGGTCTCGGGCCTGCAACGCCTGACCTTCGGCCTGTGCTTCCTGATCGTGCTGCTCGACGGGTTCGACACCGCCGCGATCGGCTACGTCGCGCCCTCGCTGATGGCCGAGTGGGGCGTACCGCGCGGGGCGCTGGCGCCGGTGCTCAGCGCCGCCCTGATCGGCCTCGCGCTGGGCGCGCTCTCGGCCGGCCCCGTCGCCGACCGCTACGGCCGCAAGGCCGTCCTGGTCGCCGCCGTCGCGGAGCTCGGGGTCGCCTGCCTCGCCTCCGCCTTCGCGGCCGACATCACATGGCTGTGCATCCTGCGGTTCCTGACCGGCCTCGGCCTCGGGGCGGCGATGCCGAACGCCGTGACGCTGACCAGCGAATACGTCCCGGCCCGCCGCCGGGCGCTCCTGATCAACCTGATGTTCTCCGGCTTCCCGCTCGGGGCGGCGTTCGGCGGTTTTCTCGCCGCCTGGATGATCCCGGCCTTCGGCTGGCGCAGCGTCCTGATCCTGGGCGGCGTCGCGCCCCTGCTGCTGGCCCTGCTGCTCGGGACGCTCCTGCCGGAATCGATCCGCCACCTCGTGGCCCACGGGGCGCCGGCGGAGCGCGTCGCGGCGATCCTGCGGCGGGTCGTGCCCGGCGTCGCGGCTGCCGGCCGCTACACGCTGGGCGAGGCGACACCCGGTGGGGCCGCCCCGGACGGGCCGGGCGGCCTGCGCCTCGTCCTGTCGCCGGCCTACGGCCTCGGCTCGGTGATGCTGTGGATCACTTATTTCTGCGGCCTCACGATCTTCTACGCCCTGGTCAACTGGATGCCGATCCTGTTCCGCGAGACCGGCCTCGATCCGCGCTCGGCGGCGTTGATCGCGGCCCTGTTTCCGCTGGGCGGCGTCGGCGCCGTCCTGCTGGGCGCGCTGATGGACCGGCTCGACGCCGACATCGTGGTCGCGACGACCTTCGCGCTGACCGCGGTGGCGGTCGCGCTGATCGGGCAGGCGGTCGGGCATCTCGCCCTGCTGATCCCGGCGGTGCTGGTCGCCGGCACCCTGATGAACATGGCGCAATCCTCGCTCCCCGCCCTCGCGGCGGCCTTCTACCCGACGCGGGGACGGGCCACCGGCGTGGCCTGGATGCTGGGGCTCGGTCGCTTCGGCGGCATCGCCGGCTCCTTCCTCGTCGGGGGCTTATCCGATTGGAGCCTGAGCGCGACCTTCGCGGTCGTGGCGATCCCGGCCGTGCTCGCCACCCTGGCCATCGTCGTCAAGCGCCTCGCCGGCGGTCGCCCAAGCCCAGTGCCCACCGCGCCGGCCGAAGCGCTCGGCCACTGACCTACCCGCCCCTCGTCGCCACCCGCCGGACAGGAGGATCCTCATGCCGGATGCCAGACCCTACAGAGCCGAGGATCCGGGCCAGCCGCCCTCGCTGTTCCCGCCCTATCGCTCGACGGCGTTGCGCAGCCCGCGCGAGCCGCTGGTGCGCGTGCCGCAGACGCTCACCGAGATCACCGGGCCGGCCGGAACCTGGGAGGCGCTGATGGGGCCAGCGCTCGCCGACCTCACCCGCCACGCGCGCGGACCGGGCGAGGCGGTCGGGCAGCGGATCATCGTCTCCGGCCGGGTGCTCGACGAGGATGCCCGGCCGGTGCCCGACACCATCGTGGAGATCTGGCAGGCCAACGCCGCCGGGCGCTACATCCACCGCAACGACCAGTGGAACGCCCCCCTCGATCCGAACTTCACCGGCACGGGCCGCGTGGTCACGGACGCGCAGGGCCGCTACCGCTTCACGACGATCCGGCCCGGCGCCTATCCGTGGGGCAACCATCGCAACGCCTGGCGGCCGGCCCATATCCACCTGTCGCTGCTCGGCCCCGCCTTCGCGACCCGTCTGGTGACCCAGCTCTACTTCCCCGACGACCCGCTGATCGAGATCGATCCGATCGCCAACGCCGTGCCGTTGCCCTACCGCAACCGGCTGGTGGCACGGTTCGACTTCGACTCGACCGAGCCGAACCACGCCCTCGGCTACGTCTTCGACATCGTCCTGCGCGGGCGCGACGCGACGCCCTGGGAGCCCTGAGATGACCGACGATTCCATCGGCCTGCCCCGCAACCCCGACCCGCGGCCCGACAACCAGGATCCGGCCCTGTTCGGCCAGACGCCCTGGCAGACGGTCGGCCCGTTCTTCCATTACGGTCTGCCCTGGAAGGGCGGCGCCGACCTCGTCGGCGGCAGCGACAGCGGCGCGCGCACCGACCTGTTCCCGGAGGAGCACAACCTCCTCCATCTTGCGCCGCCGCGCGGGCCGGTACGGGGGGAGATCATCGCGCTCGTCGGCACGGTGCGCGACGGCGAAGGCCGCCCGGTCCCCGACGCGATGATCGAGATCTGGGGCGCCAACGCCGCCGGGCGCTACCACGGGGCGGCCGACGACCGCGCGGACGTGGCGCTCGACCCGGGGTTCATCGGCTTCGGCCGGGCGGCGGTGAGCGCCGAGGGCAGCTTCCGCTTCCTCACGGTCAAGCCGGGCCCCGTGCCGATCCAGGTCGGCGGCAACCGCTGGCAGGCCCCGCACATCGCCGTCGGCGTGTTCGGGCGCGGCCTGCTCAAGCGGCTGGTCACGCGCGTCTACTTCGCCGATGCCGACGCGAATGAAGAGGATCCGATCCTCGCGTGCGTTCCCGAGGCGCGTCGGCAGACCCTGGTCGCGCCCCGCATCAGTGAGGATCCACCGACCTACCGGTTCGATATCGTTCTAAGCGGAGACGGCGAGACCGTGTTCTTCGACCTATGACCTTCTCCGCCCTCGATTCCGGCCTGCTCGGGCCGCTCTTCGCCACCGAGGCGATGCGCGCCGTGTTCTCCGACGCGGCGCGCCTCGGGGCCATGCTGCGGGCCGAGGCGGCCCTGGCGCGGGCCGAAGCGGATGTCGGCTTGGTGCCAGCCGCGCTCGCCGACGCCCTCGACGCGCTCACGCCCGCGGCGCTCGACCTGGAGGCCCTCGGCGCCGGTACCGCGCTCGCGGGCGTGCCGGTGATCCCGTTCGTGTCGGCGGTGCGCAAGCTTCTGCCGGCGGATCTGGAGGCGGGCTTCCACAAAGGCGCCACGACCCAGGACATCGCCGACACCGCCCTGGTCCTGCAGATGCGCGACGGCCTCGACCTGATCGCGGCCGAGAGCGCCGCTGTGCTCGCCGGCCTGCGGCGGATCGCGGAGGCGCATCGTGCGACGCCCTGCGCCGGGCGCACCTACGGCCAGCACGCGGCGCCGATCAGCTTCGGCTACAAGGCGGCGACCTGGGCGCTCGGCCTCGCCGAAGTCTCTTCGCACCTGCCGGAGCTGCGCACGCGCCTGCTGACCGCCTCGCTCGGCGGCCCGGTCGGCACGCTGGCGGGTCTCGGTGTGCAGGCGGAGACGGTGGCTCTGTCCTACGCCGGGCATCTCGGCCTCGCCCCGGAAACCGTGGCCTGGCACAGCCGCCGCGCTCGCATCGCCGAGGCCGGCGCCTGGCTGGCACGGCTGCTCGGCAGCCTGGCGAAATTCGCTGGCGACGTCGCCCACCTCGCCTCGACCGAGGTTGGCGAGGTATCCGAGCCGCACGTGCCGGGCCGGGGCGGTTCCTCGGCGATGCCACACAAGCGCAATCCGGTCTCGGCCACCGTGATCCTCGCCGCCTTCGGTGCCGCCAAAGGCCATGCGGCCACGCTGCTCGACGCGATGGCGAGCGCCCACGAGCGCGCCGCCGGCCCCTGGCACGCCGAGTGGCACGCCCTGCCGCAGCTCTTCGGCCTCGCCTCCGGCGCGCTGCGCGAGGCGCGCAGTCTCGCCGAAGGCTTGGTGATCGCGCCGGAGCGCATGGCCGCCAATCTCGACCTCACCCGCGGCCTGCTCTTCGCCGACGCGGCCGCCGCGGCCTGCGCCCGGACCCTCGGCGCCGGGGCGGCCCACGCCCTGGTGGAGCGCGCGGCCGGAGAGGTCCGCGACACCGGCCGGGACCTGCGCAGCGTCCTGGCCGGGATGCCGGAGACGCGTGACGTCGATTTCGACCGCGCCTTCGACATCGACCGTCCGGTCGCGGCCGCCGCCGCGGCGACCGACCGGGCGCTGGCGCAGCTCGACCGGCTCGCCTCCCGCCTCACTCCTTCGACCCCGGAGCCGACATGCCCCTGATCCCCGTCAACGGCCTCGACATCGCCTACGACCTCACCGGCCCGAGCGGCGCGCCGGTCGTCGCCTTCTCGAACTCGCTCGGCACGACCCGGGCGATGTGGGACGGCGTGGCCGCCGCCCTGCGCGGGCGCTACCGGGTGCTGCGCTACGACACGCGCGGCCACGGCGCCTCGGCCACCCGCGATGCGCCGGCCGAGATCGCCGACCTGGCCGGAGACTTATCGGGCCTGCTCGACGGGCTCGGCATCGGCCGGGCCCACTTCGTCGGGCTCTCGCTCGGCGGCATGACGGTGCAGGCCCTGGCCGCCGCGGCGCCGGACCGGGTCTTGAGCCTGACCCTGATGGCGACCGCCGCCTACATGCCGAGCGAGGCGAGCTGGAACGAGCGGGCCGCCACGGTGCGGGCGCAGGGCACGGCGGCGATCGTCGACGCGACGCTCGGGCGCTGGTTCACGCCGGGTTTCGCCGAGCGGGCGCCGACGGTGGTGGGCCCGATCCGGGAGGCGTTCGCGGCCTGCGACCGGGCCGGCTACGCGGTCGCCTGCGGGGCGATCGGGCGGATGGACCTGCGGCCGGTGCTCGGCCGGATCACGGCGCCGACGCTGGTGATCGCCGGGCGGGACGACCCGGCGACGCCGCCCACGATGGCCGAGGAGATCTGCACGGGCATCCCCCAGGCGGAGCTGGTCCTGATCCCGCGGGCCGCGCACCTCTTGGCGGTCGAGCACCCGGAAGCGGCCGCGGCCCATCTGCTGGGCTTCCTCGACCGCCATCGCGGAGCGGCGGCTTCGACCGGCGCAGTGGCGTTCGAGACCGGCCTCGCCAACCGCAAGACCGTCCTCGGCGAGGCCCATGTCGAGCGCTCGCTCGCCAACGCGGGCGCCTTTGCCGGGCCGTGGCAGGATTTCATCACCCGGACCGCGTGGGGCGAGGTCTGGGGCGACCCGCGCCTGCCGTGGAAGACGCGCTCGCTCGTGACCCTCGCGCTGATGGTGGCCCTGGGGCACGAGGAGGAGTTCAAGCTCCATATCCGCCCCGCGCTCGCCAACGGCGTCGATCCGGAGGAATTGCAGGCGCTGCTCCTCCAGATCGCGATCTACGCCGGCGTCCCGGCCGCCAACGGGGCGTTCCGCTGGGTGCGGGACACGCTGGGGGCCGATGCGTCTGTGGTCCCGACGAGCTGAGAGGCCTGGCCAAGGTGCGCGGCTTTCCGCTGCGCCGGGGATCAATTTGGCTGCGCTGACGCGCCCTGCGCCGAACACGCAGGTCGCCTCGCAAGGCGGCGACCCATCTCATCCGAACGCCGTGTCAGCTTCGGAACCGGCCCGTCCTCCGGCTCCGCTCAGGCCGCGTCCGGCATGCGTTCGAGGAACTTGTCCAGGGTGAGCGGATAGTCCCGCACGCGGATACCGGTGGCGTTGTAGACCGCGTTCGCCACCGCCGCGCCGACGCCGCAGATCCCGAGTTCGCCCACGCCCTTGGCCTTCATCGGCGACGACATCGGGTCGACCTCGTCGAGGAAGATCACCTCCTGGTGCGGGATGTCGGCATGGACCGGCACCTCGTAGCCGGCGAGGTCGTGGTTGGCGAAGAAGCCGCGCTTCGTGTCGACGGCAAGCTCCTCCATCAAGGCCGCGCCGGTGCCCATGGTCATGCCGCCGATGACCTGGCTGCGGGCCGATTTCGGGTTGAGGATCCGCCCGGCCGCACAGACCGCCAGCATCCGCCGCACCCGGATCTCGGCCGTATCCGCATCGACCCCGACCTCGACGAAGTGGGCGCCGAAGGTCGATTGCTGCTGCTTCTTGGAGAGGTCGCCGAACTCGATGGTGTCCTCGGCGGACAGGGCGCCCTGGGCGGCGGCCTCGCCGAGGGGCACGGCCCGGTTGCCGGCGCGCACCTCCCCGTCGGCGAACACCGCGTCCGCCGAGTTGATGCCGAGTCTCTGCGCCACCGCCTCCCGGAGCTTCACGCAGGCGGCGTAGACGCCGGCCGTCGACGAGTTGGCCCCGAACTGCCCGCCCGACCCCGAGGAGACCGGGAAGTCCGAGTCGCCCAGCCGCACCACGATCTTGTCGAGGGGCAGGCCCATCATCTCGGCCGCGGTCTGGGCGATGATGGTGTAGCTGCCGGTGCCGATGTCGGTCATGTCGGTCTCGACCGTCACCGTGCCGGCGCCGTCCAGGCGCACCCGCGCGCCGGATTTCAGGACCATGTTGTTGCGGAAGGCGGCGGCCATCCCGGTGCCGACGAGCCACTGGCCGTCCCGGACCTGGCCGGGCCTCGGGTTGCGCTTGGCCCAGCCGAACCTGTCCGCGCCGAGCCTGAGGCACCCGACGAGGTCGCGGCGGGAGAACGGGCGCTCCGGCGCCTGCGGATCGACCTGGGTGTCGTTGCGGATCCGGAACGCGACCGGGTCGAGACCCAGCTTCTCCGCCATCTCGTCCATGGCGACTTCGAGCACCATCAGGCCGGGCGCCTCCCCGGGCGCGCGCATCGCATTGCCCTCGGGCAGGTCGAGATGGGCGAGCTTCATCGCGGTCAGGCGATTGGCGCCGGCATACAGGAGCTTGGTCTGGCTCACCGCCGTCTCCGGATCGCCGTCGGGGAGGTTCCCGGAGGTGCTCTCGTGCGCGATGGCCGTGATCGTGCCGTCCCTGGTCGCGCCGATGCGCACGCGCTGGATGGTGGCGGGCCGGTGCGTGGTGTTGTTGGCGATCAGCGGGCGGGTCAGCGCCACCTTCACCGGACGCCCGGCCGCCTTGGCGCCGAGGGCGGCGAGCACCGCATCGGCCCGCACGAACAGCTTGCCGCCGAAACCGCCGCCCACGTAGGGCGAATCGATCCGGACGTTCTCCTTGGGGATCCCCAGGATCTTGGCGACGCTGCCGTGGCCCCAGGCGATCATCTGGTTCGAGGTCCAGAGTGTGAGCTTGTCGCCGTCCCAGGCCGCCACGGTGGCGTGGGGCTCCATCATCGCGTGGCTCTCGTCGGCGGTGCTGTAGGTCTCGTCGAGGGTGACCGGCGCCTGCGCGAAGGCGCCCTCGAAATCGCCGACCCGCTCCTCGCCGTCGCCGCCGCTGCCCTCGCCGCTGTCGCTCGGGACCGGCGGCGCGCCCTTCGCCTCGGCCGCGAGGTCGAACTTGCCGGCCTCGGCGGCGTAGTCGACCTCGACCAGGAAGGCGGCCGCCCGCGCCTGCTCGAAGGTCTCGGCCACCACCACCGCGATGGCCTGATGGTAGTGCTGGATCACGTCGCCGCCGAACAGGTAGGCGGTGTTCATCATGCCGCGCTCGAGCCGCGGGGTCTCCAGGGTGGTCACGACGGCCAGCACGCCGGGCGCCCGCTTCGCGTCCTCGACATGGATCGCCCGGACGCGGCCCTTGCTGATGCCGGCGCCGAGCACGTAGCCGTAGGCTTGGTTCGGCACGACGTCGTGACGCTCGTAGGCGTAGGGCGCGGTGCCGGTGGTCTTGTACTTGCCGTCGATCCGGTCGGTCGGCTTGCCCACGACCTTGAGCTGGTCGATCGGGTTCTGGCCGGCGGGGGTGTCGAACTTCATGGCTCAGGCCCTCGCTTGGTTGAGCGCCGCACCGAGCGTCCGCTCGGCGAGCTTCAGCTTGTAGGCATTCTCGTGGGTGGGCTTGGCCCCGGCGAAGACCGTGTCGGTCACCGCCTTGGCGCCGCGCGGCAGATCGGCCTCGGCCGCCTCGACCCGCCAGGGTTTGTGCGCCACCCCGCCGAAGGCCACGTGCCCGGTTCCGTCCTTGCCGAGGATGGCCGCCACCGAGACCAGGGCGTAGGCGTAGGAGGCCCGGTCCCGGACCTTGCGGTAGATATGCGTGCCGGCCACCGGCCTGGGCAGCGTCACCGCGGTGATGAGCTCGCCGGTCTTGAGCGTCGTGTCGATCTCGGGCTCGTCGCCGGGCAGGCGGTGGAACTCCGCGATTGGGATCTTGCGCGCGGTGCCCTGGGCGTCGACGGTCTCGACGGTGGCGTCGAGGACGCGCATCGCCACGGCCATGTCGCCCGGATGTGTGGCGATGCAGGCGTCGCTGCCGCCGATGACCGCGAGTTGCCGGCTGACCCCGTCGAGGGCCGAGCAGCCGGTGCCGGGCTGGCGCTTGTTGCAGGCCTGGGCGGTGTCGTAGAAATACGGGCAGCGGGTCCGCTGAAGCAGGTTGCCGGCCGTCGTCGCCTTGTTGCGCAGCTGGCCCGAGGCGCCCGCGAGCAGGGCCCGCGACAGCACCCCGTAATCCTTGCGCACCCGCGCGTCGGCGGCGAGGTCGGTGTTGCGCACCAGCGCACCGATGCGCAGGCCGCCCTCCGGCGTCGCCTCGATCCGGTCGAGACCGAGCCCGTTCACGTCGACGAGGTGGGCCGGGGTCTCGATCTGCAGCTTCATCAGGTCGAGGAGATTGGTCCCGCCGGCGATAAACTTGGCCTCCGGCGTGCGGGTGACCGCGGCGGCGGCCTCGGCGGGCGTGCTCGGACGCTCGTAGGTGAAGGACCTCATGCCTGCCTCCCGGCGACCTCGGTCATCGCCTCGACGATGTTGGAATAGGCACCGCAGCGGCAGATGTTGCCGCTCATGCGCTCACGGATCTCGGCCTCGCTCACCACGGTCGGCGCGTTCAGGTCGGCGGTGACGTGGCTGGGGATGCCGGCCTTGATCTCGGCCAGGACGGCGACGCCCGAGCAGATCTGGCCCGGCGTGCAGTAGCCGCACTGGTAGCCGTCATGCTTGACGAAGGCCGCCTGCATCGGATGCAGGTTGTCCGGCTGCCCAAGTCCCTCGATGGTGGTGATCTCGGACCCCTGATGCATCACGGCAAGCGTCAGGCAGGCGTTGATGCGCCGGCCATCGACGATCATCGTGCAGGCGCCGCACTGCCCGTGGTCGCAGCCCTTCTTCGAGCCGGTCAGGTGCAGGTGCTCGCGCGCCGCGTCGAGCAGGCTGGTGCGGATGTCGAGTTCGAGCTCGCGCCGTTGCCCGTTCACCGTCAATCCAACCTTGGCCATCACCGGCTTGTCGGCTGCGGCGGACCCGGCACGGGCGCCGGACGGAAGCGTGGTCAGGGCGGCGGCGGTCGCGCCGGCGACCATGTCACGTCGACTCATAGCTAAGTCTCCAGGTCGTCCCATCATGGTCTCCGAGCCTGTTGCGGGAGATGGCGGGCCGGGGACCATCCATCGATAGCGGAATGCCCGAGGCAACACGAGCAGCTTGGATACGATCCAATGTACCGCGCGAACGCCCGGGGATGAGTGGGTCAAATCGGCATGGGGCCATGAGCGCCGCTCATGAACGCCGCGGGTTCGCCGCATCGGGCTCACCTGGCTCGGCGGGCGCGCCCGCCGTTAGCCATGGCAGTGCCGCTGGGTGCCGTCGGCTTGGCAGATCTCGCCGAGGACGCGACGGTGCCGTCCATCGAGGCCGCCGGGCCGGCGTCACGATTCGATCGGGATCTCCAGGGCGATGGTCCGGACCGAAACCAGGGATGGATTGGAATTGTCACGGCGCCACGCGAGCAAAAGCTCCGGCCGGGCGGTTGCGGGGAGCGAGATCGGCCGCAATCGGATATCCGCCATGCTGTTCCCGCGGGTGCTCGCCGGAACCAGGGCGATCCCGATGCCGGCTCCGACCAGGGCCAACATGGCGTGGACCTGGTTCACCCGCTGCACGATCCGCGGCGCGACGCCACCGGTCTCGAACAGGGTGTCGAGCAGGTCGATGAAGTATCGGCCGCCCTTGGGCGACCAGGTCACGAACGCCTCGCCGTCGAGATCCTGAAGCGTCGGGACCTGGCCTGTCGCCAGGCGGTGGTCGCGCGGCACCGCGAGCAGGAGCCGCTCGCTAACCAGCGGTGCCGTCGCGATCGACGATTTGGGATCCTGAAGGATCGGGGCCGGCCGCAGGATCGCGAGATCGGTGCGGTTCTCCTCCAACGCCAGGATCTGCTCGTCGGAGACTATTTCCGCCAGCACGAGATCGACCTCGGGCAGCCGCGCACGCACATGGGCCACGACACGGGGCAGCGTGCGATAGGCCGAGGCCGCAGTGAAGCTGAGACGAATCACGCCGCTTTCGCCCCGCGCGGCGCGTTGCGTGATGCGCGCGGCGCTCTCGGCCGCCGCCAGGACCCGGTAGGCTTCCGCCAGGAACGTGCGTCCGGCCGGGGTCAGCCGGACCGCCCGGGTGGTGCGGTCGAGCAGCGTCACGCCGAGCGTCTGCTCCAGCATCTGGATCTGCCGCGACAGCGGCGACTGGGTCAGGTTGAGCTTCGCCGCAGCCCGACCGAAATGCATTTCCTCGGCGACGGCTATGAAGCTGCGGGCATGGCCGAGATCGAACATTGATGCAGGATCCGGGATAATCCAGCTATAATGAGCGTTGGACGCATTTAAACCGCCGATCTACCCATGATGCAACGCTGAATAGCGCAGATCAGGGAGTGAAACGGATGTCGAGGATGACCGCGGCCGAGATGGCCCAGGCGCTGGGATCGGGCCTGCTTTCCTTCCCGGTCACCCATTTCCGCGACGACCTCGGCTTCGACGAGACCGCCTACCGGGACAATCTCAGTCGCTTCGCCGACTACAAGGTCTCGGGCCTGTTCGCCGCCGGCGGCACCGGCGAGTTCTTCTCGCTGACGCCGTCCGAGATCGATCGCGTCCTGCGCGCGGCCGTCGAGGAGACCCGCGGCCGCGTGCCGGTCATCGCCCCGGCCGGCCAGGGCACCGCCCTCGCGGTCGAGCTCGCCCAGGCGGCCGAGGCGGCCGGCGCGGACGGCCTCCTGCTGCTGCCGCCCTATCTGGTCGGCTCCGAGCAAGCGGGCCTCGCCGCCCATGTCGAGGCGGTCTGCCGCGCCACCGCTCTCGGCGTCATCGTCTACAACCGGGCCAACGCCCAGCTCAACGAGCACACCCTGGCGGGCCTGTGCGAGCGCTGCCCGAACCTCGTCGGCTTCAAGGACGGCGTCGGCGACGTCGAGCTGATGACGCGGATCTATGCCGGCCTCGGCGACCGCCTCACCTATGTCGGCGGCCTGCCGACCGCCGAGACCTTCGCGCTGCCGTATCTGGAGATGGGCGTCACCACCTACTCCTCGGCGATCTTCAACTTCCTGCCCGAATGGGCGCTGTCCTTCTACGAGGCCGTGCGCCGGCGCGACCGCGACGCGGTCTACCGGGAGCTGCGCGACTTCGTCCTGCCCTACATCGCGATCCGCAACCGCAAGCGCGGCTACGCGGTCTCGATCGTCAAGGCGGGCATGACCGCCGTCGGCCGCCACGCCGGTCCGGTCCGGCCGCCGCTCACCGAACTCGACGCCGCGGAACTCGCCGAGCTGAAGGCGCTGATCGGCGATCGCCGCTAGCGCCTACGCACCCTCGCCAAGACCGGAGCTGCCGAACCAACGGCGGCCCGACCCGACGCCCGGGCGCAATCGGGCGGCATCCATCCTGGGAGAACGTCCATGACTGCCCTCACGAGCGGCACGGCGAGCACCATGCTCGACGCTGCCGATGCGGCGCGCCGTACCCGCGTCCGCCTGCTCATCGTGGTGATGCTGTTTGCCGCCACCACGATCAATTACGCCGACCGCGCCACCATCTCGATCGCCGGCCCCGACATGGCCAAGGAGCTCGGCCTGACGCCCGTGCAGATGGGCTACGTCTTCTCGGCCTTCGCGTGGTCTTACGTCCTCGCCCAGATCCCCGGGGGCTGGCTCCTCGACCGCTACAGCATCAAATGGGTCTACGCGACGGCGGTCGCCCTCTGGTCCGGCTTCACCCTCATCCAGGGGGCCGTGGGCTTCTTCACCGGCCTCACCGCCGTCGTCATGCTGTTCGCCCTGCGCCTCGCGGTCGGCCTCACCGAGGCCCCGGTCTTCCCGGCCAATGCCCGGATCGTGGCGGCGTGGTTCCCCACCCGCGAACGCGGCATGGCCTCGGCGTTCTTCAACTCGGCGCAGTACTTCGCAACGGTGCTGTTCACACCGCTGATGGCCTGGATCGTCCACAATTTCGGCTGGCATCATGTCTTCACCAGCATGGGCCTGCTCGGCATCGCCTTCGCGATCATCTGGCTGCGGGTGGTCGACAGCCCGAAGAGCCACCCGTCGATGAATCAGGCGGAGCGGGACTACATCGAGGCCGGCGGCGCGCTGCTCGACATGGACGGGCAGGGCACCACGACCCAGGGCAATGCCGGCAAGACGTTGCGCGAACTCTTGGCCAACCGGATGCTGCTCGGCATCTATATCGGCCAGTACTGCATCACCGTGCTGACCTACTTTTTCCTGACCTGGTTCCCGGTCTACCTCGTCAAGGAGCGCGGCCTGTCGATCCTGCAGGCCGGATTCGCGGCGGTGCTGCCGGCGCTCTGCGGCTTCATCGGCGGCATCCTCGGGGGCGTGATCTCCGACATGCTGCTGCGGCGCGGCTTCTCGCTGACCGCGGCCCGGAAGATCCCGATCGTGGGCGGCATGCTGCTCTCGATGAGCATCATCGGCTGCAACTACGTCCAGACGGATGCGGTCGTCGTCGGATTGATGGCGCTGGCCTTCTTCGGAAAGGGCATCGGCGCGCTGGGCTGGGCGGTCGTCGCCGACACCTCGCCGCGGGAGAGCGGTGGCCTCTCGGGCGGCCTGTTCAACACCTTCGGCAACACCGCCGGCATCACCACGCCGATCGTGATCGGCTACATCGTCCAGAGCACGGGATCGTTCAACGGCGCCCTGGTCTTCGTCGGCCTGAACGCCCTGGTGGCCTGTTTCTGCTACCTTGTGGTTGTCGGCGAGATCCGCCGCGTCGAGCTCAAAGCGAGCTGACCTCCGAGACCGGATCGATCTCAGAACGGTCCGATCCCGCTCCGACATGGCCGCGCGCGCTCGGCGGAGACCGGCCGCGCGGCTCAACCACCCCATGCATCGAGGAGGAACGCCATGCTGAACGACCAGGGCCACGCCGCGCGCAATACGCCGACGGTGACCGAGATGAAGGTCGTGCCGGTCGCCGGCCACGACAGCATGCTCCTCAATCTCTCGGGCGCGCACGGCCCGTTCTTCACACGCAACCTCGTGGTCCTCACCGACTCGACCGGCGCCACCGGCCTCGGGGAGGTCCCCGGCGGCGAGGCCATCCGTAAGACGCTGGAGGATGCCCGGGACCTCGTGATCGGCAGGCCGCTCGGGGCCTGGAACGCGGTCCTCAACGCCATGCGGATGCGCTTCGCCGACCGCGACACGGGCGGGCGCGGCCTGCAGACCTTCGACCTGCGCATCACCATCCACGCGGTGACGGCCGTGGAGACGGCGTTCCTCGATCTGCTCGGCCAGTTCCTCGGGGTGCCGGTGGCCGCCCTCCTGGGCGAGGGCCAGCAGCGCGACGCCGTCGAGATGCTGGGCTACCTGTTCTACGTGGGCGACCGCACGCGCACGGACCTCGCCTATCGGGCGCCGGAGGCCCGCGACGGCTGGTTCCGCCTGCGCGACGAGGAGGCGCTGACGCCGGAGGCCGTGGCCCGGCTCGCGGAGGCGGCCTATGCGCAATACGGCTTCAACGACTTCAAGCTGAAGGGCGGCGTGCTGCGCGGCGAGGACGAGATCGCCGCCGTCACCGCCATCCACGAGCGCTTCCCGAAGGCGCGCGTGACCCTCGATCCGAACGGCGCCTGGTCCCTCGACGAGGCGATCCGGCTCTGCAAGGGCCAGGGCCACGTTCTGGCCTACGCCGAGGATCCCTGCGGGGCCGAAGGCGGGTTCTCCGGACGCGAGATCATGGCGGAGTTCCGCCGCGCCACCGGCCTGCCCACGGCCACCAACATGATCGCCACCGACTGGCGGCAGATGAACCACGCCATCCAGCTCGGCGCCGTCGACATCCCGCTGGCCGACCCGCATTTCTGGACGCTCGCCGGCTCGGTCCGGGTGGCCCAGCTCTGCCGCGATCACGGCCTGACCTGGGGCTCGCATTCGAACAATCACTTCGATGTGTCGCTCGCCATGTTCACCCACGCGGCCGCGGCGGCCCCGGGCAACGTGACGGCGATCGACACCCACTGGATCTGGCAGGACGGCGAGGCCCTGACCCGGGAGCCGCTCGCGATCCGCGGCGGCCTGGTGCAGGTGCCGGAGCGGCCGGGACTCGGGATCGAGCTCGACTGGTCGGGCGTCGAGCGGGCGCACGCCCTCTACCGCGATCACGGCCTCGGTGCCCGCGACGACGCGGCGGCGATGCAGTTCCTGATCCCAGGCTGGACCTTCGATCCGAAGAAGCCCTGCCTCGTCCGCTGAGGGCGCCGTGATGTCGTCGCGCGCGCACGACATCGACCCCGCTCGTGCCGCGCCTCGGCCCCGATCAGGTCTCCCCGAGTCGGTGCCCGCGCCGAACCACCGACGAAGGCCGCCGACGATGCGGTGACCCGGTGGTTCAACGATCCTGGTCGGCCGGCATGCTCGATTTCCTTCCCGGTCCGACCGGACAGCCCTCCGCGTTCCGGGATCGGCGCGGATCGGCGGGCGTCATCTCGGCGTGCGGTCGGCGACGACCAGGACCTTGCGCCAGATGCCCAGGACGTCGAGCCGCGGAGCCTGACCGTCCGCGGCGATCGAGACCGTCGCGGTGCGACCGGAGACCAGCCGGGTCTGGTCGGGGACGCCGTCGAGCTTGATCCGCACCGGGATGCGCTGCGCCAGCCGCACCCAGGCGAAGGTCGGGTTGACGTTGGCGAGCAGGTTCGCGCCGGCGGTGCGCTCCCGGTCCTCGATGCCGCCCGCGAAGCTCTCGACATGGCCGGTGATGACCCCGGCATCGCCCATCAGGCGGATGCTGGCCCGGTCGCCGACATGGATGCGCGGCAGCTTGGTCTCCTCGAAATAGCCCTCGACCCGGAGCGTGTCGCTGTCCACCAGCGCCATCACGCCCCTGCCGGTGTTGACGTAGCTGCCCGGCCGCAGCTCCATGTTGGTGATGCGGCCGTTGACCGAGGCCTTCACGGCGGAGCGGTCGAGGTTGAGCCTGGCCACGTCCCGGTCGGCCACAGCCTGGTCGTAGGCGGCCTTCGCCGACAGGTCCGTCGCCCGGGCGAGCTCGACCTTCTGCTGCGAGACGGCGGCGTCGCTGAGCCTCGAATAGCGGACGTAGTCGGCGGCCGCCTGCTCGGCGCTGGCGTGTCTGCCCTCGACCATGGCCTCGGCCTGGCGCAGGGCCAGGGTGAAGCGCTCGGGGTCGATCCGGAACAGCACGTCGCCGCGCTTCACCACCTGGTTGTCCTCGACCAGGACCTCGGTGACCAGGCCCGAAACGTCGGGCGCCACGGCGACCACGTCGGCGCGCACGCGCCCGTCGCGGGTCCAGGGGGCCTCCATGTAGTAGTCCCACAGGGCGAGCCCGACGACGATCGCGGCCGCCACCATGGCGAGGGTGACGATCAGGCGGAGCGAGAGGGCGAGCAGCCGGGTCATGGGAGGAGCCGTACGGTCGGGGACAGGAGCGGAGTGCGGGGGGGCGGTCGCCGCGCGGTCATGACATCAGCGGCAGCGCCACCGAGACGACGCACCCGAGCAGCACGACGTAGAGCGCGAGGTCGAACAGCGGGCGGTGCCAGACCAGGCGGTAGAACCCGGTTTTTTCGAGAATGCCGCGAGCCGCCAGGCTGATCAGGAAGGCGAGCAGCATCCAAGCCGCGAGGCACGGGACGAAAACCCCGTAGAGGTCGAATTCGCCGGTCATGCCGCGAGCCCCGGTTGCGTGGTGATCGACAGGCTCGGCCGCCAGGGGGCCGCCTCGGGAAACAGACCCCGGCGGATCCCCACCAGTCCGAGCAGCGCCGCCCGGTGGGACGCCTGCTGCGGATGCGTCGCGGTGGCGTCCAGCGCGGCGTCGATCGTGTCCAGCAGCGCGACGGGCGGATGCGACGCGCGCGTGCGGAAATACTCCGCCAGGGCGGCCAGGAGGCGTTCGACGCCCGTCCGCGCCTCGGGCGAGAGCCGACGGCGGTCCCGGCGCAACTCGACGACGTTGATCCCGACCCGCACCTCCGCGACGAGGTCGGCGGTCCAGGCGGCGTCTTCGGGCGGGAGCGCGGCGAGCCGCGGCGCGATCAGGCCGACCCGGTCGAGCATGATCGCCGCGAGTTCGAGGCCGTTCTCGGCGCCGCGGCGCTCGGCGGCGTCCGCCAGGCTCCGGCGGTTGACGACGCGCAGGCGTCGCGCCGTCCAGTCGGCGCCGACCGACCGGACCAGCCGCGTCACCACCGCCGCGATCCACATCCCGGTGATCACGGCGACCGAGGCATTGGCGCAGGCCGCGAAGTCGCCGGTGTAGCTGCCCTGCAACGCGATAACGGTCGGGCCGATGACGGCGGCGCCCATCGCCATCGGCGCAGTCCTCGGCTGGGTCATGAAGACGCCGCAGAGGATCAGGCCCGGCGCCAGCGCGAGCGCGAGCATCTCGAAGCTGGTCGCGCTCGGAAGCACGGCGAACTGGTACAGTCCGGCCCCGACGCTGCCGACGATGGCCGAGTTGCCGAAGCTGACGATGGAGGGGGCCGGGTCGTCCTGGACGGCGAAGAAGCAGCAGGCGACGGCCGCCATCATCGGAGCGCCCGATCCGTCCGGCCAGCCGGTGGCGATCCAGATCGCACAGCCGGGCAGGACGGACAGGAACACGCCGATCGCCGACAGCAGCGCCATGCCGTGATCGCGATGCCGGATCGAGCGGGCCTTGGCCGTGTACGGGAAGGCGAGGTCCTCGGTGACGGGGGTGCCGTCGACGACGTGCCGCTGCAGCAGCCGCGCATCCTGGCGCAGGTCGATGAAGTCGCGCAGGCGCGCGACCAGGCTCGCGAGGACCAGATCGGACCAGCTCGATCCCCGACCCAGGCGCGGGTCGACGGCGTCCGCAGCCGCGCGCATCCGCGCCGCGGCGTCCGGATCCATCGTCCCGGACGCGATCCAGGCGGCCATGTCGTCGAGAACGCCGCAGACGCGTGCGGGAAGCGCTCCGGCCCGTTCCAGCGTCGCGATGCGGTCCGCGACGGCGGAGACGATGGGCAGGACCATCAGCATGTGCTGGCGCAGGGTCGCCATGGCGGCGGCCGAGCGCTCGCCGCCGGTCATGTCGTAGCGCAGCGGCGTCGCCAGGGCATCGAACGCCAAGGCGTCGGAGGCGAGCTGGAGACGGCGGGCGTGCGTATCCCGGTCCGAGCCGGTCCGGCCGAGCACGTCGGCGGCCCAACCCCGGGCATCGCGCAGCCAGAGGTCGAGCCGCCCGGCGATCAGGGGGGCTACGGACCGGGGCAGGACGAGGGTGGAGACGAGGCTGGCGCACAGGATGCCCAGCAGGATCTCCTCGGCGCGGGCGACCGCGGTATCGAACATCGCCCCGGGCTCGCCCACGGCGGGGAAACCGATGAGCGCCGCGGTGTAGCCGCCGAGCATCATCAGGTAGCTGCCCGGGGTCCGGTCGAGCAGCGAGACGTACAGGCAGAGGGCGACCCAGAACGCGATGGCCAGCGTCAGGAGCTCAGGGGCGTTCGCGAGGTTGGGGACCAGGATCACGGTCACCGTGGCGCCCAGCACGGTGCCGAGCACCCGGTAGAGCGCCTTCGAGCGGGTCGCGCCCGCCAGGACCTGGCTGGTGATGTAGACCGTGCTCAAGGCCCAGTACGGCCGTGGCAGGTCGATCCATAGGGCGAGGTACAGGGCCAGCATCGCCGCCGCGAAGGTCTTGATCGCGAAGGCCCAGTCCGACCACCCGGGAAGCCTCATTCCGCGGCCTCCTCGGGTGCCGCGCCCTCGGGCAGGTTGCGGCTGTAGCGCTGGATCGCCTGGAACACCCGCAGGCTGGCCTCGATATCGGCGCCGTCGACCTCGGCGAACACCGCGTCCCGCAGCCTGGTGAGCTCGGCCTCCATCTGGGCGACCACCGTCTTCCCGGCCGGCGTCAGGCTGAGAACCTTCGCGCGGCGGTCCGTCGGATCCTCCGTGCGCACGATCAGGCCCGCCGCGCCGAGCTGGTCGAGGAGCCGCACGAGGGACGGTCCCTCGATGCCCACGGCCTCGGCCAGCGCGTTCTGCCGGGGATGCCCGTCGAGGCGCCCGATCAGGATCAGGGGCAGAGCGGTCGCGTCCGACAGGCCATGCGCCTCGGCCACGGCGTTGGCCGCCCGCCGCCACTGGCGCCCGGCCAACAGCAGAGTGTGGGTGTAGGTCTGGCGCTGATGGTCGAATGCCTTGGACATCCGTTGAGACCTCTCGCTGCCTCGGGCTCGGTACCGTCCAAGACCGTTCGACCTAATAGATAGCGTTCTATCTATCAGGTCGCGCCGACGGCTTTTGCCAAGCCCATTCGGCATGCGCGCATCGCATGCATGCTGATAGATAGCATGCAATCTTTAGGCAGGGAAAGCGTTGCGGATCCCGTGCCGTCGATGGCGAAAGCCGGTGCGCAGCGTGCGCGGGCTGCGGGGCGTCGGCGCCTCGAAGTCGCCGTGCCCGACCGCATTCCCTGCACGCTGGTCGGGGCATGCCCATCCAGACCGGCAGCCGATCCGCACATGGCGCTGACGGGACCGGTGGTCTGAAGCAAACGGAACGGGCATGCCCGAAACCCAGACGCAGACGTTGCATCCTGGCGCCAGAACCATCACACACGCGGCAGATTTTCGGACCGTTCGGTGTGCAGCCCTTGAGCGAGGTGCGCCGAAGAGTCGGCCGTTCGACGCCGTCCGTGATCGTCCAGACACTAGGAACACGTGATGAAGACGCGCGCCGCGGTCGCGTGGGAGGCCAAGAAGCCCCTCACGATCGAGACCATCGACATCGAAGGGCCCAAGGCCGGCGAAGTTCTCGTCGAGTTGATGGCCACCGGCATCTGCCACACCGATGCCTACACCCTCTCGGGCCTGGATTCCGAGGGCAAGTTCCCGGCGATCCTCGGCCATGAGGGCGCGGGCATCGTCCGCGAGGTCGGGGCCGGCGTCACCACGCTGAAGCCCGGTGACCACGTCATCCCGCTCTACACGCCGGAATGCCGGAACTGTAAATCCTGCCTGTCCCAGCGCACCAACCTGTGCACCGCGATCCGCGCGACCCAGGGCCAGGGCGTTATGCCGGACGGCACGAGCCGCTTCTCCTGCGTCTCCACCGGCGGCAGCCCCTCCGGCTCGAACACCGTGTTCCACTACATGGGCTGCTCGACCTTCTCGAACTTCACGGTCCTGCCCGCCATCGCGCTGGCCAAGATCCGCGAAGACGCTCCCTTCGACAAGATCTGCTACATCGGCTGCGGCGTGACCACCGGCATCGGCGCGGTGATCTACACCGCCAAGGTCTGGCCCGGCGCCAACGTGGTGGTGTTCGGTCTCGGCGGCATCGGCCTCAACGTGCTCCAGGCCGCCCGGATGGTCGGGGCCGACAAGATCATCGGCGTCGACATCAACCCGGAGAAGCAGGCCATGGCCCGCAAATTCGGCATGACCGACTTCATCAACCCGAGCGAGATCGGCACCGACAAGGTGGTCCAGGCCATCGTCGATCTCACGGGCGGCGGCGCCGATTTCTCCTTCGACTGCACCGGCAACGTCCACGTGATGCGTCAGGCGCTCGAGTGCTGCCATCGCGGCTGGGGCGAGTCGATCGTCATCGGCGTGGCCGAGGCCGGCCGCGAGATCTCGACCCGTCCGTTCCAGCTGGTCACCGGTCGCATCTGGCGCGGCTCGGCCTTCGGCGGCGCCCGCGGCCGGACCGACGTGCCGAAGATCGTCGACTGGTACATGGAGGGCAAGATCAACATCGACGATCTGATCACCCACACCATGCCGCTGGAGGAGATCAACCACGGCTTCGACCTCATGCACGAGGGCAAGTCGATCCGCTCCGTCGTCGTCTACTGAGCGAGGCAGATCCGGGGCTCTTCTCCTTCCGTGAGGGAGGGGAGCCCCGGCGGCCGAGCGGATCGTTCCCGTCGCGCGATCCGACGGATCCCAGCGCCGCCCCGCATTCTCGAAGCCCCAAGCCCGCGATCCGGCACCGGAGCGGGACCTTCGCCTCCCGAGCAGGAGATCACAGCCGATGGAAACCATCTCGAAGGCCCGCGCCCATGGCGGCACGCAGGGCGTCTACAAGCACGATGCCCGGACCACGGGATGCCCGATGACCTTCGCGGTGTTCGTGCCGCCCCAGGCCGAGAAGGGCCCGGTCCCGGTGCTGTGGTACCTGTCCGGGCTCACCTGCACGCACGCCAATGTCATGGACAAGGGCGAGTACCGGGCAGCAGCGGCCGCGCACGGCGTGATCATCGTGGCCCCGGATACCAGCCCGCGCGGCCCCGGCATCCCGGACGAGGACGGCAACTGGCAGTTCGGCTCCGGCGCCGGTTTTTATCTGGACGCCACGCAGGCGCCCTATGCGACGAATTACAAGATGTGGAGCTACGTGACCGAGGAGTTGCCGGCGCTCATCGCGAAGGAATTCCCGGCCGACATGACCCGCCAGGGCATCTTCGGCCATTCCATGGGCGGCCATGGGGCGCTCACCATCGCGCTGACCTACCCGGAGCGCTTCAAGTCCTGCTCCGCCTTCGCGCCGATCGCCCAGCCCTCCACGGCCGGCTGGTCGAAGCCGGCCTTCGAGAAGTATCTCGGGTCCGACACGGCCGCCTGGCGCGCCCACGACGCCACCGCGCTGATCGAGGACGGCAAGCGCTTCCCCGAATTCCTGGTCGATCAGGGTACCGCCGACAGCTTCCTGCAGGACGGCCTGCGCCCCTGGCTGCTGGAAGAGGCCTGCAAGAAGGCCGGCATCGCGCTGACCCTCAACATGCGCGAGGGCTACGATCACTCGTACTTCTTCATCTCGACCTTCATGGCCGACCACATCGCCTGGGCCGCCGCGCGCCTGAAGTGATATCGCTGCAGCGACGGGGCAGCGGGATTCGATCCGACTCGGCCCGGCAGGCCGGCGAACCCCGTCGATGTCCCTCCGTTGATCGCCGAGCCGGTCTCGGCGGCGGTCGGCTCGATGAAGCGGAAGCGGGCTGACCGGCTGCGGACGTCAGCGCCGCTTTCCGTCACGACGCGCGCTGGCCGGTACGATCAAGGCGCGCTGGGTCTGCGAGCAGGCCCACCAGCAGCTCACGGAAGAACTCGGCTCGATCATTTCGAGGGCCGGTCCTAGACCGAGCTGCATCGAGACGCGCTAATCACGTGCATCACCTGCGCCTACCTGCAGCGATGTCTCTGCTGACGAGATGCGTATGAGGTCCGGGCTCGGCTGCCGGACTCATACGATCTGACGCTTCAGGCGCAGTAGGATTGTCCGTCGAGGCCGTGCGGGCGACCGGCCGCCAGCAGCGTCTCCCAGACGGGGGCGGGCAGCGGGACGCCCTCGGCGAGGCGTTCCGCCTTCATGTGGCGCTCGGGCTCCCCGGGCAGCAGCACCGCGCCCTCCGGCGCCGGCTGGGCGGACGCGAAGAAATCGAGGTAGCTGCGCGCCTCGGCCGCGATCGCGTCGTCCGAGCCGAAGGCGTTCGGCGTCATGTAGAGCGAGAGCATGCCGTTGCAGACCCGGCGCTTGCCCGGTCCCGCCGTGCCGGACCCGGTCAACGCGCCGGCCAGCAACTCGCACATCAGCGACAGGCCCGAGCCCTTGTGCTCGCCGAAGGCCCGGATCGCTCCCGCGCCCCTCTGGTTGTCGCGCTCCGGCCCGTCCAGCGGGCCGAACAAGGTGGCCGGATCGGCGCTGAGGCGCCCGTCCGGCTCGATCAACACATCCGCGGGCAGGGGCTTGCCGCCCTGCGAGGCCACCAGCACCTTGCCCTCGGCGACCGCCGAGGTGGCGAAGTCGAGGACGATCGGGTCACGCCCCGGCACCGGGAAGGCGGCGGCCACGGGGTTGGTGGAGAAGCGCCGCTCCACCGAGCCGAACGGCGCCACGAGCAGGCTGCCGGCGACGTTGACGAAATGCACCGAGATCAGGCCCGCGGCGGCGGCGCGCTCGGCCCATTCGCCGATCCGCCCGAGATGCCCGGCATGCCGCAGGGCGATGACCGAGACGCCGTGCTCCTGGGCCTTGGCGATGCCGAGATCGGTGGCGAAGGGGCCGGCGGTCTGGCCGAAGCCGTAATGGGCGTCCACCAGCGCGAAGGCGCCGCCGTCGATCAGCACCTCGGGGGTCTGGTCGGCCACCAGCTCGCCGTCGCGCAGCCACGCCACGTAGCGCGGCACCCGGATGACCCCGTGGCTGTCGTGGCCGGTGAGGTTCGCGGCCACCAGGAACCGGCCGATCCGCCCCGCCTCGGCCTCCGAGCAGCCCTCCCGAACGAAGATGTCCCGCACGTAGGCGGTCAGTCCGGCGGCATCGATCCGCATGATGGTTCATCTCCCGTCGTCGCGCCTCGCCGGGCGCGTTCGGGTAACGATCGTAGGCTTTCTTAACCCGCGAGGCGACCGCCTCGGGTGACGCGGGATAGACATTGAAGCGCCCCGCATGCCCCAATACCAGCAACGCCGGGCGTAAGACTCGGCGACGGGATGGATGCGCCAATGAAGACGACGCGCCGCGTTTTCTTGACGGGTGCCGCGTGCGCGGCTGCGAGCGGCCTCGCCCCGGGGGTGATCCGGTCGAGCCAGGCGCAGGGCGCCGGCGCGACAATCCGGATCGGCATGGTGCTGCCGGTGACGGGGCCCGGCGCGGATGCGGGGCGCTTCGCCCTCAACGGCGCCAAGATCGCCCTGGAGGCGGTCAACAAGGCCGGCGGCGTGCTGGGCAAGCCGCTGGAGATCGTCACCGAGGACGACCAGACCACCAATCCCGGCGCGGTGCTGGCCTTCTCCAAGCTGGCCTCGCAGCCCGATCTCGTCGGCTTCCTCGGCTCGGTCCGCTCCACGCAGAACCACGCGATGGCGCCCGATATCCTCAAGACCGGCAAGCCGATGTGCTTCGGCGGCACCGACCCGGTGCTGACCCAGCTCGGCAATCCATGGCTGTTCCGCTTCAGGCCCAACGACAGCTTCTCGGCCCGGGTGATCGCCGAGCACGGCGTCAACGGGCTCGGCAAGAAGAAATGGGCGATCATCCACTCCACCGACGCCTTCGGCACCAGCGGCGCCAAGGCGCTCACCGAGAGCCTCGGCAAGGCCGGCGCCACGGTCGTGCTCGACCAGGGCTACGCCAACCAGGGCCAGGACTTCACCCCCGTCGTGCTGGCGATCCGGCAGGCGGGGGCCGACGTGATCGGCTCGTACTTCACCTTCGAGAACGACCTCGGCATCTTCGCGCGCCAGCTCCGCCAGCTCGGCGTGACCGCTCCCTGGGTCGGCTCGCCCTCGATCACCAACGTCACGGCGCTGAAGCTCGCCGGGCCCTCGCTCTACGGCACCTACGGGGTGGCCGATTACGCGGAGGAATCGAGCGACGCGGCCCGGGCCTACGGCAAGGCCTACCGCGCCGCCACCAAGATCGCCCCCGACAACCAGTCGTCCTGGACCTTCGACGCGGTGACCGTCCTGGCGCTGGCGATCAACAAGGCTGGCAAGACCGATCCGCAGGCGATCCGCGAGGCGTTGCTGGCGGTGCGCGGCCACGCGGGCGCCGAGGGCGCCTACAACTTCGACAAGAACGGCGACGGCCTGCACGGCTACAACGTCGTGCGCAACGACAAGGGCACGATCACCTTCGACCGGCGCATCGACTTCTATCAGGGCTGAATCCGGGGCCGCGGACGGGGAACGGACGCAGACATGGACCTGATCCTCCAGCTCCTCTTCACCGGGATCGGCATCGGCTCGGTCTACGCCCTCGTCGCCCTGGGCTTCGTGCTGATCTTCCGCGCCACCAACGTCGTGAACTTCGCGCAGGGCGAGTTCTCGATGGTCGCGGCCTTCCTGATGGTGGTGTTCGCGGTCGACCTCGAATGGCCGTACTGGCTCTCGGTGCTGCTCACCATCGGCGGGATGGCGTTGCTCGGCGCCCTGTTCAATCTCGGCGTCTACTATCCCCTGCGCCACCGCACCTACCTGCCGGTGATCATCTCGACCATCGGCGCCTCGATCTTCCTGGCCAACACCACGCTCGCCCTCTACGGGCCGCAGCCGCAGGTCCTGCCGCCGGTGTTCGAGACCCAAGGCTTCCTGCTCGGGCTGGTCTTCCTCGACAGCCAGTACCTGCTGATCATCGCGGTGACCGCCGCCCTCGTGGCGTTCCAGTACTGGTTCTTCGAGCACACCCTGGTCGGCAAGAAGCTCCAGGCGACCTCGCAGGACAAGGAGATGGCCGCGCTTCTCGGCATCCCGGTCGCCGGCATGATCATGCTGACCTTCGTCTACAGCGCCGTGCTCGGCGGCATCGCCGGCATCCTCGTGGCGCCCGTCCTGTTCGTGTCGATCCAGATGGGCGCGACCATCGCGCTGAAAGCCTTCGCCGCGACGATCATCGGCGGGTTCGGCGACGTGACCGGCGCGATCATCGGCGGGCTGGCGCTCGGCATCATCGAGACCTTCGGGGCGGCCTACGTCTCGGTGCCGTACAAGGACGCCTTCGCCTTCATCGTCCTCGTGGCCTTCCTGGTCGTGCGCCCGCAGGGGCTGTTCGGCGAGCGCGTGGCGGAGAAAGCATGAGCGCCGATCCCGCACCGACCGCCGCCGCACCCCTCCCGGGCACCGCCTCCCGGGCCGCCCGGCCGCTGCCCCTCGGTAGCCTGGCCTACGCGGGGCTCGCAGCGGCCGCGGTGGCGCTCGCCGCGACGACGCCGTTCAGCGGCTACGTCCTCAACATCCTGATGCAGGCCGCGACCTACGCGATCGCGGTGATCGGGCTCACCGTGGTGCTCGGGCTGTGCGGCCAGATCAACCTCGCCCAGGCCGCCTTCTTCGGCATCGGCGCCTACGCGGTCGGCCTCGGTACGGTCGATCACGGCCTGAATTTCTGGCTGTGCCTGCCGATCGGGCTGGCGCTGGCGGTCGTGCTCGGCGCGATCCTCGGCGCCTCGACGCTGCGGCTCGGCGGCCACTACCTCGCGATGGTGACGATCTCGTTCCAGCAGATCCTGACCCTGGTCCTGACCAACTGGATCCCGGTCACCCACGGCCCGGACGGGGTGCCCAACATCCGCCGCCCCGCCCTGTTCGCGGACGGGCAGAGCTATCTCGCGCTGTGCGTGCTGGTCCTGGCGGTGGTCGGCTGGCTGGTCTGGCACCTGCCGCGGACCCGGCTCGGGCGCGCCATGCGGGCGGTGCGCGACAACGAGCTGGCCGCGGGCGTCAGCGGCATCGACGTCTACCGCACCAAGGTCGCGGCCTTCGCCATCGGGGCGCTGCTGGCGGGGCTGGGCGGCGGGCTGTTCGCGGGCAGCTTCACCTATATCAGCCCGGACCAGTTCTCCTTCGCCGAGTCGATCGTCTTCCTGACCATGGCGCTGCTCGGCGGCGTCGGCTCGCCGGTGGGAGCGGTGATTGGCACAGGCCTGCTGATCCTCATCCCCGAATGGCTGCGCTTCCTCAAGGAGATCCCGGGCCTGTACCTGGCGATCTACGGACTCGCGGTGATCCTGATCGTCGTGTTCATGCCCGACGGCATCTGGGGATTTTTGGGCGATCAGGTCCGCCGGCTGCGGCCCGCCAAGCCCGCGCCGCCGCCCGCCCCGGAGCTGACGCTGACCCAGGCGCGCGACGCCTCGGAAACGCTGCTCACCGTGTCCGGCCTGTCCAAGCATTTCGGCGGCCTCAAGGCCGTGGACGCGATCGATTTCACCGTCACCCGCGGTGGCATCCACGCACTGATCGGCCCGAACGGCTCGGGCAAGACCACGACGCTCAACGTCCTGTCCGGCCTCTACACCCCGACCGGCGGCACGATGCGCCTTCAGGACCAGGACATCACCGGGTTTCCCCCGCACCGGCGCGCCGCGGTCGGGATCGGGCGCACGTTCCAGAACATCCGCCTGTTCCGCTCGATGAGCGCCCTGGAGAACGTGGTGATCGGCGCCGAGCGCCCGAACAACGCCCTCGGCGCAAGCGACCGGCCGGCGCTGGAGGCCCGCGCGCGCTCGGCCCTGGCCTTCGTCGGGCTGGAGGCGCGGGCGCAGGAGCCGATCTCGGGCTTCTCCTACGGGCACCAGCGGCTGATCGAGATCGCCCGGGCGCTCGCCGGCAACCCCACGCTCCTGCTCCTCGACGAGCCGGCGGCCGGGCTCAATTCCAGCGAGAAGAACGCCCTGACGGTGCTGCTGCGCCGGATGGCGGCCAAGGGCCTGACCATCCTGATCATCGACCACGACATGACCCTGGTCAGCGACGTGGCGAGCCACGTCACCGTCCTGAACTTCGGCCGGCGCATCGCCGACGGGGTCACCGCCTCCGTGCTGCGCGAGCCCGCGGTGATCGAGGCCTATCTCGGCGAGGACGCCGCGACCGGGCCGGATGCCGGGCTCAAGACCGCGCTGAAGACCGATCTGGCCCCGGCCTGACCCCGATGAGCACCGCATTGTCGAACCCGGTCCTCGAGATCCGCGACCTCACCGTCCGCTACGGCGAGATCGAGGCGGTGCGCGGGCTCTCGTTCGTCGTCGGCACGGGCGAGGTCGTGACCCTGCTGGGCTCCAACGGCGCCGGCAAGTCGACCACCCTCAAGGCGATCTCCGGCCTCGTGAAGCCGGCGGGCGGCAGCATCCTGCTCGACGGAGAGCCGCTCCACGGCCTCAAGCCCGAGGCGATCGTGCGCCTCGGCGTCGCCCACGTGCCCGAGGGCCGCCGGGTCTTCCCGGGGCTCACCGTGCGCGAGAACATCATGCTCGGTGCCTCGAACCGCCCCGGCATCCCCAAGCGCGCCCTGCGCGACGAGGTCGAGGCGATGTTCGAGCTGTTCCCCGACATCCGGCGCTTCGGCGACGCCCTCGGCTGGACCCTGTCGGGCGGCCAGCTCCAGATGGTGGCGCTCGCCCGCGGCCTGATGGCCAAGCCGCGCCTCCTGCTCCTCGACGAGCCGTCGCTGGGCCTCGCCCCGGTGATCGTCCAGGCGGTGTTCGCGATCATCGCGGAGGTGCGCCGCCGCGGCATGACGGTGCTGCTGGTCGAGCAGAACGCCCGCATGGGCCTGTCGGTCGCCGACCGCGGCTACGTGCTGGAGACCGGCCGCCTCGTCCTCGAAGGCGACCCGCAGGCGCTCTGGGCCAACGACGACATTCGCGCCGCGTATCTCGGAGGCTGCACAGCGCAGGGCAGCGCCGCCTGACCCTGCCGCCGCACCCCGGAACCGCCCCGACCGCGCCCGGTTGCCCCTTCGAATTCCCGACGGGGCGGTGAGGCCTATCGTGCGCGACCGCAAGCCAGAATCCCGGCGAGCTCTGCTGCAATCGGGCGGCGCCGTCGTCACGAGCGCGATGCTCGGAATCCGCGCCGCGGCAGCTGCGGAGTCCGGTCCCGGCGCGCCTGCCGAGACGCCGACGGGCCGCCGCGCGAAGTCTCTCGATACCGAGTACTTCAAGGGCATGTACGCCACGGAATCGGATCCGTGGCGCTTCGCCTCCAGCCCCTACGAGCGCGCCAAGTACGCCGCGACGCTCGCCGCCCTGCCGCGGGCCCGCTACGCGTCGGGCCTCGAGATCGGCTGCTCGATCGGCGTGTTCACGCACGAGCTCTGCCCCCGCTGCGACGCGCTGGTCGGCCTCGACGTGGTGCCGTCGGTCCTGGACGCCGCCCGGGCACGCTGCGCCGATTGCCCGAACGCGCGCTTCGAGCTGGCCGCCGTCCCGGGGGCCTGGCCGGACGGGCGGTTCGACCTGATAGTGATCTCCGAGGTGGCCTATTATCTCGACCGCGCCGACCTCGCCCGCCTGGTCGCGCGGGTGCAGGGCGCGGTGCTGCCGGACGCGGACATCGTGCTGGTCCACTGGCTCGGCGTCACCCACTACCCGCTCTCCGGCGACGAGGCGGCCGAAGGCTTCATCGCGGACGCCCGCGATTTCGCGCGGGTCCTGACGCAGTCGCGAACCCCCGAGTACCGGCTCGACGTGCTGCGGGTGACCAAAGCCGATCCGAAACCTGCCCCTTGAGCGGCGTGAAGCCGACGCCACCGCGTCAGCGCGGAGAGGCGAGGCGCGCCGTCTTCCGCTCCCGTGCCGTCGCGACGCCGTACAGCACGAGGCCCGCCAGCATCAGGGCCAGGCCCGCCAGGGACTGGAGCGGCCGGACGGTCACGAGGTGGACCAGCATGAACAGCGTGACGGCGAGGAAGATCAGCGGCGTGGCCGGGTAGCCCCAGGCCCGGAACGGCCGCGGCAGCTCGGGCCGGGTGATCCGAAGCTTGATCAGCCCGATCACGGTCAGGAACGAGCACAGGAGCAGGCCGAACTGGATGAAGTCGAGCACCGCTTCGAAGCTCTGCGTGAACAGCAGGACGGTCGCGACACCGGCCTGAAGCAGGATCGCGGCGGCCGGCACGCCGCGCTGTGACGTCCTGGCGAACAGGCGCAGCAGCGGCACGTCCTCGCCCATCGCCACGGTCACGCGCGGGCCGATCCACATCATCGCACTGATGGTCGGGATCAGGCCGGCGCAGATCAGGCCTCCGACGATGCGCCCGCCCGCCTCGCCGAAGACGTGACGGCCGGCGATCAGCGCGACCTCGACCTGGCCGGCGAGTTCGGCCACCGGCGTCGTGTAGAGGAACACCGCGTTCAGCGTGATGGAGAGGGCGACGACGATGCCGGTCCCGACGACGAGCGCCCGCGGCAGGCTGCGCGGCGGGTCGGCGATCTCGCCGACGATGTAGGTCGCCGCGTTCCAGCCCGAATAGGCGTACATCACGAAGACGAGGCTGATGGCGAAGCCGGCGCTCACGATCTGCGCCGGATCGAACGAAGCGGGCGAGAAGCTGATCGCCTGGCCGCCCCCTCGCGAAAGACCCACCCCGATGAAGGCCGCGATCAGCGCGAGCTTGAGCAGCGTGAACCCGATCTGGAAGGCGCTGCTGTGACGCGTCCCGCGCAGGTGGACGAGCGAGACGATCCAGATCGCGGCCAGGCCGAGCAGCAGCGGCGGGGCGCCGGGCAGGACCGCCTTACCGTACTGGCCGAGCGCCATGGCGGCGAGGGCCACCGGCGCCGAAAACCCGACGGTGGCCGAGAGCCAGCCGGCCATGAACCCGATGGCCGGGCTGTAGATCCGCGTGAGGAGATTGTACTCGCCGCTGGAGCGGGGAAACATCGTGGCGAGTTCGGCGTAGCAGAGCGCCCCGCACAGGGCGACCACGCCGCCGACGAGCCACAACAGCAACACCGTGAGGCCGGACGGGATGTCCGTCACCTGGAAGCCGAGACTGGTGAAGACGCCGATGCCGATCATGTCGGCCACGACGATGGCCGTCGCGGCCAGGGTCGAGACGGCCGGTACTGTTGGAGCAGAGCGGGATGTGCCGGTCATGACTCCTGTTCGCCACGGCCCGACGCCGGAACGCGGCGGCCTGGAAGATGTCCGCGCGGCAGCGTCTTCGTGGTGCGCGTTTGCTTGTAGATCGCAGTAATCCGGGGGCGATGACAGCTCTTGCAGGGGTGTCTGTTTGCCGCGTCTAGCGTCGTCCCCGATCGCGCTGCAATCGCGCTTGCCTCCACGTCTTCAACTCGACGCGCTCGCTCACGCCGGACCAGTGCCCCCTTCGGCGGCGAGCGCGCCGGCTCTCGTCATGGCGCGGATCGTCTGTCACCCCGGATCGGTCCTGTTCGGGAGGGCAGGCTGGACCTTCGCCTGAAGCCCTCGACGAGCCATCGGCCCACCCGTCAATGGAAGCGCGCGAGGGCGAAGGGCGCAAGGTCGACCGGGCTGCCGCCGCCCGCCAAGTTGGCGGCCACGGCCTCGCCGATGCCGGCCGAGTGCTTGAACCCGTGACCGGAGCAGGCGGAGACCACAAGCACCCGGTCCATGTCCGGGTGCCGGTCGATGATGAAGCCGCGATCGGGCGTCACCGTGTAGAGGCAGGCCGCGGCCCGGACGATGTCGGGCGTCGCGCCGGCCAAGCGGCCCTTGACGCGCAGACGATACATCTCGGCCGATTCCGGCGGGGCGACACGGCGCTCCACCGCCTCGGCGGTGGTCATGGTGCTGTACTGCTCCGTCGCGACCTTGATGGAGCGACAGCCCGGCATGGGCGGGAAGCCGTAGAGGTAATCCGTATCCCCGGTCCCGTACATCCAGATGAAGACCGGTGCCCGCGGCCCGTAGGCCGAATCGTCTTCCAGCGCGTACCAGTGCAGCACCTGACGCCGCACCGTCAGCAGCCGGTCGAACGGACGGCCCAGAAGCGGGGCGGTCCAGGCCCCGGCGGTGACGATGGCGCGGTCCGCGTGGATCACCTCGTCCGCGGTCTCGATGCGGACGCCGCCAGCGTCCTGTCGCAGGGCCAGGACCTCGCAGCCTGTCCTGATCGCGGCGCCCAGTTCGCCGGCACGCCTCAGCTGTGCGGCGAGGCAGCGTTCCGGAAAGACGTAGCCGCCGCCCGGCTCGTAATAGGCCCTGTCGTCGCCCGACAGGTTGAGGAACTGCGGGAACCGGCGGGTGACCTCGCGACCGTCGAGCACCGCGTGCGCGATTCCGGCGCCCCGCGCCGCAGCGATCGAGCGGCCGACGAAGTCCGGCTTGCCGTGGTGGGACGAGACGCCGTTGCCGGGGGCCATGACCAGGGCACCGCAGGCGTTCAGCAGGGTCTCACCCGTCTCCGCCTCCAACTCGCGCCAGATGCGGTGCGACGCGGTGACGAACGGGACATAGTCGCTGCCCTCGCCGACGGCCTGGCGGGTGATCCGGGTTTCGCCATGGCTCGAACCGAAGGCGTGAGGCGGCGCGAAGCGGTCGAGCCCGACCGTTGCGGCGCCCCGGCGGGCGAGCTGGTAGAGGGCGGCACTGCCCATCGCGCCCAGGCCCAGCACGGCGACGTCGACCCGGCGGCTCATCGCTTGTGCCCCGCCACAGGGTGGTGACGGGGGGCATTCGCGAACGGGGGCAGAGCGGCGGGGCCAGGCATCCTTGGCAATCTCATGCGACACGGTGAGGCAGCAAGGAGAATGACGCGCCCGGGCGGTTGCGCTTGATCAAGGGAGAGACGGTTTTTTGCATCGATGAGCCGAGGTGAAGCGGAGATGTCGGATTGATCGGCCCCATGGGCGTGGGGCGCCCTGAAGTATGGCTTTTGAGCCGACAGAGGACGGAGCCGATGGCTCAACGACCCAAGCCCGAGACGATCGTGAGCAAGCTGCGCGGTCGACATGATCGGCATGCTCTCGGACCTGTTCATCCTGCGCGGCGTACCGGGCCATATCCGTTCGGATAACGGGCCGGAGTTCGTCGCGAACGCTGTCCAAGCTTGAATCACCGGCGCCGGCCGCAAGATGACTTACATCACTCCCGGCTCACCGTGAGAAAATGGCTGCGTCGAAAGCTTCAACGCGCGCCCACGAGACAAAATCCTCAACGGCGAGATCTTCTACATACTCAAGGAGGCGCAAATCGTCATCGAAAGCTGGAGACGTCACGACCACACCGTGCGCCTGCACGCCTCACTGGGATACGATGAACCAGACATCCTCCGTTCGTGAAGATCCTCGATCTGTCTCAGAAGTGCTGACGGCGGACAGTAGCGACCTTGGTGATGGAATGTCGGATACCGGCGAGCTTTACGAAGGAGTGTGCGCCCTGGCCGGCGCAGATGCGCGCGAGGAGGCCGAAGGCAGTAGCAAGAGAAGCTTTGAGGAACAAATGCAAGCGTGTAGTCCGATCCAGCGCAGGGGAAAAAATAGAACGCCGTGCTGTGCAAACGCGCGTCAAGTTTTCGAGTGATTGAGAATTGCCGCCATCACCTTTACGGATTGTTATACGAACCAAAATGCAAAGATCACGTTTTGGTGTCGAAGCCGGATCGATTGAATGCCGATAATTCAACTTCTAGATGATACACATAAATCTTTACAATGTTTGACGGCTCTCGATGAGAAATACAAGTATCTTTGGGCCGATCCCGTCAGGTGATTTGTCTTGCTCGCACAGGATTTCGGGGTCATGAAGCGAGGGGGGCAGCAAACGATTTCAATGAACGCAGTCAGGCATGAAGGCCGGGTCGTCGCTTCTCTTGAAGACGAGATCGAGGACCGTCATCGACGTCAGCTCGCCCTCGCCCGCTACGAGATCCTCGATACCGGATTGGAGGCCGAGTTCGACGCCATCGTGAAGGCGGCAGCGGCCGCCTGCGGGATGCCGCTGTCACTGATCAACCTCATCGACAGGGACCGGCAGTGGGCCAAGGCCATGGCCGGCGACGGCCCCAAGGAACTGCCACTCAGCACCTCGATCTGCGCACTCGCCATCGCGTACGATGACGGGTTCGAGATCCCCGACGCGACTCAGGATGTGCGCATCGCCGGCAACCCGCTGGTGACCGGTAAAAGCCATCTGCGCTTCTACGCTGGCGTGCCGCTGAAGACGCCCGAAGGCATCGCCATCGGCACCCTGTGCGTGGCCGACGACAAGCCTGGCCAGCTCACCGATGCACAGCGCCTGATCCTCCGAACGCTCGCACAACAGGTGATGACCGCCCTGGAACTGCGCGTGATGCTCCGGCAACACAGGCGTAGCGATCATCGCAGCAAGGCCATCCTGGAGAGTGCGGTCGACTACGCGATCGTCTCCCTGGACCTCACCGGCCACGTGACCAGCTGGAACATCGGCGCCGAGCGCATCCTCGGCTGGACCGAGGCCGAAATGTGCGGGCAGCCCGCGCACCTGTTCTTCACCGACGAGGATATACGGGACGGCATTCCTGAGCAGGAGATGGGTCAGGCCCTGCTCCACGGACGCGGCAACGACGAGCGCTGGCACCGGCGCAAGGACGGGAGCCGGTTCTACGCCCTCGGCGAGATGATGCCGCTCAAGGACGAGGACGGGGCACCGGACGGGTTCATCAAGATCCTGCGCGACCACACCGAGCAGCGCCTGGCCGCCGAGACGCAGCGCGCCGACGCCGAATTCATGCGCGGCGTGCTCGCCTCCTCGGCCGACTGCATCAAGGTGCTCGATCTCGACGCCAACCTCACCTTCATGAGCGAGGGCGGCATGCGGGTGATGGAGGTCAGCGACTTCAACGCGATCAAGGGCTGTCCCTGGCCGGACTTCTGGGCGGGTCAAGGCAACGCCGACGCCATCGCGGCCGTCGCGGCCGCACGCGCTGGCGGCGTCGGCCATTTCCAGGGCGGCGCCGACACGATGGCCGGCAATCCGCGCTGGTGGGATGTTCAGGTCACGCCGATCCTCGGTGCGGACGGCAAGCCCGAGAGGCTGCTGTCGGTTTCCCGCGACATCACCGAGCAGAAGACGGCCGAGACCAAGCTCGCGGCGAGCGAGGAACGTTGGCGCGGCCTGTTCACCAGCATGCAGGAGGGCTTCTTCCTGGGCGAGCTGGTCCGGGACGCCGGCGGACGCGCGATCGACTACCGCTTCCTCGAGATCAATCCGGCCTTCGCCCGGCAATCCGGCCTGCCGGCCGACTGCATCGGGAAGACGATCCGCACCTACGTGCCGGATATCGATCAGGGCCTGATCGACAACGTCGCGCGGGTGGTCGAGACCGGTGATCCGACGCTGGTCGACGTCGACGTGCCGGGCCTCGACCGATGGTTCGAGGTGCGCATCGGCAAGGACCGGGGCGAGCGGTTCAGCTGCCTGTTCCTCGACATCAGCGCGCGCAAGCTCAGCGACGTGCGGCGCGCGGCGATGACCGAGTTGGGCGATCGGTTGCGCGACCTCAGTGATAAGGCCGAGGTCTTGCAGGTGGCGGCCCAGGTACTGGGGCCTGCGCTCAGGCTGGCCCATACCGGGTATGGCGAGGTCGATCAGGACCGGGAAACCATCTCGGTCACTCAGGGGTGGGCCGCCCCCGGCCTCAGCGGCCTGGATGGCCTGTTTCAATTCCGCGACTACGGCTCCTACATCGAGGAGCTGAAGGAAGGCGAGGCTGTCGTGATCGACGACGTATCCGTCGATCCGCGCACCGCCGCGGATGCCGATACGCTCGCCGCCATCGACATCCGCGCGCTCCTCAACCTGCCCCTCATGGAGCACGCACAGTTCAAGGCGGTGCTGTACGTCGCCAAGAGCGCTCCCCACGCCTGGACGCCCGAGGAGATCAGCTTCGTTCGCAACGTGGCCGACCGGACTCGGGCGACGCTCGCCCGGATCGAGGCCGAGGCCCGGCAGCGGACGCTCAACCTCGAACTCAGCCATCGCATGAAGAACATGCTGGCGATGGTGCAGTCCATCGCCACGCAGACGATGCGCGGGGCCGCCGACCTGGACACGGCCAGGGACGTACTGGCCAACCGGCTGATCGCCCTCGGCAAGTCGCACGATCTCCTGCTGGGGGGCACCCTGTCGCAGGCCCCACTGACCAGTCTGATCGAGCGCGTGCTCGATATCCATCGCGACCGTTCGGATCGGTTCGTGATCGACGGGCCGACCGTGATGATCGGCTCCAAGGCAGCTCTATCGCTGTCGTTGATGCTGCACGAGCTGGCTACCAACGCCGCCAAGTATGGTGCGCTGTCGAACGCAAACGGTCGCGTCACGATCACCTGGCGCATCGATGAAGATGGCCGGGACGCCCCGGTCACGATCCGTTGGGTCGAGGCTGGCGGCCCTTCGGTCGTGGCACCCAAGCGCACCGGGTTCGGGACTCGGTTGATCGGACGGGGCCTCGCTGGGAGCTTCGACGGGGAGGTGGCGCTGATTTACCCGGCCACAGGTGTCGTCTGCACCATCGTTGCGCCACTGCGCGGCCTCATGGCCAGCGAGACCACAGAGCCTATCCATTGAAGCATGTCGGGCAGTCCGCCCACCACCGGTTGCGTCCAACTGGCTCTGGCGCTGGTGTGGGGGGAGCCCATGCGAGGCATGAAACGTCTCGTATGAGTTTAGGCTCTGTGAAAACGCAGATTCGTCAGGCTTGGGTCGAATGCCCTGAGAGCATCGCAGATCGAAGGCGCGGGTCTCAAGCCTGGATGGCCGCCGTCACCGAGCCTGCCCGCCGTGCGACAGGCCATCATCGGTCGGCTGTTCGCCAAGCTCGTCCCGCTTATCCTGTGCCCTCACTGTCGAAGGCGTTTCAGGCTGACCTCTGACATCAAAGTGCCCCGGTAGTGCTAGCCTCGCGGCCTCATCTGTGGAGGTCGGCATGGGTCGGTTCGTCGAAGGGCAGGACCGTCGGCAATCCCGGTTGCTGCCCAGTTCGCTGGACGACTACGTGACCGGGGACAACCCGGTTCGTGTGCCCGACGCCATGGCGGTACGGCGCGCCACGGTCGAGCACGTCTTCGGAACGCTGGAAGCTTGGATGGGCAGTACGCCCTTCCTGACGAAGGGCTCGAAAGGCGTGAGAACCGAGATGAGCCTCGCGATCCTCGCCTACAACGTGAAGCGGATGATCCGCCTGTTCGGCGCAACCTGGCCCATCCAGGCCATTCGAGCCTGAAGCGGCCCACCGCGCTGCCGTCTTCATCCTGCTGATCGGCGCCGGCGGCCACGATCAATGCGTTTTGACATGGCCTCGGTCGAAAGCGGCTCGTTCGCTTTGGAGAAGGCCCGTTTGAAAGGCCCTTGTTGTCGACGCCCGTTCCGAGATCACGCTTGGCTGAGACGCGAGACCTAGGCGCACCGATCTGGCAATCGACCTCGATCGATCGGGTCGAATCGTATTTCACTCCCCGAACTTCAAGAACTTTGGAAGCCCTTTCTCTCGCTCCACGGCAAAATGAAAAGTCTTGTCTTCTACGCTGATAGTGGCCGAACTACTGTTAGAAGATTGACGTGCCGATTGCGGAGCGAAAGTGACAGCCGAGTTCATAAGCATTACGTTTACGAACACGTCGAACGAGCTGGCGCCCGTTCGCGATCCCGCCATCGATCCTCGTTTTCTCGTGCGTTACGCCCGCACGCTCGATGACTACGGCTTCAACTATACGCTCGTTCCCTACGCCTCGTCGTCCTTCGATCCCTTCACAATTGGCGCGACGATCGCAGCGCACACGAAGAACATCAAGATCATCGTCGCTCTGCGTCCCAACACGATTTTCCCGACGGTTGCAGCCAAGGCGCTCGCTACCCTTGATCAACTGAGCGAAGGCCGGGTCGTCGTCCACTTCATCGCCGGCGGCAGCGACGCGGAGCAGGCGAGCGAGGGCGACTTCCTCTCGAAGGAGGAGCGCTACGCGCGCCTGGAGGAGTACATCCGCATCCTACGGCGCGCTTGGATCTCAGCGGAGCCTTTCGACTTCGAGGGCACGTACTACCGGTTCAAGCAATTCCGGAACGCCGTGCGGCCGGTAGCGGGCACCATTCCCGTCTCGGTGGGTGGCTCGTCTGACGCAGCCTATCGCGTCGGCGGCGCGCATGCCGACATCTTCGGTCTCTGGGGTGAGCCGCTTGCCGAGACGAAAGATCAGATCGAACGCATCGAGGCCGCGGCGAAGCGCGCCGGACGGACGGATCGTCCCCGCATCTGGGTGACCTTCCGGCCGATCGTCGCCGAGACCGACGATCTCGCCTGGGCGAAGGCGCACCGCACCCTAGACGCGCTCAACCGAAATCGGGCCAAGGGCCTCGGCAAGGCGCCGGCCGCGGCGCCGCCCCCCGCCAATGTCGGCTCGCAGCGCCTCCTCGACATCGCCGCGCGCGGCGACGTCCACGACCGGGCGCTCTGGTATCCGACCGTCACGGCGACGAACGCCAGCGGCGCCTCCACCGCGCTCGTCGGATCGCCGCGGACCATCGCCGATTCGATCCTCGATTACGTGGATCTCGGTGCCGAACTGATCTCGATCCGCGGCTATGACAACCTCAACGACGCCATCGACTACGGCCGTTTCGTCCTGCCGCTCGTGCGGGAGGAACTCGACCGTCGCGCCGTCACGACGCGTGCTTATGCCTAGCACCACGACCGTATCGCACGTGGCCGGGATCGACCTGGCCGGTGTGGTGGAAAGGCTTGCGGCAGGGGCGCCCACGGCGGATGCTGCGGCCGCCTTCCCTCACGCGGGCATCCGCGTGGTCCACGAGGCCGGCCTGCTCGAACTGACGGTGGCGGAGCGTTACGGCGGGCGCGAGCTTGCGCTCGGCGATGTTGCCCGGCTCATCGCCGCCCTCGGTCGCGGCGACCCCTCAGTCGCGCTCATCAGCCTGATGACTCTCTTCGCTCACCAGCAGCAGGCCCAGCGCAGCCAGTGGCCCGAAGCGCTCTACGCGCGCGTGCTGGCCGAGAGCCGTCGGGCCCCGGTACTCCTGAACGCCGCACGCGCGGAGCCTGAGCTCGGGTCTCCGGCGCGGGGTGGCCTACCGCAGACGCGCGCACGGCGCACCGCCCATGGCTGGTCGATCAGCGGAACCAAGTGTTTCGTCACCGGCTGCGAGGGTCTCGCCTACTTCCTCGTCTGGGCGAGCACGGATGAGACCCCGCAGCGGGTCGGCACCTTCATCGTTCCCGCCGGTGCGCAGGGCATCCGCATCGTCGAGACCTGGAAGAGCCTCGGCCTGCGGGCAACCGGCTCCCACGACGTCGCGTTCGACGCGGTGGAGGTCGGCTGCGACGACGTGATCGGCCTGACCAGCGCGGATGTCGCCGGACAGGACAATCGCGCCCACGCGGCAAGCACGCTCGTGCTGACAGCGCTCTACCTCGGCGTGGCCGAGGCGGCGCAGGAGGTCTTCCTCGGCTTCGCGGAGGGCCGCGTTCCCGCCAACCTCGGGTACCCGATCGCGCGCACCGAACGCTTCATCACGCTCGCAGGCGAGATCGATCTGCTCGTGGGCGGCGCCCGACAACTCATCTTCGATGCACTCGATCACGCGGCGGACGAGCCGGAGAAACTCCTGCGCGCTCGCCTGCTCGCCGGCCGACAGTTGCGGCAAGCGGTGCAACTCGCTGTCGGAACGCTTGGCAATCCGGGTCTAAGCGCCAGCACCGGTTTGGAACGGCACTTCCGCGACATTCAGTCCGTGCTCGTGCACGCGCCGCAGGAGGACACGCTGATCGCGATCCTCGGACGGACCGCCTTCGCCCGGACCGATGCCGCCGGTTCGCAAGGGCCGAGACACGGGCCGAACGCGGCCCTGCCGGATGCAACCGCATTCGTGGGTCTGCCGCAGGCCTCGCGACCGCCCCTCGAAGCCGCCACCGCTGCAATCAGGATTCCTTCGTGATTGATCGTTCCGATGCGCGCTCCCCGTCGCGCCGCCGCCTTCTCAGAAGCGCGGCCGCGCTGGTCGCTGCCGTCGCGCTTGCGCCCGCAATCCGCGCGGCGAACGGGTCACCTCACGGAAGTCCGCGAGACGGTGGTGACCTCGTCTTCCTGATCGACACGCTCGGCCCAACCTGGATCCCGAACAACAGCGCGATCTCGAGCTTCCAGGGCCACGTCTGGGGCCACGTGACCGATAAGCTCGCCTACGTCGATGCGGAGGGCAAGATCAGCCCCTGGATCGCCACGCGCTGGGAGCAGACCGCCGACGCGACCGAGTTCACGCTCCACCTCAAGGATGGCGTGTCCTTCTCCGACGGCACCCCGCTTGACGCAGCTGCCGTCGTCGCCAACCTCGACATCTGGTATGCGGGCCGCATCAAGGACGGCATTAACCCGATCGGCCTCTTCCCGAAGACCTACGACCGCGCCGAAGCGGTCGATCCGACGACCGTGAAAGTGTTCTTCAAGGCACCGACGCTCGGCTTCATCCCGACGCTCGGCTACCACGGCTCGATCCTCATCTCGCCGAAGACCCTCGCGCTGCCCGCCATCCAGCAGGCCGACCTCGCCAAGACCGCCGGCAGCGGTCCGTACCGGGTTGCGGCGTGGAAGGAGGGCGACTTCGTCAAGCTGGTTAAGCGCAAGGACTACAACTGGGGTCCGGAGGCTGTCGGCCACACCGGCCCGGCCTACCTCGACACGATCACCTACAAGGTGGTCAGCGAGCCCTCCCTGCGCGTAGCAGCCGTCCAGTCCGGCCAAGCCGATGTCGCCTACAATGCGTCCCCACAGGAGCTGAAGTCCCTGAAAGATGCGGGCTTCACCATCGCCACGCCGCGCTACCTTGGCTTCGTGAACGGCTGGGCGATCAACACGAAGCTCGCCCCCTACGACGATGTGAAGGTGCGCCAGGCGCTCCAGGCCGCCATCAACCGCCAGGAAATCATCGACACCGTCTACACACCGGACTGGAAGCTCGCGGCGTCGTTCCTTCAGGGCAACGTACCCGGCGCGACCGACCAGAGCGCATATCTTGCCTACGACCCCGGCAGGGCCGAGAAGCTCTTGGATGAAGCGGGCTGGACCCGCGGCCGCGGCGGCATCCGCAGCAAGGCCGGCAAGCCGCTGACCCTGACACTTTACCCCAATCCATACCTCGCGACCGCGAAGGCGGTCGACGAGCTCATCGCACAGCAGCTCGGCAAGCTCGGATGGAAGGTCGACATCCGGGCCTACGACGTGGTGACCTTCGGCCAGAAGGTCGCCTTCGGCGGCCCGGCCGTGCCAGCCTACGAAGTGACGCGCAGCTTCATCGATGCCGGCAGCGTGGCCAGCATCCTGACCGACGCCAACAACGGCGAGAATTGGTTCGCGCTCGGTGAGAGCGACGCGACGCTCAACGCGCTGCGCGACAGGATCGCCGGTGCCAGTTCCGCCGAGAGCCGCGCTCCGATCCTCGATGAATTGCAGAAGTACGTCCTCGCGCAGGGTTACTTCATTCCGCGCACACAGATCGTTCAGCGGATCTACGTGCAATCCCCGAACCTCAAGGGCGAGACGTACAATGGCCTTGCCTATGCAAGCTACTACACGGCCGCGAAAGACAAGTAGACCATGCCGCGTCCGGGCCGCGCGATGAGGCAATCGGCATGAGAAACGCCTACCTGCGCTACGCCGGGATTCGCCTCGTCCAGGCCGTCGTCGTCGTCCTCCTGGCCTACCTCTTCACATTCGTCGTCGTCAGCATCCTGCCCGGCGATCCGGTCACCAACGTCCTGCGCGACCCCCAGAACGGGTTCACCGAGGAGCAGATCAAGACGATCATCGCCGCTCAGGGACTGGACCAGCCCATTTCAGTCCAGTTGTGGACATCCCTCTCCGGCTTCCTCGTCGGCGATTTTGGCGTGTCGATGCGCTCGACACGGCCTGTGACGACCCTGATCGCCGAGGTGCTCCCCTCGACGTTGATTCTGGCGTCCGCGGGTCTTGCCGTCGCGCTGCTGCTGGCCGCCGCGATCGCCTATGGGACCCAGTTCCTGCCGAAACGGTTAGGCCAGGGCATCGTGCGGGCCTTCCCGTCCCTGTTCCTCTCGGTGCCCGGCTTCGTGATCGGTCTGGTGTTGATCCACGCCTTCGGCTTCCAACTCGGCCTCTTCCGGGTGATCGAGCCCGACAGCGCCTGGGCAACGGTTTTCGCCGCAGTCGCGCTCGGTATCCCGATCTCGGCCCAGATAGCCGAGGTACTCATCGCCAACCTCGATCACGAGTCCGGGCAAGAATATGCGGCCGTCGCGCGCAGCCGCGGCCTCGGGCGAGTGCGCCTCTTCGCCAAGCACCTGCTCAAGCCGTCCTCGCTCCCGGTCGTGACCGTCATCGCTCTGACCGTCGGTGAGTTACTCGGCGGCTCACTGATCACCGAGACGGTGTTCGGACGCACCGGAATCGGGAGCCTGGTGCAGCGCTCGGCGGCGGCGCAGGACCTGCCCGTGCTGCAAGCGGTCGTTTCGCTCGCGGCGGTGGTCTTCGTACTCGTCAACCTGATTGCGGACCTCTTTTATCCGTTGCTCGATCCGCGCCTCAAGCTCGTGGGCGGCACCGAGCGCCGGCCAACCAGCGCGAACGAGAGCGCTGCCCCCGCCCCGGGGTCCGTGACCGGATGAGCGTCGTCTCCCTCTCCTCGGCCGTGCAAGCGGCGCCCGACCGCCGGTCGGCCCTACGGCCCCGGTGGTCGCCCCTGCAGATGTCGCCGACCGTCGCCCTGGCGTTGGCAATCGTCACGCTTGTGATCGCCTGGTCGCTCGCCCCCCATCTGTTCACGAGCCAGGATCCGGTGAACGGCGTCCCCGCCCACAAGCTGCTCGGCCCCAGTACCGCGCACTGGTTCGGCACCGACCATCTCGGACGCGACGTCTACGCCCGCGTCGTCTACGGCGCGGCCTCCTCGGTGACGAGCGCGCTCATTGCGGTCGTCATCGGCGTCGCCGTCGGCGGCCTCATGGGCCTGCTCGCCGGCTTCCTCGGCGGCTGGGTCGACACCGTCCTCGCCCGCCTCGTCGACATCCTGCTCGCCATCCCGCGATTCCTGCTCGCCGTTATCGTCGTCACCGCGCTCGGCTTCGACACCGTGAACACCGCCATCGCCACCGGTGTTTCGGCGGTGGCCGTCTTCGCCCGAGTGATGCGCGCGGAGGTCATCAAGACCCGGCAGGCGACCTTCGTCGAAGCGTCGTTCCTGCAGGGCGGCTCGCGCTGGTACGTCCTATGGCGCCACGTGTTGCCGAACGCGTCGCGCTCGGTGCTCACCCTCGCGGTGCTGCAATTCGGCCTGTCGATCCTGGTCATCGCGAGCCTCGCCTTCCTCGGGTACGGGGACCCGCCACCCGCCTCCGACTGGGGCCTGCTGATCGCGACGGGCAAGGATTACCTCAGGTGGCCGTGGCTGGTGTACGCACCCGCGTTCGTCACGATCGCAACCGTCCTCTCCCTCAACAGGATCAGCCGATGGCTGCGCGAGACGGACTGAGCGTGACGCTCCCCCCCGCCGAGGCCTCACCCGAACCGACGACGCGGCCGTCGGGGCCGCTGCTCCGCGTGGATGGCCTGTCGGTGTCCTACGGGCCGAACGAGGTCGTCACCGACGTCGGGTTCGCGCTGGGCCGCGGCGAGAGCCTCGCCCTCATCGGGGAGTCCGGCTCGGGCAAGTCGACTATCGCCCGCTCGGTGCTGCGGCTGCTCCCCCGCGGGGGGCATGCCACGGGCCGGATCGAGTTCGACGGCCAGGAGGTGCTCGGACTTTCCGAGCGCCGGTTCCGGCCCCTGCGCGGACGGGCCATAGGGTTCGTCCCTCAAGACCCCGGCAATGCGCTCAACCCGGTCCGCACGATCGGCGCGCAAGCCGAGGAATCGGCCGCGCTCCTCGACGGGACCGATCAGGCGCTTCGCACGGGACGCATCCTGGAGACGTTCGCTCAGGTTGGACTCGACGACCCCCGGCGCGTCTACGATGCCTATCCCCACCAGTTGTCCGGAGGCATGCTGCAGCGCGTGCTGATCGGCCTTGCGGTCCTGCCGCGGCCTGCGTTGCTGGTCGCAGACGAGCCGACCTCCGCCCTCGACGTCACGATCCAGAAACGGATCCTCGACCTGCTCTCGCGGCTGCGGCAGGACCTCGACATCAGCCTGCTCCTCATTACCCATGACCTCGCGATCGCCGCCGAGCGGGCGGACGCGCTGGTGGTGCTGAAAGACGGTCTCGTCCAAGAGGCGGGGCGTACGGCGGCCGTGTTCGCTTCGCCAGCCTCGGCCTACGCGCGCAAGCTTCACGCCGACGTCCCGGCCCTCAACCCCGACCGCTACGCCGGCTTGCGCGCCGCCGGCTTCCGCCGCCTCGAAACCGGTGCCGCGGTACCGAAGATCGAAGTCAGCGCCGTCACGAAGACCTTCACGGTGGACGGCATGGCGCTGACGGCTGTCGACGACGTATCGTTCACGGTCCGAGCCGGCACCACGCACGCGCTGGTCGGCGAGTCAGGCTCGGGTAAGACGACGACGATCCGGCTGCTGCTCGGGCTCGACCAACCCGATACTGGCGACATCCGGGTTGCCGGTGAACAGGTCACGGGACGGTCGCACGAGGCGCTGCGCACGGTACGCCGCCACCTTCAACTCATCTACCAGAATCCCTTCACCTCGCTCGACCCGACCTGGAAAGTCGAGGGGTTGGTGCGCGAGCCGCTCGACCGGTTCAGGATCGGGACCCGCGACGAGCGGGCTGTGCGGGTCCGCGAGGCGCTGGCCGACGTCGGTCTCGGCGAGCACCTCCTCGCCCGCAGGCCGGATGCCCTGTCGGGCGGTCAGCGCCAGCGCGTGGCCATAGCCCGCGCGCTTGTCCTCAAGCCCGACGTCATCGTGCTCGACGAGCCCACCTCGGCGCTCGACGTTAGCGTCCAGGCCGACATCGTCGAGGTGCTGCTCACGCTGCAGGCCGATCTCGGCCTGACCTACTTGTTCGTGTCCCACGACTTGGCGCTCGTGCGCCAACTCGCCCACACCGTCTCGGTGATGCACCGCGGGCGAATCGTGGAGCACGGGAGCGTCTCCGATATCTTCGACAACCCACGGCAGGCCTACACTGCCTCTCTGCTGGCGGCGGTCCCATCCGGCATCGCAGAGCGTGCCCGCTGGCCGCACCCGCGATTTGAAGCCGTCAGGAACGAGGCGTGTGTAGCTTGACCGGTTTTGCACGCTTGAGCACCCAATCCACGCCGTCCTGTCCGTGCTGCGCGCCGGCTGCGCTTGGCGCCCCCTGCCGCTGGACTTCCCACCATGGAGCAGGGTGCATTGCGGATTCTCGCGCCCGTCTCAGGCATGCGTGTTCGAGCGCCCCGCTCTCACGAGGGCTGACCGGGAGCGGGTCAGACGCGAGGCCAGCCCGACCGGCTATGGCGTGGATGCGCGAGCCATACGTTGAGGGGTTTGGGAGTGGCAGGCGAGCGCGGCTACAGACAAGCTCGGGGTGACATTCGAGAAGGATGGCTCCGGCGAATACAACATGCGCAAGGTCCATCATCTGGGGACCTACGTGCTGCCGATGCCGGAAGGGCACAACGTCAAGAAGGTGCTCTATCGGGAGCTGCGTCGCCTCCAGGTCGGCCTGACCAACCGCTACATGGCGACCCGGCTGCCGAAAGGTCCGGACGGGCGCATCGCGGGCACGGTCGGCGTCAACACCCGCACCTCACAGTTTCTGGTAGTGAAGGCCAAGGCCGTGGTGCTGGCCTGCGGCGCGGCCGGGCGGCTCGGGCTGCCGACCTCCGGCTACCTGTTCGGCACCTACGAGAACGCGGCCAATTGCGGCGACGGTTACGCCATGGCCTACCGCGGGCGCGCGGCTCGCGGACCTCGAATGCTGCCAGCGATCGCCGATCCACGCGCGTTGCCCGCCCTCGAAGCGGATTTCGACGATCCCGATCCGGATGTGCGCAAGCTCGTGCGCTGGGCGATCGGGCGGTGCCAGGATCCTTGAGCGGAGCGCCGCTGCGGCCGCTTCCGTCGCGGCGCCTATCGGCCGCCAGCATGCCGGCGCCTTTGCCGGCGGATAGGCGCAGACGGCAAAAAGAGGATGCCGATGCCGATCACGGTGGGAGCGGCATGCGCCAGCGCGCCGACTAGGATACGGGCGAGGTGCGGAACGTCGGGCATGGCCTGGGGCTCGGCTCAGGCGCTCGCGCGTACCTCCGAGAGAGACGGCACCTCCGGGCGCGGCAGGCCGTAATGGTCGCGCAGCGTCCGCCCGGCATAGTCCGTACGGAACAGGCCGCGTCGGCGCAGGATCGGCAGCACATGATCGATGAACGCGTCGAGACCGCCCGTCAGCGAGGGCGGCATGACGTTGAAGCCGTCGGCGGCGCCGTTCACAAACCAATGCTCGATCTCGTCGGCGACCTGTTCCGGCGTCCCGACGAAGACGTAGTGGCCCCGCGCCCCGGCGAGCCGCTGGATGAGCTGCCGCAGCGTCGGCTTCTCCCGGTTGAGGATGTCCACGATCAGCTTGAAGCGGCTCGCGACGCCGAAGCGCGTGTCCGTGTCGATGAGGTGGCGCGGGAAGGGCGCGTCGAGGTCGTGGCCGGCGAGGTCGAGACCGGTCATGTTGCGCAACTGCGTCAACGAGTATTCCGGCTGGATCAGCGCGTTGAATTCCTCTTCCAGCGCCTCCGCCTCCCGCTGCGTGCTGCCGATGACCGGGCTGATCCCCGGCAGGATCTTCACGTGCTCCGGGCGGCGCCCGAGGGCGGCGACGCGGTCCTTGATGTCGGCGTAGAAGGCCTGCGCGCTGGCGAAGGTCTGATGCGCCGTGAAGATCGCCTCGGCGTATTGCGCGGCAAAGAAGCGGCCGTCATCCGACGCGCCGGCCTGGACGTAGACGGGGCGGCCCTGCGGCGTGCGCGGGATGTTCAGGGGGCCGCGCACCCGGAAGTGCCGGCCGGCATGGTCGATTGGATGGATGCGCGTCGTGTCCGCGTAGATCCCGGAGGCAGCATCCGCCAGCACGGCGTCGTCGGCCCAGCTATCCCAGAGCTTGCCGACGACCTCCACGAACTCGCGTGCCCGCTCGTAGCGGTCGCCGTGCGGCGGGTGCTCGCCCAGCCCGAAATTCTGCGCCGCCTGGGCCGCCGAGGTGGTGACGATGTTCCAGCCCGCGCGACCGTGGCTGAGATGATCGAGGGAGGCGAACAGCCGGGCGAGATTGTAGGGCTCGTAGTAGGTGGTGGAGGCCGTTCCGATCAGGCCGATGCGCTCTGTCACAGCGCCCAGCGCGGACAGCCAGGTCAGCGGCTCGAGGCGGAAGCGCGCGGCGTAGCGGATGTTGTCGGCGAGCGCCGGAGTATCGGCAAAGAAAACGGCGTCGAACTTGGCGGCCTCCGCCTTGCGCGCCAGATCCTGGTAGAAGCCGATATCGAGGACACGTGTCGGGTCTGAATCCGGATGACGCCACGCCGCCTCGTGGTGGCCGCCCGGATAGACGAAGACGTTCAGGGAGAGCTGCCGCTTCGGCATGCGGGATCCTCGGCTGGGTCAGGCGGACAGGCGGTGCGGGGTGCGCGCCGCGAAGTGGTTTGCGGGCCGATCGAGGCCGAGATGGTCGCGCAGGGTGACGCCGTCGTAGGCGCGGCGGAACAGACCGCGCTGCTGCGGGATCGGCACCACGGTGTCGACGAAGGTCTCGAGGCCGGTCGGGAGCACGTCCGGCATCAGGTTGAAGCCGTCCGCCGCGCCGGCGCGGAACCAATGCTCGATATCGTCGGCGATCTGCTCGGGCGTGCCCACGACGATGCGGTGGCCCGTGCCGCCGCCGAGCGAGCCTATGAGCTGGCGCAGGGTCAGGCCGTCACGCCGCGCATGCGCGAGGATTGCCTGGGCGAAGGTCGTGCTGCCGTTCGCCGGGATCGCGATCTCCGGCAGCGGCGCATCCAGGTCGTATCGCGTCAGGTCGACCCCGAGCGTCGCGCCGAGGCGGGACAGGCCGTAGGCGATGGGGATGAGCTCGGTCAGCTCCTCCCGGCGCCGCTTCGCCTCGGCCTCCGTCGAGCCGATCACCGTGGCAAGACCCGGCAGGACGACCAGCGTGTCCGGCCCTCGTCCGTACCGGGCCGCGCGGCGGCGCAGATCGTCCGCGTAGGCACGCGACTCCTCCGGCGTTTGGCCGACGCTGAACACGACCTCCGCGAAGCGCGCCGCGAGGTCGCGCCCGTCCTCCGATCCGCCTGCCTGGACGAGGACCGGCCGCCCCTGCGGCGAGCGCGGCAGGTTGAGCGGGCCGGCAACCGACAGGTGCCGCCCGTGATAGTCGATGGCATGGAGACGCGCGGGGTCGATCAGGCGGGCGGCCGCCTTGTCGCCGACGAGCGCGTCGTCGTCCCAGCTGTCCCAGAGGAGCCGCACGATCTCGGTGAATTCCTGGGCTCGGGCGTAGCGCGTGGCGTGATCGGGCACCGCCTCCAGGCCGAAATTGGCGGAGGCCTGGGCGTCGGCCGTGGTGACGACGTTCCAGCCCGCCCGGCCGCCGCTGGCATGGTCCAGCGTCGCGAAGCGGCGGGCCACGTTGTAGGGCTCGTTGTAGGTCGTCGAGGCCGTCGCGATCAGTCCGATGCGCTCGGTGGCCGCCGCGATGGACGCGAGCACGATCGTCGGCTCGAGGGAGAGGAACGACCGCAGGTCCGGGCGTTCGGCGAGCGACGGCGTATCGGCTAGGAAGACCGCATCGAGCTTGCCGCGCTCAGCGATCTGCGCCGTTCTTACGTAATGCGCGATCTCGGTGAAGGCGCTCGGCCGACTGTCCGGCAACCGCCACGCCGACGCGAAGAAGCCGGCATGCAGAATGTTCACGTTCAGATGCAAGTGTCTGCGCGACATGGGGCGATGGCCGAACCGGGAGTCAGTCCGTCGAATAAGACAAAGAAAAACTTTTCCCGTCCATAGAATGTTCGTTCAAATTCAGAGGCTGTGTCGACCCGCTCTTCTGCCGTCGCAGGCAATCGCAGAAAGATCGACCCGATCGCGATTGTGTCCGCACCAGGCGAGCTGTCGGGGCAGCGGCGTCAGGAAGGGAAATAGTCGGGCAGCGCGAAACCGTCATAGATGCGGTTGCCCTTGATCGCGTCGCGGAAGAAGGGGCCCCGGTAGGCCGCAACGATGTCGCGCGCCCATGGGGACTCGATGTTGCCCCGTCTCACGGCCACGACGTTGAGATAGGGCGACGTCATCTTCTCGAGCGCGATCGCCTCGGTCAGCTTGAGCCCGCTGTCGATCGCGAAGTTGCCCTGGATCGCGGCGAAGTCGACGTCATCGAGGGCCCGCGGGGCCTGCGCGCTCTCAAGCAGCGTGAGCCTGATCCCGCTCGGGTTCTTCACGACATCGAGCTCGGTCACGTCGACCGGGTTCGCCGCGGGCTTCAGCTCGATCCACCCGAGGTCGCGCAGGATCTTCAGCGCCCGCTCCAGGTTCACCGGATCGTTGGGCACGGCCACCGCCGCCCCGGGCCGGACCTCGGAAGCCGATTTATGCTTGCGCGCGTAGAGGCCCATCGGCGGGGTCGGGACCTGCACGATTCCCACGAGGTCCGTGCCGTTGCGATCATTGTAGGCGTTCAGATAGACGCTGTGCTGCATCACGTTCGCGTCGATCTCGTTCGCGGCGACGGCGGCGTTCACCTCCAACCCCGTGCTGAAGTGCAGGGTGCGGATATCGTAGCCCTGCTGCTTGAGCTGCGGCTCGACGCCGAGCTTGAACTCGTCGAGATAGGGTCCTGGAGCGAAGCCGACGCGCAGCGTCTTCTTCGCCGATGCCGAAGTTTGCGCGGAGGCAGCGATCGGGACGGCGAACAGAGCCGAGAGCCCGGCCGAGAGTCCTGCCAAGACATGACGACGTGCCGGACGCCCGTCCGCGCGGAGAAACCGCTCGGTCACCGGATCCCCGCACGCCGAGCGATGATGTCGGCGACGTTCGACCCGCGTTCGCGCCCGCGCGCCGCCGGAAGAAATTTCAGGTTTGTCGGGCGGGCGCCCGTGCCTTCGACACCGCACGAGAAAACGGGGCGCATGACCGAAAGTCCTTTCGAACAGCGAAGGTTGTTGCGGCGGATGAAGGGTCTTGGTTCGAGCGCAACCATGAAGTTAAGCATTCAAAGGTCGACAACCCAAGTCAACAAGAATATTTTTGCTGGATTTACGCGCAAATGGAGCCAAGGATTCGATTTTTCCAGCAAAGAAGAGAATTGTCCCGCATGGGCTCAGACTCATAAGATCATGCGGCCCGATCTGTGAACGGGCGTATCGTCGTCCTTCGATCGCATGATCATGATGTCTCGCCGCGGCTTCGGCCGCGGACTCGCCCTCGACGCGACTGCGAGCTTCGCCGTCCTCCTACCGGGCGCGTCGCAGGCTCTCACGCCCCGGCGCGGGGGCACCCTGACCATGATCATCCAGCCCGAGCCGCCGGTGCTGGTGACCTTGGCTCATACGGCCATGATCGCCGACGTGTGGATCAACGCCTGAGCGCCATCTTACCCCCCTGCCGGCCATGCCTTTCGAACTCGATCCGTCCAACCCCATTTTCGCCTCGGCCGCGGCGTTGCGGAAGCGTTTCGCAGAGGACGCGGTCGCGCGCGACAAAGCCGGTGGCCGCCCGACCGCGCAGCTGCGCCTGCTCAAGGAGAGCGGACTCCTCACCCTCCTTATCCCGAAGGCGCATGGCGGCCAGGGCGAGCGATGGTCGACGGTGCTCAGGATCGTCCGGGAGTTCGCCAAGGTGGACGGCTCGCTCGGCCACCTCTTCGGCTATCACTTCAGCGCCCTCCAGGCCGCGCATCTGTGCGGGACCGCGGCGCAGGCCGCCGACATCTACCGGCGCTCCGCGGCGGGCAACTGGTTCTGGGGCAACACGGCGAACAGCTTCTCCAAGAGCCTCTTCGGCCAAGCGGTCGCGGACGGCTACGTGCTCGACGGCTACCGGCCGTTCACCTCGGGCTCCCACATCGCCGACTACCTGCACGTGGCCTGGGAGGATCGCGACACGAACCTGCGCCACTTCGCAGCCATCCCGGCCGACCGCGCGGGCCTCCGCGTCGAGGACGACTGGGACGGGATCGGTCAGCGCCAGACCGGGAGCGGGCGCGTCACCTACACGAACGTGCAGGTTCACCACGACGAGGTCTTCCGCTTTCGGGTGGAAACGGCCGAGCCCTACCAGACGCTGACGCCCTTCCAGCAGCAGAGCGTCCTCCTCAACGTTTTCGTGGGCAGCGCGCAGGGGGCGCTGCTCGCCGCGCGCGACTATACCGTCGAGACGTCGCGCCCCTGGATCGACTCCGGCGTCGAGCGCCATGTCGACGATCCCTGGATCAAGCGCGTCTACGGCGACCTCTACATCAAGACCCAGGCCGCGACCCAGCTGGCAGACGACGCGGCCGCGGCGCTCGACGAAGCCGCCGCCCGCGGGCGCGACCTGACCGAAGCGGAGCGCGGACAGGCGGCGATCCGGATCGCCGCCGCCAACGTCTATGCCGGCACCATCGCCCTCGAAGTCACGAGCCAGATCTTCGAGGTGATGGGCGCGCGCTCAGCGACGAATGCCAACGGCTTCGACCGGTTCTGGCGCAACGTCCGCATCCACACGCT
>NZ_JAKSYL010000204.1 GCF_022829515.1 Methylobacterium sp. J-048
GATGGTCGCCGTCATCGCCGTCGCCCGAAAGCTCCTCACCATCCTCAACGCCATGATCCGGGATCAGAAACCATGGCAAACCGCTTGACGCCCAACACAGTCGCTGAGGTGCTGCGCAGCAGCCTCGAAGGAGCCCTCCAGGGATCGCGCGGCTGGCTGGAGGGCTCCTTCGAGGGCTCCGCTCCGCTACGCCACCTCAGGATGAGGTCGCAAATGGGAACACCCGGTCAAACAGACTCTCAGTGTCGTAATTCGGAGCGGATCATCACAACGTGCCATTGGCATGGCCGCAGCGAGCAACGGGTGCTGCTGGCCCGGTCAGCTTCGCCCAAGCGAAACCAGCGGCCCCGAATCGAGTTGCTCGAGAATCCGCGTCAGTGCCGCGACGTTGTTCTTATCTTCGGCGCTTTCCAGCGCGTCCTGTAGTACCAGGCGAATGTCCTCGGCTTCGACCCTCTCCATGTCCCAGTTCGGATAGAGACGCTCTCGCTCTTCCTCGCTCTGGCTCAGCGCGACGATGTCGTAATGGCGCGGATCGCCATGAAGGCTCGTGATCAGCTTCTGGATCTCGGCGGCCGGCCCCTCGATCCACTGGAAGAAGACACCGCTGCCGTAAACCAGCACCCCGGTGATGCCGCGCGCGAGATTGTGGCGCTGGGCCACCTCGACGATGCGGCCGACCTCGGCGTCGTCGACGCCGTCGGCGGCACGGCTGCAGTAGACGAAATGATAAAGCGCGGGCAGCGCGGGTTCGTCCAACTCAGCGCCGCGTGGAATGCCGTATTCGTCGAACATGGGGCGGCGCGCTCCGTTTGTGCCAGGCAGGCCGTTCCGCCCGGTGCGTGAGCGGCAGGATAGCGCAACTGACCGGATTTGGAATTGAATCCGGCCGCCCAATACCCCGGTCGAACATCGAAGGTACTGCTACTCGACGGGCCCACAAGCGCGCTCGCCCTGGGCCAAACCAACTCGGTTTTGACGGACCTTGTCACGGCCAAGCTGATTGGATTCAGACTTGAGTGCCGACACAACCCGCCGTCGCCCGCCTCACGGCCCGCAGCTCAGGCGCTCGCCGGCTCGTGCAGCGTGTCCTCCACGTAGAGCTGCTCCAGCAGCACCTTGATCACCGCCATCAGGGGTAGCGCGAGCGCGATGCCCCAGAGGCCGAAGATGACGCCCAGGATCAGCTGGCCAGCGAAGATCGTGGCCGGGGGGATGTCGAGCGCCCGCTTCTGGATGAACGGGGTCAGGCCGTAGCTCTCCAGGCATTGCACCGCCAGGTAGACGCCGATGGCGCCGATCACCGCCTTGAGGCCCGAGGCCAGGGCCGCCAGGATGATCACGATGCCGGCCACCAGCGGCCCCACGGTCGGCACGAAGGCCAGAAGCCCCGCCTGGAGGCCGAGGATCAGCGCGCCGCCGATCCCCAGGAAGGCCAGCCCGGCCCAGGTGCAGAGGAAGATCACCGCCATGATGATCAGCTGGCCGAACAGCCAGTGCCGGAGGGTCTCGCCGGCGCCGTCGAGGACCTTGGCGGCGCGCGGGCGCTTCTGCGGCGGCACGAAGCGCAGCGCTCCGTTCCGGTAGGCCTTCGGGTCGGCCGCGAAGGCCAGCCCCAGGAACGCGATCACCAGCAGGTTGCCCAGCGCGTCGAACAGCCCGAGGATCACGGCCGCCGCCGGCCCGAGGACGCTGCCCGCGTCGGAGACGATCGAGCTGCTGCCCTTGAGCAGGCCGTTGGCGAGGCCGCCGAGGCCGCCCTCCTTCTGGCTGGACTCGGTCGAACCGTCCTTGCCGCCGCCCTGGGGAGCGAGGCTTGGCACGTCGATGCCGCGCTCTGACAGCCAGCTCGAGACCGTGCCGGCCTGGTCCTTGATCGTGGTGCCGAGGTCGCGCCCCTGCTGCACGATGGTGGCGCCGCCATAGGTCCCGAAGCTGATCGCCGCGACGGCGACCGCGAGGCTGGCGATGGTCAGGCGCAGGCCCCGGGGCAGGGGCAGGACATGGCCGAGCCCGCGGGTCAGGCCGTCGAGGAACACGCCGAGCAGCACGCCCGCGAAGATCAGCAGCAGCGTGCCCACCGACATCCAGGCGAGCGCCAGCAGCGCCGCGAAGCAGACGACGGCGATTCCCGAGGCCGCCAGCGGCAGGGCACCGCGCCAGGGCCCGACCGGGCCGTCCAGATCCTGAAGCTTACCGTCCGTCATCATGGCTCCCGTACCGCGGGCTCACGAACGCTCCGGGCCGCCCGGGGTCAAGTGCGGCTCTCTACCAAGCTTGTGTGCAGCGCGCCGCGACCGGACGGCCTTTCGCGCGTTGTCCGCCCGCGCAACCGTTTCCGATCGGAGCCGGGCGCATGCAGGAGAGACCGGCGTGAGCAGCAACGAGCCCCACACCCATTCCCTCGGTCCGGGCCGGACCGTGGATACCGGGGACCAGCTCAGCAGCGTGGTCATCCTCGGCCTCGCGATCGCCGGCGCGCTCGCGGCGGTGCTGCTCAACGCGATCCTGTAGGCTGCGTCAGCTCCAGCGCTCGGCCGCCGCGTCGTCATGGGCGGCGGCCTCGACCCAGCCGCCGGTGGTGCCGTCGGCGAGGTGCTCGCGCTTCCAGAACGGGGCGCGGGTCTTGAGGTAGTCCATCAGAAAATTCGCCGCCTCGAAGGCCGCGACCCGGTGGCTGGAGGCGGTCACCACCAGCACGATGCCGTCGCCCGGCAGGACGCGGCCGTGGCGATGAATCACCCGCAGGGCCTGGAGCGGCCAGCGGGCGACGGCCTCCTCGGCGACCCGGAGGATCTCGGCCTCGGCCATGCCGGGATAGTGTTCCAGCTCGAGGGCGGCGAGGCGCCCGGCCTCGTCCCGGCACAGGCCCGTGAAGGTGACCACCGCACCGGCCCGGCCGCCGAGTTCGGCGCCGATCCGGGCGATCTCGGCGGCGGTGTCGAAGGGTTCGGCCTGGATGGCGACGCTCGGGGCGGGGGTGCTCATGGTCCGGTCCAACGATCCTCATCCGGCGGTCTTCGGGCGGCGCGGGATCGCCCACGCCTGTCACACCCGGCCGCGCCTCTATATGGCACATCGAGCCGTCTTCGCCCCGGTCGCGGGCGCGGCGGAGAAGGATGACGATGTGACCCCCGACCTGATCCTGCCCCACGCGGGCGTCCTGCCGGATTTCGCGAGCCGCCCGGTCTGGTGCGGGCGCGGCAGCACGGTGATCGGCGCCGCCCGGATCGGCGCGCAGGCCTGGATCGGCGACGAGGCGGTGATCCGCGCCGACGGGCAGGCCATCACCCTCGGGGACAGGTTCTGGCTCGGCCACCGCTCGACGGTGCATATCGCGACGCTCACCCACGGGACGCAGGTCGGCGACCGGGTCACGATCGGGCGCAACAGCGTCGTGCATGCCTGCACGGTCGGCTCCGATGTCGTAATCGAGGACGACGTCGTGATCCTCGACGGGGCCGAGATCGGCGACAACACCGTGATCGAGGCGGGCTCGACGGTGTTCCCCCGGATGAAGCTCGCCGGCGGCCACGCCTATGCCGGCAGCCCGGCGCGACCGAGCCGAACGGTCGGCCCGGACGAGGTCGCCGAGCACGGCGAGCGCCTGCGCGAGCGGATGGGCGACGGAGCCACCGCCGATCCCGGCCTCCCCCCGGAGGTCGAGGACAGCGTGTTCGTGGCGCGAACCGCGCACCTGCGCGGGAGGGTCAGCCTCGGGGCCGGCGCCAGCGTGCTGTTCTCCTGCGATCTCAACGCCGAGGTCGGTCCGATCGTGGTCGGAGCCGACACGAATATCCAGGACAACACCACGATCCGCACCCGGGGGGAGGGCGTGGTGATCGGGCGCGAGACCACCATCGCCCACAACGTCCGGATCGCCGATTGCCGGATCGGCGCTCGATCGCTGATCGGCATCGGCGCCAGCATTGCCCCCGGCACGCTGATCGCCGACGACGTCATGCTGGCGGCCGGCGCCACCACCGATCCCGGGCAGATCCTGGAGGCCGGCTATCTCTGGGGCGGCCGCCCGGCCCGGATCCTGTCGCCGCTGGACGCCGAGAAGCGCGCGATGATGATCCGCATCGTCGAGGGCTATTGCCGGCACGGGCGGGAGTACCGGGCGGCGCAGGCGGAGGCGGGATAGGACCGCTTCGCAGCGCTCAGGGGGCGGATCGACGAGCCCGGGCAGAAAGCTCAGACGGCTGCGCGAACGTCCTTGCCGAGGGCCTATTCTGTAACTACGATATTGCCGTGCATATGGTCTGGGATGAGCGCAAGCGCGCGATCAACCTGCGCCCCGAGCCGAAGGGGCATGGCCTCGATTTCGTCGATGCCCGCGACCGTTTCGAATGGGACAGCGCCGTCATCGTTCCGACCTATCCAGGACCGGACGGCCGTCCGCGCCTCATCGCCATCGGCTGGTTGGACGGGCATCTGCGGACGCTGGTATTCGCCCCGCTCGGGACGGAGGCGGTGACAGCCATCAGCCTGCGGCCGGCCAGCCGCAAGGAGAGGAGCCTCTATGACCAAGCGTAAGGCAGGCCCGATCAGCGACGCCGACGAGGCCCGGATCCAGGCCGCGATCGCGCGCGATCCGGACGCACCGGAAGTCACCGACGAACAGGCTGCGCAGGCGCGCCCGGCCTCCGATGTCCTCGATCCGACACTCTTCGCGAAGCTCACGCACCGTGGCCGTCCCAGATCGGAGACCCGCAAGAAGCTCGTCACCCTGCGCCTGCCGCCGGACGTTATCGAAGGTTACCAGGCCACCGGCCCAGGCTGGCAGGTGCGGATGGGGGAGGTTCTCGCGGCCGGCCTCAAGCGGACGGCGTGACGCGGGCAGCCATCGCCTTCGTCACGCCGCGATGACGCAGAGCTCTCGACCAAATCCCAAAAACTAGTGCTGCAGGATCTTCGACAAGAAGGTCTGGGCGCGCTCGGAGCGGGGGCTTCCGAAGAAATCCTCTTTCTTGGCGTCCTCAACGATCTCGCCGCGATCCATGAAGATTACCCGGTCGGCGACCTTGCGGGCGAAGCCCATCTCGTGGGTCACGACCATCATGGTCATGCCCTCTTTGGCGAGTTCCACCATCACGTCGAGCACCTCGCCGACCATCTCGGGGTCCAGCGCCGAAGTCGGCTCGTCGAACAGCATCACCACCGGGTTCATGGCGAGCGCCCGGGCGATCGCCACGCGCTGCTGCTGGCCGCCTGAGAGCTGCCCCGGGAATTTCTCCGCCTGGGCGCTCAAGCCCACCCGAGCCAGCAGGTCGAGTCCGCGCTTCTTCGCGTCCTCGGCACCGCGACCCAGGACCTTGCGCTGGGCGATGGTGAGGTTCTCGGTGATCGAGAGGTGCGGGAACAGCTCGAAATGCTGGAACACCATGCCGACCCGGGAGCGGAGTTTTGGCAGATTGGTCGCCTTGTCGACGACCTTGGTGCCGGCGACCGTGATCTGGCCCTTCTGGAACGGCTCAAGGGCGTTGACGCACTTGATCAGGGTCGATTTGCCTGAACCCGAGGGGCCGCAGACCACCACGACCTCGCCCTTGGCGACCTTGGTGGTGCAGTTCGTCAGCACCTGGAAGTCGCCATACCATTTGCTGATGTTGTCGATGGAAATCATCGTCTCGCCGGGCGCCGCCGCGGGCACGCCGGAGACGAGGCTCCCCGGCTGCAGCCCGGCATCCCGGGGGGCGTGGGCGGCGTCGGCGACGGGCTCCTTGACGGACGGGGCCGGCATCGGGGTCGAGGTCATGGCGCGGACTCCAGTGTCGGTCAGCGAATGATGGCGACGCGGCGCTGCAGGCGACGCACCAGGAACGAGGCCGTGAAGCAGATCACGAAGTAGACGATGGCGGCGAAGATATACATCTCGACGAGGCGGCCGTCGCGCTGCGCCACCTTCGAGGCGGCGCCCATGAAGTCGGTGAGCGAGAGCACGTAGACCAGGGAGGTATCCTGGAACAGCACCACGGTCTGGGTCAGCAGCAGCGGCAGCATGTTGCGGAAGGCTTGGGGCAGGACGACGTTGGCCATGGTCTGCCAATAGTTCATCCCGAGCGCCAAGGCCGCCCCGGTCTGCCCCTTGGGGATCGACTGGATGCCCGCGCGCATGATCTCGGAGAAGTACGCCGCCTCGAAGGCCATGAAGGTGATCAGCGCCGACGGGAAGGCGCCGACCTGGATCGGGGTCGAGGCGCCGGTCACGTAGGCGCCGATATACGGCACCAGGAAGTAGAACCAGAAGATCACCAGCACCAGCGGCAGCGAGCGGCACAGCTCGACATAGCCCTTGGCCACGTGGCTGAGGCCCGGCACGCTCGAGAGCCGGGCCATCGCCAGCAGCGTGCCTATGATCACGCCGCCGGCCGCCGCCATGGCGGTGAGGGTCACCGTGAAGACCATGCCCTGGCCGAACAGGTAGGGCAGGGACGAGAGGATGACGGTGTAGTCGAAGTTCGAGAGCATCGGGGCCTGTTCGCGGTGGCCGGGTGCCGGCGGAGCGGGGAAATCGAGGGGCGGGCCGGCGCCTCAGCGTTGGCCCGGGATCGCGACGGCGCGCTCCAGGTAGGTCGCTGCGGTGACCACCACGAGATTGATGATCACGTAGAGCAGGGTCGCGGCGGTGAACGCCTCGAACACCTGGAAGGAGAATTCCTGCATCGAGCGGGCCCGGGCGGTCAGCTCCAAGAGGCCGATGGTGAGCGCCACCGAGGTGTTCTTGAGGTTGTTCAGGAATTCCGAGGTCATCGGCGGCAGGATGATCCGGTAGGCGTTCGGCAGCAGCACGTACCGGTAGGTCTGGTAGACCGTGAATCCCATCGCGGTGCCGGCCATGCCCTGGCCGCGCGGCAGCGCCTGGATGCCGGCCCGGACCTGCTCGGCCACCCGCGAGGCGGTGAAGAAGCCCAGGCACACCACGGCCGTGTAGAACGGCGCGTCGGGCAACTGCTTGATCGCGTCGCCGATCTGCGTCGGCACCACTTCGGGCAGCACGAAGTACCAGAGGAACATCTGCACCAACAGCGGCACGTTGCGGAACAGCTCGACATAGGCCGTGCCGATCGTGTTGGCGGTCTTCGACGGCAGGGTCCGCAGCACCCCGATCAGGGAGCCCAGGAAGAACGCGATCAGCCACGAGCACAGGGCGGTCGCGATCGTCCACATGAGGCCGGAGAGCAGCATGTCGAGATAGGTGCCGTTGCCCTCGGGCGAGGCGTCGAAGAAGATCCGCCAGTTCCAATTGTAGTTCATCGTGCTGCTTCTGAGATGAAACGTGTGAGTCCGGTGTTTCCCAGTCTCACCCTCATCCTGAGGTGCTGCGCAGCAGCCTCGAAGGAGGGCTCCGGATGCCAGCGCGATCCCTGGAGGGCTCCTTCGAGGCCTCCGCTGCGCTTCGGCACCTCAGGATGAGGGTGAGGATGGGCTTGCCATCTGCTTCGGACCAGTCGTGACGCGTCGCGGGCGAACCCGCGACGCGTCATCGTTGACTGAACCGATCTCAGTAGGCCGCCGGATCGGGGCTGGCGATCGGCGTCGTGAACTGCTTCTTCATCTCCGCGCTCATCGGCAGGTTGAGATTGATGTTGCGCGGCGGGATCGGCTTCGTGAACCACTTGTCGTAGAGCGCCTTGCCCTCGGGGCTGGTGTAGAGCTTGGCGGTGGCCTCGTCGGCGACCTTCTTGAACGGCGCGTCGTCCTTGCGCACCATGATGCCGTAGGGCTCAGGCTTCGACAGGGCCTCGGTGGAGATCTCGAAGGCCGAGGGATCCTTCGCGGAAGCCGCCAGCGAGGCGAGCAGCACGTCGTCCATCACGAAGGCCACGGCGCGGCCGGTCTCGACCATCAGGAATGCCTCGGCATGGTCCTTGGCCGGCAGGATCGTCAGGCCGAGCTTACGCTCGGTGTTGGCCTCGTTGATCTGCTTGATGTTCGTGGTGCCCGAGGTCGACACGACGGTCTTGCCCTTCAGGTCCTCGATCGTGTGCAGGTTGGCCGACTTCTTGGAGACGTAGCGGGTCGCGGTCAGGAAGTGCGAGTTGGTGAAGTTCACCTGCTTCTCGCGCTCGGCGTTGTTCGTGGTCGAGCCGCATTCGAGGTCGATCGTGCCGTTCGCCATCAGCGGGATGCGGGTGGCGGAGGTGACCGGGTTGAGCTTCACTTCGAGATTGGGCAGGCCCAGATTGGCCTTCACGGCGTCGGCGATCTTGAAGCAGATGTCGAGGGCGTAGCCGACCGGCTTCTGGTCGCCGCCGAGATAGGAGAACGGCACGGAGGCGTCGCGGTAGCCGATAACGATGGCTCCGCTATCCTTCACCTTCTTGAGGGTACCGGTCAGGTCCTCGGCCCGCAGGCTGAGGGGGGCCAGGGCGAGGCTCAGGCCGAGCGCCGCGGCAAGGCCGCGGCGAGCGATATCAGACTGCATCGGTACGGAACTCCTGGATCAGGCCGAACGGGATCGGCTGGCGGCTTGGCGCTCGGGCCCGCCCGCTCGGGCGACGCCTTTGCAATGATGGTGCCGGGAGGCTGGCCGCGGCGCCACGCGGAGCCGCGACAGACGACGTAGGGACGACCATGACCGTCGCGTGAGCGTCCGCGGTTGCGTGTCCCGCCGCCGTCATCCGGTCCCCTCCGGCTCGTCGAGGCCCCCTGCTCGTCCGCGCCGCCGGCATCATGCACAATTCTTGGGCGTACGCACGCGGTGGTGCGGGCGGAACGGCGATTAAGGCTGACGAATCCACCGCGCAGAACACACAAACGCCGCCCCGCACATCCGTGCGGGGCGGCGCAGGCCGGGCCTCGGTGCGGACTACTTGGTCAGTTCGTTGCCGGTGTAGTCGATCTTGCCGTCGGCGCCCTTCTTCCACTCGTACAGGACGTAGTCCGGCCGGGTGATGTCGCCCTTCTTGTCATAGGCGATCGGGCCGACCACGGTCTCGGTCGGCTTGCCCTGGTGCAGCCACTCGGCGAGCTTCTTGCCGTCGGTGGAACCGGTCTCGGCCATCGCCTTGGCCAGCACCTGCACGGCAGCATACGAGTAGAGCGTGTAGCCTTCGGGATCGATGTTCTTGGCCTTGAACGCGGCGAGCGCCGCCTTGGCGTTCGGGTTCTTGCGGGCATCCGGCGGGAAGGTGGTCAGCGTGCCCTCGGCGGCCGGACCGGCGATCGCCACCAGCTCGCGGTCGACCATGCCGTCGCCGCCCATCACCGGGGCCTTGAGGCCCTGGTCGCGCATCTGGCGCAGGATCAGCCCGGCCTCGGTGTAGTAGCCGCCGAAATAGACGATGTCGACGTTGGCCGATTTCAGCTTGGAGACCAGCGCCGAATAGTCCTTCTCACCCGGGTTGATGCCCTCGAACATCACCGGCTTCACGCCCTTGGCCTTGAGCACCATCAGGGTCTCGTCGGCCAGGCCCTTGCCGTAGGGGGTCTTGTCGTGGACGAAGGCGATCTTCTTGTCCTTGTACTTCGCGAGGAGATACGCGCCCGCCACGGCACCCTGCTGGTCGTCCCGGCCGCAGGTGCGGAAGGTGTTCCACATCCCGCGCTCGGTGAACTTCACGTTGGTGGAGGCCGGGGTGACCTGGATGATGCCGGCGTCGAGATAGACGTCGGAGGCCGGGATCGACACGCCGGAATTGTAGTCGCCGACCACCACCTTCACGCCGTCGCTGGCGAACTTGTTGGCCACCGAGACGCCCTGCTTGGGGTCGGAGGCGTCGTCGCCGACCGTGACCGTCAGGGTCGTGCCCTTGAGGGTGCCGGCCTTGTTGAGGTCCTCGACGGCCTGGCTGGCGCCGTTCTTGATCTGCGCGCCGATGGCGGCGCTGTTGCCGGTGATCGGCGCGGCGATGCCGAGCTTCACCTCCGCCGCCTGTGCCGCAGCGATCATCGTGCCGAGCGCGAGCCCGGCCAGCAAAATCGATCTCATCGCGAACATCCCCTTCGATCGTTAGTCCGCCCCGGTGGATCCGGCCGAACTCACCCGACCTCACCGGAGACGGGCGTCCGTTCGCGCCACGTCAGGGGAGAGGTCTTCTCGTAGAGCCAGCGGTACTGGCTCGTCATCTGGCGCGTCCGCGTGACCCGAAAGCCCGCCGTGCCGATGATCATGACCACGATCGCGTCGACCGCATAGTAATGCAGCGAGACCAGCGTCCCGGAAAACAACGCGAAATGGATGAAGCGCACGGCCGCGGCCACGAGGAGCAGAGCGGCCGCGCATTGCCAGAACGGCCGCCACCCCCGGGCGACCGCGCGGGCGGCCATCCAGCCGGCCCAGCCGCCCATCACCACGGTGACGAGCAGGAACAGCCAGGCCGATTCCTCCTCGTACAGGATCCCCTGCAGCATGCTCATGCCCCGACCGGGCCGGTATGGCCCCCTTCCAGATAGGCGGCCTTGACGTTCGGATCGTCGAGCAGCGCCCGCCCGGTGCCGCTCATCGTCACCCGGCCGTTGACCAGCACGTAGCCGCGATGGGCGAGCTTCAGGGCGTGATAGGCGTTCTGCTCGACCAAAAAGATCGTCATGCCGTCCGTGCGGTTCAGTTCCCGGATCGCGTCGAAGATGCCCTTCACCACCAAAGGCGCCAGGCCGAGCGAGGGCTCGTCCAGCAGCAGCAGGCGCGGCCGGCTCATCAGCGCGCGGGCGATGGCGAGCATCTGCTGCTCGCCCCCGGACATCGTGCCGGCGCGCTGGTGCAGCCGCTCCCTCACGCGCGGGAACAGGGTGCAGACCTTTTCTAGATCCTCCTGGAAGTAGCGCTCGCCGTGGAGCGAGGCGCCCATCTGGAGGTTCTCGAACACGCTCATGCGCGGGAAGACCCGGCGGCCCTCCGGCGACTGGGCGACGCCGAGCCGGGCGATGGCGTGGGTCGGCAGCCGGGTGATGTCGCGCCCGTCATAGGTGATCGTCCCCGTGCGCGCCTGGGGGCTGCCGAAGATCGTCATCATCAGGGTCGACTTGCCGGCGCCGTTGGCACCGATCAGCGTGACGATCTCACCGTCGGCGACATCGATATCGACGCCCCTGAGGGCGGCGACGCTGCCGTAGTAGGTTGAGACGTCGCGCACCGCGAGGAGCGGAGGCTTGGCCCCCGCCTGGATCGCCCGGGTCTCCTCGACCAGGACGTTGATGCCGGCCACGCTCATACCGACGCCTCCGAATGCGTCACGTCCGGCAGGGTCGGCTCCCCATGCGGCACGGTGATGCCGACCTCGGCTTCCACGGCTTCCACCTCATCGTCCTCGACGCCCAGATAGGCGGCGATCACCTTCGGATCCGCCCGCACCTCGACCGGGGTGCCGTCGGCGATCTTCTGACCGTAGTCCAGCACGACCACGTGGTCGGAGATTTCCATGACCACCGACATGTCGTGCTCGATCAGGAGAACCGACGTGTCGTGCGCGTCGCGAATGTGGCGCAGGAGCGCGTTGAGCTCGGCGGATTCGCGCGGGTTGAGACCCGCCGCCGGCTCGTCGAGGCAGAGCAGCACCGGGTCGGTGCACATCGCCCGGGCGATCTCCAGCCGGCGCTGCGCGCCGTAGGGCAGGGCGCCCGCCGGGTCGTCGGCCCGCTCCATCAGGTCGATCCGGTCGAGCCAGGCCTTGGCCCGCTCGATCGCCTCCCCTTGCGCGTCCCGGTAGCCCTTGAGGCCGAGCAGCCCGAACAGGGTGTAGCCGGAGGCCCGCATCAGCGGCTTGTGCTGGGCGACCAGCAGGTTCTCCAGCACCGTCATACCCTGGAACAGGCGGATGTTCTGGAAGGTCCGCGCCACCCGGGCGGTGCGGTTGACCGCGTGGTTGGGCAACCGCTCCAGCAGGTGCGTGGTGCCGTCGTCATGGGCGAGCCGCAGCATGCCCTCGGTCGGCTTGTAGAAGCCGGTGATGCAGTTGAACACCGTGGTCTTCCCGGCCCCGTTCGGGCCGATCAGCGCGGTGATGTCGCCGCGCCTGGCCTCGAAGGACAGGTCGGAGACGGCGGTGAGGCCGCCGAACCGCATGGTCAGGTGCTCGACGGCGAGCACCGGCGGGGCGAAGGCTTGCGCCTGCGCCCGGGACTCCGGTTGAACCACCATCAGCCGTGCCCCTCGCTCACATGGGCGCCCGAGACGGCGCGGCGCTCGCCCAGCGACACCGAGGGCAGGCGTTCCGAGATCAGCCCGCGCGGCCGCCAGACCATCATCGCCACCATGGCGAGGCCGAACAGCAGCAGGCGGTACTCGTTCGGGTCGAAGCCCTCGCCGAACACGGCTTTGAGGAAGCCGAGATTGCGCAGCATCTCCGGGCCGCCGACCATGGCCACCGCCGCGATGGCGACGCCGACCTGGCTGCCCATGCCGCCCAGCACCACGATCGCCAGGATGATCGCGCTCTCCAGGAAGTTGAAGCTCTCCGGGCTGATGAAGCCCTGGCGCACCGCGAAGAACGAGCCGGCGATGCCGCCGAACGCCGCCCCCAGGGCGAAGGCCGTGAGCTTGGTCGCCGTCGTGTCGATCCCGAGCGATCGGCACGCGATCTCGTCCTCGCGCAAAGCCTCCCAGGCCCGCCCGATCGGCAGCCTGCGCAGCCGCAGGGTGACGAAGTTGGTGAACAAAGCCAGCCCGAGGATGAGGTAGTATAGGAAGACCAGCCGGTGCATCGAGTCGTACGGGATGCCGAACCGAGCGGCGAAGCCGTCCTCGCCGGCACTGAACGGGATGCCGAAGAAGGTCGCTCGCGGGATCGACGAGATGCCGGCCCCGCCCCCGGTCACGTCGGTCCAGTTGATCAGCACCAGGCGGATGATCTCGCCGAAGGCCAGCGTCACGATCGCGAGGTAGTCGCCGCGCAGGCGCAGCACCGGGAAGCCGAGCAGCATCCCCCACAGGCCGGCGAACACGCCCGCCAGAGGCAGGCAGATCCAGAACGACAGGCCGAACGTGGTCGACAGGAGCGCGTAGGAATAGGCGCCGACCGCGTAGAAGGCGACGTAGCCGAGGTCGAGCAGCCCGGCGAGGCCGACCACGATGTTGAGGCCCCAGCCGAGCATCACGTAGGTCAGGATCAGGATGCCGAGATCGATCCAGTAGCGGGCCGAGGACAGGCCGCCCGTGGCCGCGGCGGCGATCGCCGGCAGGGTCAGGGCGATGCCGACGAACAGCCAGAGGCCGATCCTGGAACTCTTCTGCCCGGCATCGGGCTCGCCCTGAACCGCCTCGGTGGCCTGGGCCGGGGAGGGGGTGAGGGCGCGGCGCGCGTCCCGGCGCAGGAGGATCAGGCGCTGGAGGATGCGCACGACGAAGATCGCCGCGCACAGGGACGCCACCAGGCCCCAGCGGGGCAGGAGCAGGAGGTCGCTGCCGGGGCCGGCCTCCGTGCGGTAGCTGATGATCGGCACGCAGAGGCCGAAGGCGACGAGCGCATAGATCGCGGCGTCGCGCAGGATGCCGGCCATCGCGGATCCGGGGATCGCGGCGGCTTGGGTCGCAGTCTTGGAATGCGCCATCAGACCTTCTCGACCTCCGGCCGGCCCAGGATGCCAGACGGCATGAAGATCAGCACGATCGCCAGGATCGAGAACGCGGCGACGTCCTTGTACTCGATGGAGAAGTAGGCCGACCAGAACGTCTCGATCAGCCCGATGATCAGGCCGCCCAGCACCGCCCCGGGGAGCGAGCCGATGCCGCCGAGCACCGCCGCGGTGAACGCCTTCACGCCGGGCACGAACCCGTCCGAGAAGGACACGACGCCATAGTACATCAGGTAGAGGACGCCCGCGACGGCGGCCAGCGCGGCGCCGAGCACGAAGGTGAGCGAGATCGTCCGGTCGACGTCGATGCCCAGCAGCGCGGCCATCTTGCGGTCCTGCTCGCAGGCGCGCTGCGCCCGTCCGAACGGCGTTCGCTGCACGAGGTACCAGAAGCCGGTCAGCAGCACCGCGGTGACCGCCATGATCAGGATCTGCTTGTAGGCCAGGAACACCGCGTAGCCGTCACGCTCGAACAGCGTGATGCCGCCCGACAGCATCGGCGGCGTCGGCTTGTTGCGCGCGCCCTGCACCACCTGGACGAAGTTCGAGAGGAAGATCGAGACGCCGATCGCGGAGATCAGCGGCGCCAGCCGGAACGAGCCGCGCAGGGGCCGATACGCGATTCGCTCGATCGCCCAGCCCCACAGGGCGGTCAGCACCATGGCGACCACGAGGACGATCAGGAACGCCAGGGCGATCGAACTAATTCCCAGCCAGGTCGTTAGAAGAAGGAAGGTGATCAGCGCGATGAAGCAGGACACCATAAACACATCGCCATGGGCAAAATTCACCATCCCAATAATGCCGAACACCATCGTGTAACCGATCGCGATCAGACCGTATATCGAACCGAGCGTAAGCCCGTTTATGAGCTGTTGTACGAAGACGTCCATGTACTCTCGCGGGCGTAGGTTTTTCGTCCAGCCTGCAGAAACGGCAGGCGAGCCGGGAGAGCAAGTCCCGTACCGCAGCTGCGGCGCTCCGGCCACAGGTTTCAACCCCATGCGAACGTCCCGCGAAAACAGTCGGACGTGTCAGTAACACCCCACGATTGGGCTTGCGTCTGGCGTAGTTCGTGCTTCACGTTAACGAAAATCAGTGCTGGTCCATCCCGGGCGGCAACGAGGAGCAGTACCGATGTCGGGTTCACGGCTCACGACGTTGATTTTCATCGGCATGCTGCTCGGGATCGCGGTGGGCTACGCCTGCAGCATCACCTGGCCGGATCCGCAGACGGCCAAGGAGATCGCCGGCTACATCGCGCTGGTCTCGGACATCTTCCTGCGGCTGATCAAGATGATCATCGCGCCGCTGGTCTTCTCGACCCTGGTGGTCGGCATCGCGCATCTCGGCGACACCGCCGCGGTCGGCCGGGTCGGCGGCAAGGCGCTGCTCTGGTTCGTCGGCGCCTCGTTCTGCTCGCTGATGCTGGGTCTGGTCCTGGTCAACCTGATGCAGCCGGGCCACAACCTGAACCTGCCGCTGCCCGATGTCGGGGCCGGCACCGGCCTCAAGGCGGCGTCGCTGTCGCTGAAGGAATTCGTCACCCACCTGGTGCCCAAGAGCGCCGTGGAGGCGATGGCCAACAACGAGATCCTGCAGATCGTGGTGTTCTCGATCTTCTTCGGCGTGGCGCTCGCGGCGCTCGGCGAGAAGGGGCACTTCCTGGCCCAGGGCATCGAGGGCCTGGCCGACGTCATGCTCAAGGTGACCGGCTACGTGATGCTGTTCGCCCCCGTGGCGGTGTTCGCCGCGATCGCCGCGACGATCACCACGCAGGGGATCGGCGTCCTCGTCACCTACGGCAAGTTTCTGGTCGAGTTCTACACCGGGCTGGCGGTGCTCTGGGGGCTGCTGATGGGCGTCGGCTTCCTGATGCTCGGGAGCAGCGGCATCATGCGGTTGTTCAACCTGATCAAGGAGCCGTTCGTGCTCGCCTTCTCGACCGCGTCGAGCGAGGCCGCCTATCCGAAGATGCTGACCAACCTCGAGCAGTTCGGCATACCCAACCGCATCACCTCGTTCGTGCTGCCGATGGGCTACTCGTTCAACCTCGACGGCTCGATGATGTACTGTACCTTCGCGGTGATGTTCATCGCGCAGGCCTACAACATCCCGCTCACCTGGGGTCAGCAGCTGACGATGCTGTTCCTGCTGATGGTCACCTCGAAGGGCATGGCCGGCGTGCCGCGCGCCTCGCTGGTGGTGATCTCGGCGACGCTGACGCAGTTCAACATCCCCGAAGCCGGCCTGCTGCTGATCATCGGCATCGACCAGTTCCTGGATATGGGCCGCTCGGCGACGAACGTGCTCGGCAACAGCATCGCCACTGTGGCGGTGGCCAAGTGGGAGGGCCAGCTGACCACGACCGACCAGCGCCTCGACCATGTCGGCACGGTACCCTCGCCCGCCGAATAGGGCGTCGCGGGGTCACGCGGAGGACACGGCATGGCAGCGATGCGGTTCGGCTCGATCCTGGCGGCGGCTTTCGTCCTGACCGTGACGGGCGCACCGCGCCCCGCCGCTGCCATCGAAGTCCTGACCGGCACGCTGAAGCAGGTGGCCGAGCGCGGCGAGATCGTGCTCGGTTATCGGGAGAGTTCGGTGCCGTTCTCCTTCGTGGAGGGCAAGCACCGGGACGGCAGCCCCCGGGCGATCGGCTACGCGATCGACCTGTGCGGCGAGATCGCCGACGACATCCAGGCGGCGATCGGGCGGACGGTGAAGGTCCGCTACGAGCCGGTCACGGCCGCGACCCGCATCCCGGCCCTCACGTCGGGCAAGATCGATCTCGAATGCGGCTCGACCACCGCCAATGCCGAGCGGCGCCGGAGCGTCGCCTTCTCGCCGGTCGACTACATCAGCGCGACGCAGCTGCTGGTGAAGAAGGAGTCCGGCCTCGCCTCGTACCGGGATCTCGGCGGCAAGACCGTCGTGGTCACGGCGGGCACCACCAACGAGAAGGCGGTGCGCGACCTCCTGGCCAAGCTCAAGATCCAGGCGCAGATCGTGACGGCGCCCGACCACGCGGCGTCCTACGCCATGGTGAAGGCCGGGCAGGCGGACGCCTTCGCCACCGACGACGTGCTGCTCTACGGCCTGATCGCCACCGACGGCCAGGACGGGGCGAACTACACGGTCCTGCCCGACAAGCTCTCCTACGAGCCCTACGGCATCATGTTCCGCAGGGACGATCCCGAGCTCGCCGGGATCGTCGCCCAGACCTTCACCCGGCTCGCGGAATCGCGCGAGCTGCGCTGGACCTACGAGCGCTGGTTCGTGAAGCGCCTGCCCAACGGCGAGCGCCTCGACATCCCGATGTCGAACGACCTGCGGACGAGTTTTCAGCTGATGGGCCTCGACGCGCAGGAGTGATTTTTTGGGATGATCGGCGCGCGGCGGCGCCTCGCTTTCGCCCAACCAGGGGATGAGGAAGGGATCGCGTTTCCCTTGGTCTTCCGCTGCCGCGAGCGTGCCCCCCGCCCCATGCCGATCGCCGCGTTTTTCTCCAAGACCTGCGCCGTCCTCCTGGCCGCCGGCCTCGCCTGCGCCGCCACGGCCGCGTCGGCCCATCCCCATGTCTGGGTCACCGCGAAGGCGCAGCTCGTCTATCAGGACGGCAAGCTCGTCGGCGTGCGCGACACCTGGAGCTTCGACCCCGAATACACGGCCTTCGTCACCCAGGGCCTCGACGCCAACAAGGACGGCACGCTTTCGTCCGACGAGTTGGCCGGGCTCGCCGCCGAGAACACCGCGAACCTCGCCGAGTTCGGCTACTTCACGAAGCTGAAGGTCGGCGGCAAGGACCAGGCCTTCGCCGACCCGAAGGAGCCGGCGATGCGCCTGGAGGGCAAGGCCCTGGAGCTGAGCTTCCTGCTGCCCCTGAAGGCGCCGGTCCAGCAGGGACGGGGCGTCGCCGCCCTGGAGGTGTACGACCCGACCTACTTCGTCAGCTTCTCATTCGCGGAGGGCGCGGACGCCGCCACCCTCGCGGGCGCGCCGCAGGGCTGCGCCGCCACCGTCACGCGACCGAAGACCGAGCAGCCCAAGACCGCCGAGGCCGGCTCCCCGGGCATGACTGAGGCGTTCTTCGAGGCGCTCACCGCCGCCTCGTCCTACGGGGTCCAGTTCGCCAGCCGGGTCCTGGTCGCGTGTCCGTAGGGATCGGCCTCGACGCGCCGCCCCGGCCGGAGCGGCTCGGATTGCGGCTCGGGCTGATGGCCGGCGCCGTGGTGCTGGCCGCCGGCGTGGCCGCCGGGCTGGCCTGGCTGATCGCCCCCGGGATCGCCGCGCCGCCGCCGCGCTCGCCGTTCGGCATCGGTTTTCGCGAAGCGGCCCCGTCCGCCACCGGTCTCGGCGGCGTGATCCTGGCGCTGCAGGCGAGTTTTTCCCGCAGCCTCAACGGTGCCGTGGTGGCGCTGAAGGGCGGCGGCGACTGGGCGCCGCTGATCGGGCTCGCCTTCGCGTATGGCGTGTTCCACGCCGCCGGCCCCGGCCACGGCAAGGCGGTGATCGCCGGCTATATCCTGGCCGGGGAGCAGGCCCTGCGCCGGGGCTGCGTGCTCAGTGCCTGCGCGGCCCTGCTCCAGGCGCTGGTCGCCGGGGCGATCGTCGGGATCGGCACCGTGGTGCTGAACGCCACCGCCGCGGGCGTGACCCGGGCCGGAACCGCGATCGAGACCGTCAGCTTTACCCTCGTCGCCCTGGTCGGGCTGGCGCTGACCTGGCGCAAGGCCGGGCGGCTCGTCCAGCTCGGGACGCCCTGCGGCCCCGGCTGCGCCCACCTGCCCGATGCTGGGACGCTCGACGCCCTCGACGGCTGGTGCGCCCGTGCCGGCGTGGTCCTGGCAGCGGGATCGCGGCCCTGCGCCGGGGCCGTGCTGGTCCTGGTCTTCGCGGTCTCGCAGGGTGTGCCGGGGGCGGGGATCCTGGCGGTGCTGGCCATGGCGCTGGGCACCGCGCTGACCACCACGGCCCTGGCCTGCCTCGCGGTCTTCGCCAAGCGCGCGGCCCTGCGCCTCGCGGGCGGCCGCGGCCAGGCGGGCCTGCTGGCGATCGGCGGCCTGGAACTCGTGGCGGCCGCCTTCGTGCTGGTGCTGGGCGCCGCGATGCTGTCCGGCCTCGCACTCAACCTCGGCGGCTGAGTCGCGGATTCAAAAGGTCGAGACCTTTTGCGGCTCCAGGGCGGAGCCCTGGGATCTCGGGGCGCCGGACGCGAAATCGCGTCTCGCCAACGGGACCGGCGCGTGTCACGCTGCCGTCTTGAGGCGGAGGAGCGCGGATGCACGCCGACTTCCAGACGATCCTGAACTGGCGCCTGCTGGCCGGATCGCATCCGTTCCCGGGCCCCGATGGCGGGACCTGCATCAACGAGGCGGCGATCGTGGCCGCGGGACTGCCTTACCGGGCGATCCGCTCCAGTGCCGATTGCCCGCCCTGCTTCTCCCGCCCGATCGCGGCCTACGCGCTGGGTCTCAACGACGCGATGCCGGACGAGGCCCGGCCGCAATTGATCGCCTTCGTGCTGCGGCTCTCCGGCAGCGCGGACCGGCCGGCGGTAGAAGCCGCTCGCACCCGGCGTCTCGCCCTGGAGAGCATCCGGCAGATCCTGGCGCCGCTCTGCGCCCGCGCCGGCATGGCCGAGCATGCCGAGGCCTGCGCCGGGGCGCCGGACCTGCCCCTGGCGCTGGTGGCCGCGCGCTCGGCCGAATGGCGAGGCGGCGCGCTCGCGCAGGAGGCCGCCCGGGCGCGGCGCTGGCGGGACGGCGCGCTGCAATCCGCGGTCGCCCGTACCGCGACGGCGGCACAGCGCGCCGCCGAGGATGCCCGCTGCGCCGCCGAGGTCGCCGAGGGCGCGGCCCCGTTCGTACAGGATACCTGGGCGCGGGCCTGCGCGATCCTCGACAACGCGCTCACCATCGGCCGGCAGGCGTTGGAGATCGACCTGCCCGGCGCCCGCGCGCGCCTCGATGCGGCCCGGGCCGGCGCTTTGGCCTGATCAGGCCAGGGCGGGCTCGGCCGTGAGATCCAGCTCGATGGAGGCGCAGTTCTCCAGGAACGTGCCGGTGAGGTGATAGAAGAACGTCCCGTGACCGACCACCGCGATGGTCGTCTCGGGGCGCGCCCGCAGCCAGTCCCGGAACCCGGCGACGCGGGCGTCGAACAGGGGGCGCGGCTCCACCGGGTAGCCGCCGACCTCGCAGCCGGGCTCCGCGTGCCACCAGATCTCGGGCAGGTGCCCGACATCGAGATGCGGGAACTCGGCGGCGATCTCGGAGGCGGCCCGGCCGACGTCGCAGCTGCTCTCCTGGCATTCCCGGTGCAGCACCTCGACCAGCACGCGCGGCTGGTTCGGGTGCTCGCCGAACAGGATCGCCGCGGTCTCGATCGCCCGGGTCAGCGGCGAGACCACCACCAGCTCGAACGGGATGTCCGTCAGGCGCTCGCGCGCCTCGCGGGCCTGTGCCTGGCCCCGCGGGGTCAGCCGGGCGTCGAGGTGGCCGGGATCGCCGCCCCCGAGACGATGGGCGGCGTTGAAGGTCGATTCGCCGTGGCGGATGCAGACGATGCGGGTGGTCTCGGGCATGAGGCTCGGATGTGTCGCGTGTCGGGATGGCGGGACGCTCAGGCGAAACGGCCGCCGCGCTGGATGACCTCGATCTTGTAGCCGTCCGGGTCGGTGGCGAAGAAGAACCGCGCCAGCACGGTCTCGCCGTGCTTGAGGGCCTTCACGTCCGTGGCCGGAAAACCTTCGCGGACGTGCCGGGCGTGCTCGGCCTCGACGTCGTCGACCACGACGGCGATGTGGCCGTAGCCGTCGCCGAGATCGTAGGGCTTGTCGCGGCTCTTGTTCACCGTGAGCTCGAGCTCGAACGGCGAGGCCGGGTCGCGCAGGTAGATCAGCGTGAAATCGTCGAAGTCGTAGCGGTCGGCGGGCTCGAAGCCGAAGGCGCGCGCGTAGTAATCCCGCGCGCGCTCTTCGTCGCGGACGCGGATCATGGCATGGACGGGCTTGGACATTCCGGTTCCTGCGAAGAATTCGGGACGCGGCCTATGTGGCGCCGTCCCCGCCCGGCGGAAAGGGCGGACATCCCGTCGCGGCGCCCCACCGCCATGGCACGGCCACCGAACGTCGCTTGCAAGGCGATGCTCGGATTACGAGCTCGAATTAAAGACTTCGTTCGACACGGCCCGATATGCGCCCTCGACGGATCATGTTTTCGGATCTTTCTTCTTGCTGAATCCGTCGCTATCGGCCTCGATCCTTCAACTCAATTGGCAAAAACATTTTACTGAAATCACAAAATTGCTCCCTCCCGCATGAACAGTTCAGATTTTAGGGCAGGATTAACCGGGCTGCGGTATCATGGATCCTGATCAGGTCCGCGATTCGGGACCGACCTGGCCTGCCGGAACCAAACAGACATGCCGCGCCTGTCGAATCTCAAGATTATCACCAAGCTGTTGACCATCGTCACCCTGATCGGCGTCATGGTCGGCGCCGGGGTCTGGTACGCCCAGTCGCGGATGAGCCAGATCGACGACGGCTATAGCGCGTTCATCAGCAACGACGCCATCGCCGTGGCACAGAGCCGCCGCATCAACCGCTTCGTCTTCGAACTCAACTACTACGTCTATCGGATCATCGCCGAGACCGACGCGGCCCAGATCGCGTCCGCCAATGCCGGGTTCGAGGCCGCCGTGCCCAACCTGAAGGCGACGCTCCAGTCTCTGCACGATCGTGCCCCCCGATTCGCGAGCCGGGTCGAGACGCTGGAGGCGCGGATCGACCGGTTCCTGCAGGACGTGACCGAGGTGCGCCGCCTCGGCAGCGCCAATCAGAACGACGAGGCGATCACGCTGGTCCATTCGGCGATCGACCCGATCTTTTCCGGCCTGGCGGTGGAGGGCAACGCGCTCGCCAACGACATCAACGCCTACATGCAGAAGGGGTCCGACGACCTGACGGCCCAGACCAACGCCACACGCCTCACCCTGATGATCTTCAGCGGCGCCGGGATGCTCGTCGGCCTGATCGCGGCGGCGTTCATCGCGATGGTCGGCATCACCCGCCCGCTCGACCGCCTCGTCGCCGTCCTGCAGCGGATGGCGCGGGGCGAGATCGATGCCGAGATCGCCGAGGCCGCTCGCAAGGACGAGATCGGCGCCGTCGGCAAGGCCGTGGAGGGCATCAAGGCGATGGTCGCCCAAAAGGCCGCCGAGGACGCCGAAATCCGGCGCATCGCCGAGGAAGCCGCTGCGGCCGCGCGCAAGCGGACCATGCTGGAGCTGGCCGACGGGTTCGAGCGCGCCGTTGGCGGCATCGTCGGCCTGGTCTCGTCGTCCGCGACGGAGCTGCAGGCGACCGCCCAGACCATGACGGCGAGCGCCACGCAGACCGCCAGCCAGTCCACCACGGTGGCGGCCGCCGCCGAGGAAGCCGCCGCCAATGTCGAGACCGTGGCGGCCGCCGCCGAGGAGCTGGGCTCGTCCGTGCAGGAGATCGGCCGGCAGGTCCTGGGCTCGGCCAGCCTCGCCCAGACGGCGGTCGGCGAGGCGGACCAGACCCATCATCTCGTGCAGGCGCTCAGCCAGGCGGCCACCCGCATCGGCGACATGGTCGGGCTGATCTCGACCATCGCCGGCCAGACCAACCTGCTGGCGCTCAACGCCACGATCGAGGCGGCCCGGGCCGGGGAGGCGGGGCGAGGCTTTGCCGTGGTCGCGTCCGAGGTGAAGGAGCTGGCGGCCCAGACCGCCAAGGCGACCGAGGAGATCAGTCAGCAGATCGGGCAGATCCAGGGCGTGACCGGCCAGGCCGTCACGGCGATCGGAGGCATCACCGCGCGCATCCGGGAGATCGACTCGGTGGCGACCTCGATCGCCGCGGCGGTCGAGGAGCAGGGCGCCGCCACCCAGGAGATCGTGCGCAACGTCGCCCAGGCGGCCACCGGGACCAACGAGGTCACGAGCAACATCGCCGGCGTGGCCCAGGCCTCCGAGGAGACCGGCTCCGCCGCGAGCCAGGTGCTCGATGCGGCCGGCGAGCTGTCGCGCCAGTCGGAGCATCTGGGTGCCGAGGTCTCGCGCTTCCTCGCCACCGTACGGGCGGCGTAAGCCGCGCCGTCCTCGCGGGGACCCGAGCGGGCTTGCAGAGTCACCCAGCGAGTCCGGCAGCAAACGTTTGAAAAATCGCGCGTTTTCCCCTCCCCCTTGCGGGGAGGGGTCAGGGGTGGGGGTGGTGCAGGATTGCGCGTCACGGTGCCTTCTGAACCACCCCCACCTCCAACTCCTCCCCGCAAGGGGGAGGAGAGCGCGTTCCGCCTTCAACTGGCCGATGTGTGAACATCGTATTCCGGCCGGATGAGAGCGACGCCCGGTACCGTCCGCACCGGGCGCAAAGCCGAACGTCCGCTGCCTACGCCGGCAGGACGACCACCTTCGTCTTGACCGGTGTGCGCGCGTAGAGGTGGATCATGTCCTGGCTGAGCAGGCCGACGCACCCGCTCGTGATCCCGGAGCCGATCGTCTCGGGATCGCTGCTGGCGTAGATCGTGTAGAGCGTATAGGCGCCGTTCTGGTAGAGATGGAGGGTGCGGGCGCCGAGCGGGTTGTCGAGGCCGCCCGGCATGCCGCGGGCGTATTTGGCCGCCTCGGGCTGGCGCTTGATCATCTCCTTGGGCGGCGTCCAGGTCGCCCATTCGGACTTGCGGCCGACATAGGCGTCGCCGCTCCACAGGAACCCGTCGCGGCCGACATTGGCGCCGTACCGGGTGGCGGATCCGTCGCCCTCGACGCGGTAGACGTAGTAGTTGCCGGGATCGACGATGATCGTGCCGGCGGCCTCCTTCGTGTCGTAGCGGACCGTCCGACGATAGTACTTCGGATCGACCTTGCTGATGTCGACCGCCGGGATCGGAAACTTCTCGTCGGGCATCGGCCCGTAGACCTTCGCCGCCTCGGCGAGGAGCAGGCCGTCGGAGGTCGCGCAGCCGGCAAGTCCCAGCGCGCCGAGACCGGCGGCCGATCCGGCCAGAAACGACCGGCGGCTGAGAAGCCCCGCCGGACGCCCGCGCAGAGCGGCGTCATCCCTGTCGCCGGCACCGGCGTCCCAACCGTCCCTGATCATGATCCCGGACTTCCTATGATCCGCGGCCCGATGCGGTAACGCTCCGGCCTCTACCAATCGCGCGTACGGCTAAGCTTTAGATTGGCAAGGCCGATCCCGACTGACAAGCTCGGCCTTTAGGTCGAGACTGTGGCGAAAACGTTTCGGCGTCCGGATCCGGCGAGGAACCCGGATCGGGCCAAACCCGTCCCGCATGCCGCACGGCAAGCTTTGCCTTCAGGGCGTCGCCCGGTCCATGGAGAGGCCCATGATCCGCCTCATCCCCAGCCTGCCCGCTGTCTACGTCATCGCGCGGGGGGTGTGGCCCTTGCCATGGCCGCTTGCCCTTAAACTGGGCGTGGCTGCTGCCTTGCTGGTCGCGTCCCAGTTCCACCTGTGGAGCCGCCTCTCCTCCGGATCGGTCTTCGCACCCGAGTTCCCCCGCCCGGTGGTGGTCCTGTTCAATGGGGCGTTCGGCGCGATCGCGCTGGCGGCCCCCATGCTGCTTACCCTCGATGTGGCAGCGCTGGTCTCCCTGGCCCTGCCCGGGGGTGGTTGGGCGATCCCCGCCGCCTGGCGCTACGTGGTGCTCCTCGTGGCCGCGATCCTGGCGGCGATCGCCGTGCGGCAGGCCGTGCGCGTGCCGCCGTTGAAGGATCTCACCGTCCCGATCGCGGACCTGCCCGCCGGCTTCGACGGCTACACGATCCTGCACCTGACCGACCTGCATATCAGCCGCCTGTTCCCAGCGGCCTGGGCGCGGGCCGTCGTCGTGCGCGCCAACGACCTCGGCACCGACCTGATCGCGGTCACCGGCGACTTCATCGACGGTTCGCTCGCGTCCCGACGGGACGATGTCGAGCCCCTGCGCGCCTTGCGGGCGCGGGACGGCGTCTGGGCCGTGCCGGGCAACCACGAGTACTTCTTCGATCACGATGCCTGGATGCGCCACCTCGCAGGGCTGGAGATCCGCATCCTCGCCAACGCCCACACGGTCCTGCGGCGCGACGGCGGTGCGCTGGTGCTGGCGGGCGTGACCGACCGCTCGGCGCCGGCCACCGGCCACCCGGGCCCCGACCTCGAGGCCGCCCTGGCGGGTACGCCGGCGGGCGCCCCGATCGTGCTGCTCGATCACCAGCCGGCGCGGGCCGCGCGGGCCGCGTCGCGCGGGGTGGCGCTGCAGCTGTCGGGGCATACCCACGGCGGCATGATCCGCGGCCTGGACCGGCTGGTGGCGCGCGGCAATGCCGGGTTCGTCTCCGGGGCGTACCGGGTCGGGGCGATGCTGCTCTACGTCAGCAACGGCACCGCGCTGTGGCCCGGCTTCGCCCTTCGCCTCGGGCGTCCGTCCGAGCTGACGCGGATCACCCTGCGGCGCGCGTCGTGACAGCGATCCGATCCTGAATTCGGTACGGGCGGCCGACAGCCCGACCTCCTCCCGTCACCCCCCGATCCGCAGCACCTCGGTCCGGTCGCCCGCCTGCGCGAAGGCGGCCGGGTCGGCGCCGGTCATCCAGACCTGGCCGGGCAGCGCGTCGAGGGCCTCGAACAGGCCGGCCCGGCGGCGCGGGTCGAGATGCGCCGCGACCTCGTCGAGCAGGATCATCGGGGCGATGCCGCTCATCGCCCGCACCAGCCGGGCATGGGCCAGGACCAAGCCGATCAGCAAGGCTTTCTGCTCGCCTGTCGAGGCGGTGCCGGCCGGGACGTCCTTGGGGCCGTGGCGGACCACGAGATCGGTGGTCTGGGGCCCCGTGAGGGTGCGGCCGGCGGCCCGGTCGCGGTTGCGGCCGTTGCGCAGGGCTAGGCGGAAGCGGTCCTCCGCCTCGATCGCCGGCCAGACCGCCACGAGGTCGTCGAGGTCGCCCTCCAGCCGGATCGATGCCCAGGGAAAGGGCTGGGCGTCGTCCCGGGTCTCGGCGATCAGCCGGTCCAGGCGCTCGGCAGTCTCCCGGCGGGCGAGCGCCACGGCGACGCCGAGTTCGGCGACCTCCCGCTCCACGGCGTCGAGCCAGCGGCCGTCATCGGGGCGGTCCTCCAAGAGGCGGTTGCGCGAGCGCAGGGCCCGCTCCATGGCGGAGACCCGCGCCCCGTGGCCGGCATCCACCGCCAGGACGAGGCGGTCGAGGAACCGGCGCCGGTCGCCGGCGGCGCCGCGGAACAGCCCGTCGAGATCCGGTGTCAGCCAGACCACCCGAACGAACTCGCTGAACGCCACCGGCGAGGACGCGGGGGCGCCGTCGATCCGGCAGAGCCGGCTCGTGCGCCCGTCCGGCCCCGGCGGTTCCAGCCCCGTGCCGAGCCGATGCTCGGCGCCGTCCCGGTCCAGGGTGAGCGAGACGGCGAAGCCCCCCGGGCCGTCCGCGCGCGCCATGGCTGCGAACTCGGCCCGGCGCAGGCCACGGCCCGGCACGAACAGGGAGATCGCCTCAAGCAGGTTGGTCTTGCCGGCGCCGTTCTCGCCGACCAGGGCCACGAAGCGGGCGCCGGGGTTGAGTTCGAGATCGGCGTGGTTGCGGAAGTCGCGGGCGATCAACCGGGTGATGCGCTGGGTCGGCCCGCTGGTCTCGATCTCCGCATCGAGAATATCGGTCATCGGTGGATCCGGGGAGCGAGCCGGACGATGCTCACCGCCCCCTTTGGTTCGACCATCCTGTCCAATCGCCTCGTTCTGAGGCGCCCGCGTCGGCGCCCCACGCAGGAGGCCGCCAGAATTCTTTGCGCGATCCGCAAGCCTCCCGAGAGGCCGACGCTGCGCTCCGGCACCTCGGGATGAAGTGGCCGGGTTCGGATGAATATTGTGCCGCCGGCCGTTTCGCCAGCGGCCGGACCTGCTTCAGTTCGGCACGACGATGAAGGTCAGAGCTCGGCGTTTCTCGGATCGGCGAAACGCGCTGCCAAAGCGTCCAGCGTCGCGTCGAGCGGTTCGTAGTCCCCACTCGCGACACCCTCCCGCCAAGCCGCTCGCAACATCGCGAGATGATCGTCCGCCCGGATCGGCACCCCGACACCGGCGGCGGTCGGCTGATCGAGCGAGGCCTCTTGATGAGGATCGCGGGCGGGCTGGCTCGGCACGGCGAAACCCTACACCCGCATCGGCATCAGCACGTACAGGGCCGGCGCGCCCTCGCGGTCCTGGATCAGGGTCGGCGAGCCCGGGTCGGCGAGCTTGAACAGGGCGGTGTCGCCCTCGAGCTGGGCGGTGATGTCGAGCAGGTAGCGGGCGTTGAAGCCGATATCGAGGCCGGCCGCCTCGTAATCGACGTCGAGCTCTTCCGTGGCGCTGCCCGAATCCGGGTTGTTGACCGAGAGCGCCAGGCGCCCCTCGGTGAGGCCGAGCTTCACGGCGCGGCCGCGCTCGGACGAGATCGTCGAGACCCGGTCCACCGCTTTGGCGAAGGCGTCGCGCTGCACGGTCAGGCGCTTGTCGTTGTTGGCCGGGATCACCCGCTGGTAGTCCGGGAAGGTGCCGTCGATCAGCTTCGAGATCAGGGTCAGGCCGCCGGCGAAGCGCAGGCGGATCTTGGCGGGCGACAGGTCGACCGCGACGGTCTCGCCGCCGTCGTCCAGGAGCTTCTGGATCTCGGCCACCGCCTTGCGGGGGACGATCACGCCGGGCATGCCGACGCTGCCCTGCGGGGCCGGGATCTCGACCCGGGCGAGGCGGTGGCCGTCGGTGGCGACCGCGCGCATCACCGGGCCGGCCTCGGTCTCCAGCGTGTGCAGGTAGATGCCGTTGAGGTAGTAGCGCGTCTCCTCGGTGGAGATCGCGAACTGCGTCTTGTCGATCAGGCGCTTGAGGTCGGCGCTCGCGATCTCGAAGCCGTGCGGCATCTCGCCGGCGGCGAGATCCGGGAAGTCGCCCTCCGGCAGGGCGCCCAGCGCGAAGCGCGACCGGCCCGAGCGGATCGTCATCTGGCCGGATTCGCCGCCGGTCTCCAGGGAGACCTGGGCGCCGTCGGGCAGCTTGCGCACGATGTCGTAGATCACGTGCGCCGGCACCGTGGTGGCGCCGGGATCGGCCACGTCGGCCGGCACGCTCTCGGTGACCTCGATATCGAGGTCGGTCGCGCGGAGCTGCAGGCTCGACCCGTCCGAACGCAGGAGCACGTTCGACAGGATCGGGATCGTGTTGCGGCGCTCGACGACCCGGTGCACGTGGCCGAGCGACCTGAGCAGGGCCGCGCGCTCGACGGTGACTCTCATCGCAGTACTCAAGTGATGTGGGAGGGCGCCGCGGCCGGCATCCCTCACGAAAACAGGCCGATCAGCTTGGCGAAGGGGACAGGCGAACGCAAGGCCGCCGTCGCGGCATCGCACAGCTACGCCGCCGGCCGGTGGGATTCAGGGTTTCCGCGGGGGCCGCCCCGTGCGAAAGCGCCGCGATCAGTCTTAAGCGGCACCGTACCGCCCGAGTCCCACAGATCATGCCGCAAACCGTCGAGACCGCGGGCCCTCAAGGCGCCGCCCCGAGCGCCAGTCCCGGCCGCATCCTGGCCGCGAGCTTCGTCGGCACCGCGATCGAGTTCTTCGATTTCTATATCTACGCGACGGCCACCGCCCTGGTGATCGGCCCGGTCTTCTTTCCGGCGGGCGCACCCGGGGTGCAGCAGCTCAGCGCGTTCGCGACCTTCGCGATCGCGTTCATCGCGCGGCCGTTCGGGGCGGCCCTGTTCGGGCATTTCGGCGACCGCGTCGGCCGCAAGGCGACCCTGGTGGCGTCGCTGCTGATCATGGGCCTGTCCACCGTCCTGATCGGCTGCCTGCCGACCTACGCTACGGCCGGCTGGTGGGCGCCCGCCGCCCTGTGCGTCCTGCGCTGCGGCCAGGGCATCGGCTTCGGCGGCGAGTGGGGCGGGGCCGCCCTGCTGGCGGTGGAGAACGCGCCGCCGGGCAAGCGCGCCTGGTACGGCATCTTTCCGCAACTCGGCGCGCCGGTCGGCTTCATCTTGGCCAATCTCGGCTTCCTGGCCCTCAGCTTCGGCCTGTCGCCCGCGAGTTTTCAGGCCTGGGGCTGGCGCCTGCCGTTCCTGGCCTCAGCTTCCCTGGTCGGGGTCGGCCTATACGTGCGCCTGAAGCTCACCGAGACGCCGGCCTTCAAGGCGGCGCTCAGCGAGGCGCGGCCCGAGCGCGTACCCTTCGCCACGATGCTCACCCAGCACGGCCGCGCGGTCCTGATCGGGACCTTCGCCATGGTGGCGGTCTACGCGGTGTTCTACCTCTCGACGGTGTTCGCGCTGGGCTACGGCACCGGCACGCTGGGCTACACCCGGCCGACCTTCCTGCTGTTCGAGTGCATCGCGGTCTGCTTCATGGCGATCGGGACCGTGATCTCCGGGGCCGCGGCCGACCGGTTCGGGCGCAAGCCGGTGCTGCTCTCCGGGATGGCCGCGGTGTTCGCGCTCGGCTTCCTGATGGGGCCGATGCTGGGGAACGCGGCCGCCGCCGGGACCTGGCCGCCGGTGCTGGGCTTCCTGTGCCTCAGCCTGCTGGCGATGGGCTGGGTGTTCGGCCCGATGGGCGCCGTCCTGCCCGAGCTGTTCCCGACCCGGATCCGCTACACCGGCGCCTCGGTCACCTACAACCTCGCCGGGATCCTGGGCGCCTCGGGCGCGCCCTACATCGCCCAGGAACTGGCGTCCTATGGCGGGATCGGGTTCGTCGGCTTCTATCTCGCGGCCGCGGCGGTTCTGAGCTTCGGCGCCGTGCTGGCCATGCGGGAATCGGCGTACGACTGAGGTCGGTGGTTCGAGCGCCGCCGCTCAGGCGCGGCCCGTCACCGGCTCGTAGCGGGCGAGGAACCGGGTGCGGTCCCACAGCTCGACTGCCGCGTCCCGGACCATGGCCCGTGCGCGGCGACGGGCCTGCGTGTCGTCCTCGGCCGGGATGATCTCGGCCGACGAGACGCGGCCGGCGCGGTCGAGCTTGAACGCCCGGTAGGCGCGGCTTCGCTGAGCGGTCTGTGCGTCCAGGTCGAGCATCGGGTCCTCCTGAGGGCCCGAGACTCCCGAAAAGCGGTTAACCGTCCGTTAGCGCGAGGCGTCAGCTCCGCTTGTCGAGCGGACGACCCAGCAGGCGCGCGAACTCGGCTTCGATCTCCTCCACCGAGAACGGGTTGCCGGCGGTCTTCGGCTCGGGCCGCGGCGGCGCGGGGGGCGCAGTCGGCGGGGCGGGCGCAGGAGATGCCACGGGCGCCGTCGGCCGGGGAGCCGGAGGCTCGGGCGTCGGAGGTACGATCGGCGGCAGCTCGGGCGGGGGCGACGGCATCCGCGGCGCCGGCGGCGGAGCGACCGGCGGGGCAGGGGGCGGGGGAGATGCAGGAGGCGGCGGCGCAGCCGCCATCATCGCGGCCACCGGATCCACCGGCTCGGGCGCCGGCGCGAGCGGCGCGGGCGTCACCGCCGAGGCCGGGCGCGACAGGGCGGCCTGGAGCTGCCGGGCCATGTCGGAGAGCACCGCCGGATCGACGGTCCGGCGCTCGGACGGGACATTCAGGCTCGGCGCGGGCCGGAAGGGCTGGGGGGCGGGCTCCGTGGCCGGCTCGGAGATGGGTTCGGGGGCGGGCTCGAACTTGCGCTCCGAGGCGGGATTGAGCCGCGGCTCGGCCAGAGGCGGCGCGGTGCGGCTCAGGATCCGGCGGGGCGAGAGCGTGTCCCGGAGGACCGGCGGGACCGGTTCCGCCGCGCGGGGCTGCAGCAATGCGGGCGTCGACACCTCCTGGCCCGGCTCGTCGCCGCCCAGCAGGTTGACGTCGAGCGGGAAGGTCACCGGCGGCGCGGCGCCGGAGCGCGGGACCGGCGGCGGTACGACGACGGGCATCTCGAAACCCGGGTCGAACAGTGGCTCGGAGCGGCGGCCGGCGATTTCGGCGAGAGCCCGGGGCGGCTCGGCCAAGCGGCCGCCCTGCGCCATCGGATCCGGCAGCGGCTCGGCCAGGGGCTCGGACCCGCCGTCGGCGCGCAAGGTCGCCTCGGGCATCGGGCGCTGGCTGCGCTGGATGTTGCGCTCGACCACCACGTCGTTGGGGCCGCCCACCAGCAGCAGATGCTCGACATTGTCCCGGCGCAGCAGGATCAACTGCCGGGCGCGGTCGAGCTCGTAGACGTCGACGATCCCGAGCCGAGGCTGGCGGCCGCGGGCCGGCGTGCGCCCAGGCAGGGTCAGGCTGCGTCCGGTGAGGCGCCGCACCGTGAACACGATCGCGGCCAACGCCGTGAAGATGACGGCGAAGATCACGACATACTGGACGATGGGGGAGCCCTCAGAACCGAACACGGATTGCAGCCATGGCAAGGTTACGCACTCGCACGTTTCGGCCGCCGCAGGGCCGCGCCCGGCACGAGCCTCGCTCATACCACGCCGACGGGCCGGCAAGGCAAACGACGTTAAGACTTCGTTAACAGGCCCTTAAGTTTAGCGCCATCTAGACAAGAGGTTGTGAAGCACCGTCGGCCGCCATCCCCAGGAACGTGACCGCGCGCCCACGCCTGGGTTGACCCGACGGGAGCCGGCATCGCCCGCGTTTAACCATGCGTTAACCACGCAGGCGGCAGATTTTGCCGAGCCCGCCCGATCTCGCGCGGCATCGCGAGACCGGAGGCGAACGTGGCCCTGACCGACCTGCCCATCCTCGGGATGCTGCGCACCCGGATGCAATGGGCCCAGGCGCGCCAGGGTCTGATCGCCGAGAACGTCGCCAACGCCGACATGCCGGGCTTCAAGCCGCGCGACCTGGCCGATCTGCGTTTCGACCGGGCTACCGGGGCGGCGGTCACCGCTTCTCCGGGCCTGACGCTGACCAGCCCCGCCCATATCGCGCCGTCCGGTCAGTCGGAGGCCGGGGCCGATGCCAAGGGCGCCAAGCGCTTCGAGATCCGCCCGAGCGGCAACGCGGTCAACCTCGAGGACGAGATGATGAAGGCCGGCGACAACCAGTCGGACTACCAGCTCGCCGCCTCACTCTACCAGCACAGCCTGACCACCCTGAAGATCGCCATCGGCAAGAGCTGACCGCGCCGGAACCGGACTGGACGCGTCGCCCAATCGCGGCGGAGGAGGGCCCTGAGCCATGGAATTCAGCAAGTCGCTCACCGTGGCGGCCGCCGGCCTCAAGGCGCAGTCCGGTCGGATGCGGATCATCGCCGAGAACATCGCCAACGCGGATTCCGCCCCGGCCTCGGCCGGGACCGAGCCGTACCGGCGCAAGATCCCGTCCTTCACCAGTCACATGGACCCGGACAGCGGGGCCAAGCTGGTGGAGGCCGGGCGGGTCCGGCGCGACCAGACCGCGTTCCGGACCAAGTACGAGCCCGGCAATCCGGCGGCCAACGCCCGGGGCGAGGTGCAGATGCCCAACGTCAACGCGCTGATCGAGAATATGGACCTGCGCGAAGCCCAGCGCTCCTACGAGGCGAACCTCAACATGGTGACGTCCACGCGCAAGATGCTGTCGCAGACGCTGTCGATCCTGAAGTGAACGCGAAGGATAGCTAGCGATGGCGACGAGCAATTTCGCGGCCGGTGCCTACGCCGCCGTCCAGGGCATGGCCAGCGGCCGGCCCACCCCAAAGGTCCAGTCGACCGGCGAAGCCGGCGGCAACTTCATGCAGCTCCTCGGCAACGCCCTGGACACTGTCGGCGATGCCGGGCGGCGGGCCGACGGCCAGGCGGTCTCGGCGGCCTCCGGCAAGGCCAACGTCGTCGACGTGGTCACCGCGGTGGCCGAGAGCGAGACCGCCCTGCAGACCATGGTGGCGGTGCGCGACCGCATGATCTCTGCCTACGAAGAGATCATGCGGATGCAGATCTAAGCATATCCCGGCCGATCCCGGATTTCCCCTGCCTCCCTTTTGAGCAAGTTACTCCATGACCGGCCTGGCCATCCTCGACGTCGCGCGCGACGGCATCTTCGTGTTCCTCAAGGTCGCCGGCCCGCTGATGCTGGTCGCGCTCGCGGTCGGGCTGGTCGTCTCGCTGGTCCAGGCCCTGACGCAGGTCCAGGAGCAGACCCTGATCTACGTGCCCAAGATCGTCGCGGTGTTCGCCGCACTCCTGCTGATGCTGCCGTTCATCGGCGACGCCATGGCGGGCTACATGACCCGCATCGCCGCCCGCATCGCGATGGGCGGGTGATGGCGACCCCGGGCGCGACAGGGGCGGCGTGCCCGTGCCATAGGGGCGGCGATGAACCTGCTCCTGCCCGGCATCGCCTCGGCCTACCTGATCACCTTCGCCCGGGTCGGCACGCTGATCATGCTGATGCCCGGCGTCGGCGAGCAGATGGTGTCGCCGCGGATGCGGCTGTCCTTCGCGCTGCTGACCACGCTGGTGCTGTTCCCGTCCGTGCGCCCGCTGCTGGGCGGCACCGAGGGCCTGGCCGGACCCCGGCTGATCGGGCTGCTGTTCGCCGAGACGATCGTCGGGCTGGTGCTCGGCCTGTCGGTCCGGATGGTGCTGGCCGCCCTGCAGACCGCCGGGCTGATCATCTCGCAGCAGCTCGGCTTGGCCTACGCCATGACGGTGGACCCGAGCTACGGCGGGCAGCAGGCGGCGCTCGGAAACTTCCTGTCGCTGCTCGGCGTCACGCTGATCTTCGCTGCAGACCTGCACCACCTCGCCATCGAGGGGTTGGCGCAGAGCTACGTGGTGCTGCCCCCGGACGGGGTCCCGGCCTTCTCGGACGCACTGATGCTGGCGCTCAAGGCGCTGACCCGGGGCTTCACCCTGGCGGTGCAGATCTCCGGGCCGTTCATCGCCTTCGGGCTGCTGTTCAACCTCGGGCTCGGGGTGCTGTCGCGGCTGATGCCGCAATTGCAGGTGTTCTTCCTGGCGGTTCCGGCCTCGGTGCTCATCGGCATGCTGATCCTGATGGGCTCGCTCGGCGTCATGATGGGCGTTTTCCTGGACGATCTCGGCCGGTATCTCGGCGAGTTCGTCGGGCGCTGAGCGTCCACACGCACTGAGGTCGAGCAAAAAAGATGGCCGAGGGCGCGGAGCAGGAAGACAAGACCGAAGAGCCGACCCAGCGGCGGCTCGACCAGGCGATCGAGCGCGGCGACGTCGCGACCAGCGCCGAGATCAACACCTTCGCGATCCTCGCCGCGTTCACGCTGGCCCTGGTGATCGCGGCCCCGACCATCGCCCAGAACCTGACACAGGGCCTCAAGGCCTATCTCGCCAACGCCCACACCCTGCCGGACGACGCCACCGCCATGAAGCAGGCGGCGACTCGGGGCCTGTGGCTGTGGCTCGAGGCCGTGGCGGTGCCGGTCGGGATGGCGGCGGCGGCCGGCCTCGCCGCCGGCCTCCTGCAGCACCCGCTGGTCCTCACCACCGAAACCCTGATGCCGAAATTCGACCGCATCTCGCCGATGGCCGGGATCAAGCGGCTGATGGGGATCGAGGCGCTGTTCCAGTTCGGCAAGGGGCTGGCCAAGATCGGCGCGGTCGGCATCGTCGGCGGCGTGCTGCTGTGGAACGACCGCGACCGGCTGGAGGTGTTCGCGAAGCTCGATCCGGCCGGCTGCCTGCCGGCGATCTTCTCCCTCAGCCTGCGGCTGCTCGCCGGCATGCTGTGCATGCACCTGGCGATCACGCTGGGCGACGCGCTCTACGCGCGCTTCCGCTGGCGCAAGCGCCACCGCATGTCGAAGGAGGAGATGAAGCAGGAGATGAAGGAGGCGGACGGCAACCCGGAGATCAAGGGTCGCATGAAGCAGATCCGCATGGCCCGGGCGAAGAAGCGGATGATGACCGCCGTGCCGACCGCCACTGTGGTGGTGACCAACCCGACCCACTACGCGGTGGCTTTGCGCTACGAGGCCGGCATGGCCGCGCCGATCTGTGTCGCCAAGGGCGTCGACGCCCTGGCCCTGCGGATCCGCACCGTGGCGGCCGAGCACGGCGTCGCGGTGATCGAGAACCCGCCGCTCGCCCGGGCGCTGCACGCCACCGTGGAGATCGACCGCGAGATCCCGGCCGAGCATTACCGGGCGGTGGCGGAAGTGATCGGCTTCGTCCTGCGCCTGCGCCGGAGGGCGGCGTAACACCGGCGCCGCCAGACCTGCGCCCGCTCGGTCTCGAGGCCGTGACATTGCCACCCGGGTAGAGGGCCGACGCCAAGGATTTGGAGGAGCGGCCGGCGGCAACCCACGCTCACAGTGAAGACGTCGCTTTCCAACCGTACAGCTCTGGGTATGTCCGCGACCCGTCAGGAGATTCCGGCATCCATCCTTCTGAGGCCGAGCCACCTGTCGAAGTCGCGATACAATTCGTCGAACGTCACGAGGATCAGCGTGAAGCTGTCGGCCTTGACCTTGTTGCGCCGCCACTCCCACCGATCCTTGCGGACCGAGGTCGATAAGGAGGTGGAGCGGCCGATGACGAGTACGCCCACGATATTGGGCCGCTCGCCGCCGAAGGCGTCCACGTAATCGGCGGTCTTGCGATAATGATCGAGCGCCCAGGTCCAATCGACGACTTGGCTGAATCCCTTCTCGAAGGCGCGCGCCCACGTATCGATACCGCGCTCACTCGCTTCAAAAATATGCCGGTCGGACGCGCCCTCGAACTCGATCAGGCAGATATTATCGGTCCCGGCGCGGCGGACGGTGAGATCGGTCCGGAAATGGGGGAGAATCCGGAACTCGCGCTTGATCAGATCGCCGATGCCCAGACGGGAATTGTACTGACCCATCAGGGCGCAGAGGTTGGGCCAGGTCTTGAAGTTGCCGAGCACCTGATCGCGCTCGGCAAGGTCGGCGTTGGTGTCGAGGAGGAGTCTGAATTCCGCGAGTTCGGCCTCCGCGTCCGTCAGATTGAAGACGTGGACGTCGAAATAGGGCTTCGCCATCAGTCTCGGGCGACGATCGAGGTGATGACGATCGCGTCGCCCTCGTTCTCGAAGAGCACGCGCAGATCGCCGGCAGGCGCGACGAAGGCGTTGTCGACCCCGACGATCTTCCTGACCTTCCCCTCGTCGAGCACGCTCGCCTTGATCGTCGCCAGCGCGGCTTCGGCCTGGGCCTTGTCGAAGGGATGCAGCGACGCAATCATGTTCGCTGCCGTGTTGCTGACGCGCACGCGCGGGCTGCCTGAGCCCGTTTCCTGTCGCCGTGCCGTGGCCATCGCCGACTCCCCCTGTCCTCGATATGCAAACACAATATGAGGTCTGCCGAGACGGCCGTCCATCGCGCCGGCGTGCCACGCCATATCCGAAGGCGCGGAAAAGCCACGCTTCCTCCACCTTTTTTCGCGAGGCTGCGCCAAGGCTTGGCGCGACACGACCGGCGCGACGAGAGTGGTGCCGTGCTGCCCGAGCCCTGCTATGGCCGGCGGGCCTAACCGGGTGATTGTTCTGGAATGATGCCGATGGCCGACGTCACTGGACCTCCGGCGCCCGTTACGGGCACGCAGATCTCGAATTCGCAGGGTAACGGCGCGATCGACCGCTCGGAGCAGCCGGGCCGGGTCGGGCTGCTGCTCGTGCTCGCGGGCCTGCTGGTCGGGGCCGCCATCGGCCTGTCCTTCGTGGCCAACGAGCAGGCGCAGTCGCTGATCGTCTGGCTGCTCGCCCTGCTGGCGATGGCCGGCGTGTTCTTCCTGTTCGCCCTGGCGATCGGGGCGCTCCAGCTCAGCGGCACCGCCACCCGCGACGACATCACCAAGGGCATCGTCGACGCCTCGCCGGACGGGGCGCTGGTGGTCGAGGATGGCGGCCGCCTGATCTACGCCAACGAGGCCTATCTGCGGGTGGCCGGGGGCGATGCCTTCTCGAACCTTGTGCCGGTGGAGCGCATCCTGGTCGGCTCGCCGGAGGTCTCGGAGGCGGTCTACCGCCTGTCGCAGGCGTCGCGCGATGGACGCGCGCACACCGAAGAGATCCGGATGTCGCCGCCGCTCGGGCCGCAGGCGCACGAGCGCGGCTTCGGCTGGTACCGGGTCTCGGTGCGTCCCCTGGCGCGCCCGCGCCGGGCCGCTTCGCTCTGGACGGTGGCCGACATCACCGCCGAGCGCGAGCGCCAGGAGAACGTCTTCCAGGAACTCCAGCACGCGATCGACTATCTCGACCATGCCCCGGCGGGCTTCCTGTCGATCGATCCGGCCGGCGCGATCGTCTACATGAACGCGACGCTGGCGGCCTGGCTCGGCTACGACCTGGCGAGCGTCGGCCCCGGCGGCCCGCACCTCACCGAGATCGCCCCGGAAGCCGACGTCCTGGTCCGCACCGCCGGCCTGCCCGGGGAGGTCCGCACCGACCGGTTCGACCTCGACCTGCGCCGCCGCAACGGCCACACCCTGCCGGTGCGGCTGTACCACCGGGTGGCGTTCGGCAAGGACGGCAAGCCCGGCTCGTCACGCACCTTCGTGATCAACCGCTCGGCCGGGGCCGAGACCGACGAGCCGCAGCGCGCGGCCGAGGTGCGGCTCGCCCGATTCCTCAACAACTCCCCGATCGCCATCGCGACCCTCGACCGGTCCGGCCGGATCGCCCGGGCCAACACCTCGTTCACCCGCCTGTTCGGCACGGTGCCGCGCCAGGCCGACGAGGGCGGCCCGGAGGGCGAGAGCAATCAGGGTGCCGAGCCCAACGTCGCCGACTCCGTGGTCGACCGTGCCTCCCTGGAGGCAGGCCTCGCCCGGGCCGCGAGCGGCCTGTCCGACCCGGAGCCGATCGAGGTCCAGCTCAGCGGCCCGGGCGGGCGCTCGGCGCGGCTCTGGCTCAGCCCGGCCGACAGCAGCGACGCGACCCAGAAGGCCGACGAGGCCGAGCGCGTCATCCTGTACGCCCTCGACACCACGGCGCAGCGGCAACTGGAGCAGCAGGTCGCCCAGGCCCAGAAGATGAACGCGGTGGGCCAGCTCGCCGGCGGCATCGCGCACGATTTCAACAACGTCCTGCAGGCGATCATCGGCTACTCGGACCTGCTGCTGGCGAGCCACCGGCCGACCGACCCGGCCTTCCAGGACATCATGCAGATCAAGCAGAACGCCAACCGGGCGGCGGGCCTCGTCCGCCAGCTCCTGGCGTTCTCCCGCCGCCAGACCCTGCGCCCGGAGGTGATGCATGTCGGGGAGGGGCTCTCGGAGCTGACCCTGCTGCTCAAGCGGCTGCTGGGCGAGCGCGTGACCCTGGAACTGAAGCACGGCCGCGACGTCTGGCCGGTGAAGGCCGACGTCAATCAGTTCGAGCAGGTGATCGTGAATCTCGCGGTCAACGCCCGCGACGCGATGCCGGACGGCGGCAAGCTGATGATCCGCACCGAGAACGTGACCGATCCGGGTCCCTCGGCGGCCGTGGAGGGACGCGGCGGCGCGCCGGCGGGCGACCACGTGCTGATCGAGGTGCGCGACACCGGGCAGGGCATCCCGGCCGAGCTGATGGAGAAAATCTTCGAGCCGTTCTTCACCACCAAGGAGATCGGCAAGGGCACCGGCCTCGGGCTCTCGACGGTGTTCGGCATCGTCAAGCAATCCGGCGGCACCATCGACGTGCAATCGAAGATCGGGGAGGGGACGGCGTTCCGGATCTACCTGCCGCGCCATATCCCGGTGGCCGAGCCGGAAGAGGCCGCGCCGGCAATTCCGGCCCTGCCGCGAGCCGACATGCCGGCGCCGGCCTCCGCGCGCTCGGCCAAGCCGAACGGCGAAGGCGAAGCCGCCAGGGCCGGCGCCCAGAAGAGTCCGGCTTCGGAGAAGCCGGCCCCGCGCAAGCCCGCGGCCGACCATACCGGACAGGGGACGATCCTGCTGGTGGAGGACGAGGATCCCGTCCGGGCGGTCAACAGCCGGGCGCTCTCGGCCCGGGGCTACACGGTGCTGGAGGCGGCCTCCGGCCTGGAGGCACTGGCGATCGTGCGCGAGGGCAGCCAGCCGATCGATCTCGTCGTCTCCGACGTGGTGATGCCCGAGATGGACGGGCCGACGCTGCTGCGCGAGGTCCGCAAGCACCAGCCGGACCTGAAGGTAATCTTCGTCTCGGGCTACGCCGAGGACGCGTTCCGCAAGAACCTGCCCGAGGGCGAGGCCTTCAACTTCCTGCCGAAGCCCTTCAGCCTGAAGCAGCTGGTCGAGACCGTGAAGAAGACCATGGCCGCCGACTGACATCGCGCCGGCATAACCCCGGTGGAGAACCTGCGCGCCGCCCCCGCAAGGGCGGCGTTCTCATATCTGCAGCCCTTGCCCGAATAGAACAAAACAGGTACACGTGTCTGGTGTTGACGCGCGTTGTGAATGGCGCGCAACCCCTTCATAAGGAGCCCGCCAGATGGCCCAGCCTGCATTGAAAGTGGTCGACATGCCCCCGGCGGACAAGGACAAGGATAAGTCCAAGGCAATCGACGCCGCCCTGTCCCAGATCGAACGCGCCTTCGGCAAGGGCTCGATCATGCGGCTCGGCAAGAACGACAAGGTGCAGGAGGTCGAAACGGTCTCGACCGGCTCGATCGGGCTCGACATCGCCCTCGGCGTCGGCGGCCTGCCCCGGGGCCGGGTCGTCGAGATCTACGGGCCCGAATCGTCCGGCAAGACCACCCTGGCCTTGCACACGATCGCCGAGGCCCAGAAGAAGGGCGGCGTCTGCGCGTTCGTGGATGCCGAGCACGCCCTCGATCCGATCTATGCCCGCAAGCTCGGGGTCAATCTCGACGACCTGCTGATCTCGCAGCCCGACACCGGCGAGCAGGCGCTGGAGATCACCGACACGCTGGTGCGCTCGGGCGCCATCGACGTGCTGGTGGTCGACTCGGTCGCCGCGCTGACCCCGCGGGCCGAGATCGAGGGCGAGATGGGCGAGAGCCAGCCCGGCCTCCAGGCCCGCCTGATGAGCCAGGCCCTGCGCAAGCTCACCGGTTCGATCTCGCGCTCGAACTGCATGGTGATCTTCATCAACCAGATCCGGATGAAGATCGGCGTGATGTACGGCAGCCCGGAGACCACCACCGGCGGCAACGCGCTGAAGTTCTACGCCTCGGTGCGCCTCGACATCCGCCGGATTTCGACCCTGAAGGACCGCGACGAGGCGATCGGCAACCAGGTCCGCGTCAAGGTCGTCAAGAACAAGGTCGCGCCGCCGTTCAAGCAGGTCGAGTTCGACATCATGTTCGGCGAAGGCGTGTCGAAGGTGGGCGAGCTGATCGATCTCGGCGTGAAGGCCGGCATCGTCGAGAAGTCCGGCGCCTGGTTCTCCTACAACAGCCAGCGCCTCGGCCAGGGCCGCGAGAACTCGAAGGGGTTTTTGCGCGACAACCCCGAGATCGCCGGCAAGATCGAAGCCTCGATCCGCCAGAATTCCGGCTTGGTCGCCGAGAAGATTTTGGAGAACGCCAAGCCGACCGAGGACGACCTCGACGAGGGCGAGGCTTAAGAGCACCTCACAAAACTCCCGGTTCCCGGGAGTGCTCCCTCTGCACGCGATGGTGCCGCGGGAATTTTGTGAGAGGCTCTGAGCCGCCCGCGTCTCCGACACTTGCCGCGCGGCATGGCGCGGACGACAATCAGCGGCTCCGGCGAGGAATTCGTCGGGGCCGTTCGTCGTTTGGGATGTAGCTGGCCGTGACCGACCTTCTGGAAAAGGCCGTCGAGACAGTCCGCCGGATGGCGCCGGAGGCGCAGGACGCTATCGCGCAAGCCATGCTCGACATGGCGCGCGTTGGAACTCAGGGCCAAGTCGACCCCGATCACCTGCAGGATGTGTTGGACGGACTCGACGAGATCGCACGCGGAGACATCGCCTCGCCCGACGAGGTCGAAGCTGCCTTCCGCCGTTTCAGAGCATGAAACTTGTCTACGCACGCCGTGCAGTCCGGCGTTTAGCGGACATCGCCGATTATGTTCGGGAGCGAAATCCGGGCGCCGCTGACGAGGTCGAGCGTGCGATCCGCGAAACGGCCGAGCTTCTCAGGCGCCACCCATTCGTGGGCCGAAGCGTGCGACCGGAGGTGCGAATCTTCGCAGTGCCCCGAATGCCGTATCTGATCTACTATCAGGTCGATGAGCGGCGGGAGGTCGTGACGATCGTCACGCTCCGGCACGCCGCACAGGACCGATTGGCCTAACGGACGGACGCAGACATCTCCGCGGCCGTCGAGAGAAGACAACTCAGGCAGCTTCGCCGGTCTCGGCAACCGCGGCAGCCTGGCCCTCGACCAGCTTCCAGGTCTTGGTCTTCGAGAAGGGGCGGCACTCCTCGATGAACACCGTCTGCCCGACCTTGGCGGCATTCGCCTCGTCATGGGCATGGTAGTTCTTCGAGCGGCGCACGGTCTTCTTCATCACCGGGTGGGTGAAGCGACGCTCCACCTTCACGACGATGGTCTTCTCGCCCTTGTCGCTGACGACGGTGCCCTGCAGGACGCGCTTCGGCATGGTGTTCTCCTGAGCCCTTCGTCAGCTCTTGGCGGCCTGCAGCGTCTTCGAACGCTGCAGGGTGCGGACGCGGGCGATGTCGCGGCGGACCTCACGGACGCGGGCGACGTTCTCGAGCTGGCCGGTGGCCCCCTGGAAGCGCAGGTTGAACTGCTCCTTCTTGAGGTTCAGCAACTCGTCACTCAGCTGATCCGGCGACAACGCCTTCAGATCAGACACTCTCTGGGTCGACTTCACGATAGCCTCCGTTCAGTCGGCGATGCGTTGGACGACCCGCGTACGGATCGGGAGCTTGGCGGCGCCGAGGCGCAGGGCCTCCTTGGCGATGTCCTCGGCAACGCCGTCGACCTCGAACATGATCCGGCCCGGGTGGACGCGAGCGGCCCAGTAATCCGGGGCGCCCTTGCCCGAGCCCATGCGGACCTCGGTCGGCTTCGAGGAGACCGGCACATCCGGAAACACCCGGATCCAGACACGGCCCTGGCGCTTCATCTCACGGGTGATCGCGCGGCGGGCCGCCTCGATCTGCCGGGCGGTGACGCGCTCAGGCTCCACCGCCTTCAGGCCGAACTGGCCGAAGTTCAGCTCGAAGCCGCCCTTGGCCGCACCGTGGATGCGGCCCTTGAACTGCTTACGGAAGCGAGTCTTTTTGGGTTGCAGCATGGCTTCCTACCTTACGCGTGCTCGCGGCGTCCGCGCTCGCGGCCGCCCTCGCCATCGCGCTCACGGCGTCCGCCGGAGCGGCCACCCTCTTCCTGGGCCTTCTTGTCCTGCGCCATCGGGTCGTGCTCAAGGATCTCGCCCTTGAACACCCACACCTTGATGCCGCAGGTGCCGTAGGTCGTGAACGCCGTGGCGGTGCCGTAATCCACGTCCGCACGCAGGGTGTGCAGCGGGACCCGGCCCTCACGGTACCATTCCTGGCGGGCGATCTCGGCGCCACCTAGACGGCCCGAGCAGTTGATGCGGATGCCCTCGGCACCCAGACGCATCGCCGACTGCACGGCACGCTTCATGGCACGACGGAAGGCGACGCGGCGCTCGAGCTGCTGGGCGATCGAGTCGGCCACCAGGGTGGCGTCGATCTCGGGCTTGCGCACCTCGACGATGTTGATGGTCACGTCGGCCTTAGTCATCGTGCCGACGAGCTTGCGCAGCTTCTCGATATCCGCGCCCTTCTTGCCGATCACCACGCCCGGACGGCCCGAGTGGATGGTGACGCGGCACTTCCGGTGCGGGCGCTCGATGACGATCTTCGAGACGGCGGCCTGCTTCAGCTGCTTCATGAGGGCGGCGCGGATCGCGACGTCCTCGTGCATCAGCTTGGCGTATTCGCCCTTGCCGGCGAACCAGCGGGAGTCCCAGGTCCGGTTGATACCGAGACGGAGACCGATCGGATTGACTTTCTGGCCCATGAGATCCTCCTTAAGCCGCTTCGGCCTGGCGGACTTCGCGAACCACGATGGTGAGGTTCGAGAAGGGCTTCAGGATACGCGCGCCGCGGCCGCGGGCACGGGCGTGGAAGCGCTTGAGCACGAGGGCCTTGCCCACGAACGCCTGGGTGACGACCAGATCGTCGACGTCCAGATCGTGGTTGTTCTCGGCATTGGCGATCGCGCTCTCGAGGCACTTCTTGACCTCGGTCGAGATGCGCTTGCGCGAGAACTGGAGCTCGGCCAGCGCCGTGTCGACCTTCTTGCCGCGGATCATCTGCGCCACGAGGTTGAGCTTCTGCGGGCTGACGCGCAGCATGCGCGCGACCGCCTTGGCCTCGTTCTCGGGGAGCGCGCGGGGGGTGGCTTGCTTGCCCATCTCAGCGCCTCTTCGCCTTCTTGTCGGCCGCGTGCCCGTGGAAGGTGCGGGTCGGCGAGAACTCGCCGAACTTGTGCCCCACCATCTCCTCGGAGACGTAGACCGGAATGTGCTTCTGCCCGTTGTGCACACCGAAGGTGAGCCCGACGAACTGCGGGAGGATCGTGGAGCGGCGGCTCCAAATCTTGATGACCTCAGAGCGCGCGGAGCCCCGCGCCGCTTCGGCCTTCTTGAAGAGGTAGCCGTCGACGAACGGCCCCTTCCAGAGAGAGCGTGCCATAGCGATTACTTCTTGCGGTTGTGGCGGCTGGACAGGATGAACACGTCGGTCCGCTTGTTGGACCGGGTCTTCTTCCCCTTGGTGGGCACGCCCCACGGCGTGACCGGGTTGCGGCCGCCCGAGGTACGGCCCTCGCCGCCGCCGTGCGGGTGATCCACCGGGTTCATCGACACGCCGCGGTTGTGCGGGCGCTTGCCGAGCCACCGGTTGCGCCCGGCCTTGCCGAGCGAGATGTTCATGTGGTCGGGGTTCGAGACCGCGCCGACGGTCGCGTAGCACTGACCGTGCACAAGCCGCTGCTCGCCCGAGTTCAGGCGCAGCGTCACGTAGCCCTGGTCGCGCCCGACGATCTGGGCGTAGTTCCCGGCCGAGCGGGCGATCGCGCCGCCCTTGCCGATCTTCAGCTCGACGTTGTGCACGATCGTGCCCACCGGCATGGAGCCGACCGGACCGGCATTGCCCGGCTTGATGTCGACGCTCTCGCCGGTCACCACCTTGTCGCCCGGCTGCAGACGCTGCGGGGCCAGGATGTAGCTCTGCTTCCCGTCGGGGAAGTTGATCAGGGCGATGAACGCGGTGCGGTTCGGATCGTACTCGATCCGCTCGACCGTCGCGGCGACGCCGGGCTGCTCGCGGCGCTTGAAGTCCACGTTGCGCAGCACGCGCTTGTGGCCACCGCCGCGGAAGCGGACCGTGATGCGACCCAGGTTGTTACGGCCGCCGGAGGAGCTCTTGCCCTCCGTCAGCGCCTTCACCGGCTTGCCCTTGTAGAGCTCACGGCGGTCGACGAGCACGAGCTGGCGCAGGCTCGGCGTGACCGGTTTGAATGTCTTCAAGGCCATCGGCTTGGATCCCTAAAACCCGTCCTCAGAGCCCGGTCGTGACGTCGATCGTGTGGCCCTCGGCCAGGGTGACGATCGCCTTCTTCACGTCGGAGCGCTGTCCGCGGAGACCGCGGAAAATCTTCTTCTTGCCCTTGGTCACGAGGGTGTTCACCGCCGTGACCTTCACGTCGAACAGTTTCTCGACCGCCTCCTTGATCTGAGGCTTGGTCGCCTTGGGGCCGACCCGGAAGACGACCTTGTTCTGCTCGGTCAGGTTCGTCGCCTTCTCGGTGATGACCGGGGAGACGATAATGTCGTAGTGGCGCGGATCGGCACTCATTTGAAACGCTCCTCCAGCGCGTCGACGGCGGCCTTGGTCAGGACGAGCGTGTTGCGGCGCAGGATGTCGTAGACGTTGATGCCCTGAACGGGAAGCACGTCGATCTGCGGGATGGCACGCGCGGCGCGGCCGAAATTCACGTCGACCTCGGCACCGCCGATGATCAGCGCGTTCGAGAGGCCCATCTTGCCGAAGCGCTCGATGAGACCCTTGGTCTTGTGATCCTCGATCTTGATGTCGTCGACGACGATCAGGGTCGAGGCCTTGGCCTTGGCCGACAGGGCGTGGCGCAGGGCGAGCGCACGGACCTTCTTGGGAAGGTCGTGGCTGTGGTCGCGCACGACCGGCCCGAAGGCACGACCGCCGCCGCGGAACTGCGGCGCCGAAGCCGCGCCGTGGCGGGCGTTGCCGGTGCCCTTCTGCTTGTACAGCTTCTTGCGGGTCCGGTTCACGTCCGAGCGGTTCTTCACCGCGTGGGTGCCGGCGCGCCGCTTGGCGAGCTGCCAGCGGACCATGCGCTGAAGGAGGTCGGCCCGCGGCTCAAGGCCGAAGATCTCCTCGTTCAGCTCGACCGAGCCGGCGCCGGCGCCGTCGAGAGTGGTGATATCGAGCTTCATCAGGCGGTCTCCTCAGCCGCAGGGGCCTCGGGGGCGGTCTGGGCGGACTCGGTGGCTGCACCGTTCTCACGGAACTTGCCCGGCAGCGGCACGTCGGCGGGGAGCTTGCGCTTCACCGCGTCGCGGATCTGGATCCAGCCGCCGGCGACGCCCGGAACCGCGCCCTCGACCAGGATCAGGCCGCGCTCGGGATCGGTGCGCACGACGCGCAGGTTCTGGGTGGTCACCCGCTCGACGCCGAGGTGACCCGGCATCTTCTTGTTCTTGAAGGTCTTGCCCGGGTCCTGACGGCCGCCGGTCGAACCGATCGAACGGTGCGAGATCGACACGCCGTGGGTGGCGCGCAGACCGCCGAAGTTCCAGCGCTTGATACCGCCGGCGAAGCCCTTACCCGTGGTGGTGCCCGTCACGTCGACGAACTGGCCCGGGATGAAGTGGTCGGCCGTGATCTCGGCGCCCACCGGGATCAGCGCGTCCTCGGACACGCGGAACTCGGCGATCTTCTTCTTCGGCTCGACCTTGGCGATCGCGAACCGGCCGCGCTCGGCCGCCGACACGTTCTTGACCTTGGCCTTGCCGACGCCGACCTGGAGGGCGACGTAACCATTCTTCTCGACGGTGCGGTGGGCCACCACCTGGCACTGATCGATCTTAAGCACTGTGACGGGGACATGCTCCCCCGCGTCTGTGAAGACGCGGGTCATGCCGACCTTCTGTGCGATGACGCCTGAGCGCATAGGTCTCTCCCTCGCGCGATGAAACGGTAAGCTCTAAATCCCGGCGGGACTTAGAGCTTGATCTCCACGTCCACGCCGGCGGCGAGGTCGAGCTTCATCAGCGCGTCCACGGTCTGCGGCGTCGGATCGACGATATCGAGCACCCGCTTGTGCGTGCGCATCTCGAACTGCTCGCGCGACTTCTTGTCGATGTGCGGCGAGCGGTTGACGGTGAACTTCGCGATATGCGTCGGCAGCGGGATCGGACCCCGGATGGTGGCGCCGGTACGCTTGGCCGTGGAGACGATCTCCTTGGTCGACGCATCGAGGATGCGGTGATCGAACGCCTTGAGGCGGATGCGGATGTTCTGACCGTTCATAATCCTGAAACCTTGAGAGGGACGGCGGGGGGTGCGAGGACCTGTCCCCGCCGCGCCCTGCTAAGGATGCTATCCTGGCTTAGTCGTTGATGGCGGCGACGACGCCGGCACCGACGGTGCGGCCGCCCTCGCGGATGGCGAAGCGCAGCTTCTCCTCCATGGCCACCGGCACGATCAGCGTGACGTCCATGGTCACGTTGTCGCCCGGCATCACCATCTCGGTGCCTTCCGGCAGCTCGCACACCCCGGTC
>NZ_JAKSYL010000210.1 GCF_022829515.1 Methylobacterium sp. J-048
CGATCAGCGCCTTGCGCGCGGGGGAATCGAGCCAGGCCTGCAGGTTGGCGTCGCTGTCGAAGCGCAGGATCGCGACGAAATCCTCCTGCACCCCGGGCTGGAGGCGAAATACCTCCGCTGGGATCAGACGGTCGCGGCCGCCCAGTCGAAGGCGCCGGGGCTGCCGGGCTACCGGTTCGAGCCAGCCGTGCCCGGGGTGCAGGAGGATTTCGTCGCGATCCTGCGCTTCGACAGAGACATATTGTGAGCGGTTCAACGGCAAGCTTCGTGACTAGTGCCTACGCCAGGAGATCTTCTACTCATTAAAGGAGGCGCAGATCGTGATCGGTCTGTGGCAAAACACCTACAACCGCGTCCGACCGCATTCGTCGCTGGGCTATCGGCCGCCCGCGCCCGTCAGCTACCCGGATATGGCCTTCGGGTTACCGATGGCTGCCACCATGCAGTAGCAGGAAGGCCAGATCCGGGTCGCTGACTAGAGCGGGTGTCCGATAGCACAGAGACGAATGCGGTCGGACGTGGTTGGAGGTGGTTTTCCACAGACCGATCAGGATCTGCTCCTCCTGTAATGATTAGAAGATCCACTGGCGTCGGCACTCGTCACGAAGCGTTCCGATGAAGCTCTCAAAATACCCGTTCTCTCACGGAGAACTCGGCGCGATGTACTGGTCTTGCTGATCAC
>NZ_JAKSYL010000219.1 GCF_022829515.1 Methylobacterium sp. J-048
GGTCGCGGCCGTGAAGGCGCCGGGCTTCGGTGATCGCCGCAAGGCGATGCTGGAAGACATCGCGATCCTGACCAAGGGCCAGATGATCGCCGAGGATCTGGGCATCAAGCTCGAGAACGTGACCCTCGACATGCTCGGCCGGGCCAAGCGCGTCCGGATCGAGAAGGAGACCACCACGATCATCGACGGCATCGGCGAGAAGTCGGACATCGAGGGCCGGATCTCGCAGATCAAGGCGCAGATCGAGGAGACCACCTCGGACTACGACCGTGAGAAGCTCCAGGAGCGTCTGGCCAAGCTCGCGGGCGGCGTCGCGGTGATCCGCGTCGGCGGCTCGACCGAGGTCGAGGTCAAGGAGAAGAAGGACCGCGTCGACGACGCCCTCCACGCCACCCGCGCTGCCGTCGAGGAAGGCATCGTCCCGGGCGGCGGCACCGCGCTGCTGCGCGCCAAGGCGGCCGTTCAGGGCCTCTCGAACGACAACCCCGACGTCCAGGCCGGCATCAAGATCGTGCTGAAGGCTCTGGAAGCCCCGATCCGTCAGATCGCGTCCAACTCGGGCGTCGAGGGCTCGATCGTGGTCGGCAACATCCTGGCCAACGCCTCGCCGACCTACGGCTTCAACGCCCAGACCGAGGAGTATGTCGACATGCTCCAGGCCGGCATCGTCGATCCGTCCAAGGTCGTCCGGGCGGCGCTCCAGGGCGCGGCCTCCGTGGCCGGTCTCCTGGTGACCACCGAGGCGATGATCTCCGAGCTGCCGCGCAAGGAAGCCCCGGCCATGCCGGGCGGCGGCGGCATGGGTGGCATGGGCGGCATGGACTTCTAAAGCTCCCGAACGGACGACACGACGGTCCGGGCACGCCTTGCGCTGCGTCCGGACCGTTACCCCCAACCGGGCAGGCGCTCACGGCGCCTGCCCGCGACCGCACCATCCGGCCCCATGCGGGTTGACCCCTCGAACCGGTCGGGAGGTTTTGATGCGCCTGCGCCTAGATCCGGATGTGAGCCGGCCCCCGATCCGCAGCGCGAGCGCCGGATTGCTGGCCGTGGTGACGATCCTCGCGGCCCCCGCCCCGGCCCGGGCTTGGGGTGTTCCCGGATGCACCAACCTGCCCGAATACAATCGCGCGCTCGGCGCCCTTCAGGGCATGACCAGCGCCTGCGACATGAGCGTCGAGGAGGCCCGCCGGGTCATCGCTGCGCACGACGGCGTGCCCGCGGTCCAGCAGCCGCCCGCGCCGCCGCCCCGGGTCCAAGCCCGGCGTCACCCGGCCCGGTCCCACCACAGGGCGCCCCATCATCGGCGCGGGGATGGGCGCTCGGTCGCGAACCCATGACGGCTGGCCCGGTGGGCCGCCGACGCGCGGTTGATGGAGGTCCCTCCGTGCGGCTCGATCTCGGCCACAAGGGCGATTGGATCGTCGATCCCCGCGAACTGGCCTCGCGCCTGGGCGTCAGCATGGCCGTGCTCAAGCGCCAGGAGCGCCTCGGTCAAGTCGAGGCCTGGATCAAGGCGGGATCCCAGGCCGATCAAACATGCGTGACGGTCCGCCTGCACGGCAAGGGCTGGCGGGGAACCTTCGATGGCAGCGGCGCGCTCATCTCGGAAGAGCGCTGGTGACCCCGGAGCATCCTGAACAAAGCCGCGGCGTTCGGGCAATGCATGGTACAGACCTGAAGTGCTTCCACCGTCGAGGACCGAGATGAACGCCTTCAGATGGCTTATGGCCAAGATTATCGGCATCCTGTTCTCGCAGACGATCGACCACAAGAACCGCAAAGCTGCCGCCGACAAGGAAGGCGGGACCTACGAGGCCGGCCCGGCTTATCAATCGGCCGGGTTCGAGAGCGATTACCACGCTGCGACAACCTTGCTGAAGCAGCGGATGAACAAGAGCTTTCCCGATAATTTCCACGCCCGCTTGGGCTCTCAGACCAACAGCATGTACGATTACGGCGAGGATCGCGCGGGCGCCGTCGACACGGCCTCGACCGCAATCGCGATGGCGCTGCGCAACGGCGCGACCGTCAGCCAGGCCGCGGAGGCGGGTGCGGCGAGCGTCGGCATCTGAGACGCCGAGCGACGGAGACACCGTCTCGCTGCCTCAGGTCTTCAAGATGCGAATATCGGCACAGCCGGAGATCACCATCTCCGGCTATCTGTCTTCAACTCCGTGCTGCGGCTTCTACCAATGAAGTCGCCTCGTTCGCAGCGCTGGATCAGTTCACCACAGATGGCGCGGCAGCCGCCGCTTCCAGCGCTCGCCGGCCTTGAGGGTGTCGGCCTGCCGCGAGAGGCGGATCGGACGCGCCGGCATCGCTGCCGGCTGAGCCGGGACCGTGGCGGCCGTTGCCGCAGCGGGCGCGCTCGTCACCGGTCGCGAAACGACTGGGACTGCGACGAAAGCCGGCTGTGCAGCCTCGGCGACGGGCTTCGGTGCGCGCTTGGTCGCCGCCTTGGCACGACGCACCCGCGGAAGGCGCCCGATCGAGGCGGCCTCGTCGGCTTCCGGCGCTTCGGGCTCGCTCGCAGTCGAGAACATCGGCACGAGGCTCGGCAGCACGCGCCGGGCCGGGGCCTCGGGCGGCGCCGGCTCTACAGCAGCGGCAGGCGCGAACACCGCCTCGGCCGGCTTATCGGCAGTCTCCGCGGGGATGTCCCACCAGAGGTCTTGCGTTTCGCGGGGTCGCGTCGTCGCGTCGACCAGCGCGACGCGGGAGGTACGGGTATGCTTGACTTCGACCGTGAACGGCCGCGCGCTCCGGCGCTTCATGTGTGCGGAATTCCTGAAAACAACGTGCCTAACGGCTCAACATGCGCCGGCAACGTCTGAACATCATACGGGAACGAGCCGTGCGTTGTCGAGCGCGGAGATCAACAATCCTGTTGGGTCACCATAGGCTTTTATGGCGACCTCAAGTGCCAACGTAACGCGGCATTGCTGAAGTCTTGGCTTTCTGAGCTTCGCGATCCGCGCGCCGACCCTGTACGGGCGGCCTCGTGTCGCGGCACAGCCCGCCTGCATGCGTTTGCCAAGCCTCGGTTTCCGCAGGCGGAATAGACCTGCCGGACGTATAGCCTGACTTGAGGTCAGGTCTTGGCCGAGAATGGCGCCCGGGTCGCAGGCGTCGCGGAAGACTGTTGCGCCGAAGACCGAGAACCCAAGGTCCGGCGGCGCTGTACCGCCTCGCGGACATGGGTGACGAGCAGGGCGACGAGGCGCATTTCCACGCTCTCCGTCCGGCCGTGCGCCTCGGCGCGGATCGCCTCGGCGGCGAGCGCATCGGCCTCGCGTTCCAGATCCTCGAGGCCGGCGGGATCGGTGCTCGACACGGCCAGCCAGATCTCCAGCAGGCGCATGACCCGAGTCGGCGGCTGGCGTGGCCGGACGCGCTTGAACAGGGCGATGCCCGCCGCGCTCAGCGAGGCCGCCGCGCTGATCATGAGCCCGATCCAGTAGGCCGCGTTCTGCGCCTGATCGCTCAGGCTCGGCTGGTTTCCGGTCAGGTAGGCCGCCGCACCCGGATGGATCGGCAAGGCCTGGACCTTGTCGTCGGTGTCAGGGGCTTCGATGCCGGCCAGATCGTCGTCGAGCGCGACGAGCCGCGGCTTGCCGGTCAGGACCTCGCGGGTGATTTCGCCGGCGAGCCAGTCCGGCATCGCGCCCCGGGCGACGAGCCGGTGGCTGACCGACAGGGTGGTGATATCGTCCCCCGGCGCCGGCAGGGAGCCGAGGAAGCTGCCTTTGGGCACGTCGATCGTGTCGAGCACCGGATGCTCCTTGGCGATCGCCGTCGCCTCGTCGATCTCGAACAGCTTCGCCGCCCCCGATCCTTTGCGCAGGGCGGTGAACAGCGGCAGCCACACGGGACCGCCGACCGGAGCCACCACGAACACCGAGCCGATTTGCCGGCTACGCGCGGCTTCGGTCAGCTGATCGACGGTCAGGACCTTCCGGTGCACGCTTGCCGGGGGGATGCCGAAATGGGTCAGGATCAGGTCGAGCAGGCGGGGATCGAGCTTGCGTCCGTCGAGCAGCCCGATCGTGCTGCCCTTGAGCTTCGCGATGCTGTCGACGGCGCTGCCCCCGGGCGCGACGAACACGATCGCGTCGCGGCGCAGGATCACGAGGGTCTGCCCGTCCTTGGGGGCGGCATCGCTGCGGATCAGGGCGAGCTGGGTCTCGCCCCTGTCGAGGGCCGCCGCGGTCCCGAGACGATCCGGCTCGTAGATCGTCCGGATTCGCACCCGCGGATGCTGGGTCTCGAAGAGCTGGGTCAAGGCCTGTGCGGCCTGCCGATCCTCCTCACTGGTCTTCGCCACCGCGATGTCGAGGGAGAGCAGACCGAGCAGCAGATGAACGAGCGCGGCGACGACAGCGGCTGCGGCGATGACGCCCAGCGCAATGACAGTCGTCTTCGAACGCCGGATCATCTGTGTCGCACGGATCTGCCAAGCCGAAACCATCAAGTCGAAACCATAACGTAAGGCGGTGGCGGAAGCTCCCCCTGACGGTTGAGGCCGCCCGCCGCTGCCCGGCGACGACATCGTGCGCAATCGGGGCGGATGGGCCGCGAACCGGAGGCAGGCTCGCGTGCTTCTCCAGGGGCCGAGGCGATCCTTCCGGGCCGAGGCAGGAGGAATCCCATTCGCAAGACCGGAGGCGGCGGCGGCGACAACGGCGGCGGCTGATCGATCGCGGTCTGGCGGGTGAGACGCGCGCCGCGGCCTCGGGACGCCCGGTCCGCCCCCGGCTCTAGCCGCCACCCCCACCGCCGCCCGTCCCGGGGCCGCCGAGATTGCCGTCCTTGTTCGGGGTGTTCCAGTGAATGATGCCGTCGTTCGGGGCGCGAAGCGTCGTGGTCGGCGGTCGCGGATCGCCGAAGCGCTGCGCTGCGATCGCTGCGCGGCGATGGGATCTGTCGACCCGAACGCGCTGCGCGACCGCAGGGGTGCTGCCGAAGACCGCGAGCGCGAGCCATTGCACCAACGGGTTTTTCATGACCACCCCGCGCTGTCCGGAGCGCGCCTCCCCGCAAGATCGCCGCCGTGCCGGGGGTGTCGCGCGGGAGCGGGGCGCATCCGCAGGAGGGCCGTTGCAGGTCACTTCGTCAGGAACGGTCCGAGAGCCCATCGGGTTGCCACCAAGCCGGGGACGCGCATCAGCCGCTTCGGCGAGGAGAGAATTCGTGTTCAAGATACCGACGCTGACGGGTGGCCTGTTCGCAGCCAGCCTGTTTCTCGCGCCCCTCCCGGCCTCCGCGGCCCAGATCGGCCTCGGGGCCGTCATCGAGGCCGCCCCGGCCGTGGAGCAGGTCCAGTACGGCTATGGCGGTCCCCGCTTCGGACCCGGCTTCGGCGGCCGACGCCATGGTTATGGCGGCCCGCGCTTCCGGGGACGGGGCTACGGCTACGGCCGCGGTTACGGTCGTGGCTATGGCCGGCCGCACGGCTTTGGCGGCCCGCGCGGCTATGGGCGTGGCGGCTTCTGACCGCTTCCGATCCGAAGCCTGATCCTCATGAGCCCGCCCGGCTCCAGGCCGCGGCGGGCTTCTTCGTGCGCGAGCGGTCCCGGCCCGGGACGATCGATCCCGAGGCACCCGCACGGCCTGCTAACCCTGGCCGGTCATCCTGCATCCCGAGCTGCGTTGCGTATCGGCTCGACCGCTGGTGAGATCGGACGCTCCCCCGCCCCGTGACCGGATCGGGGTGGGGCCGAGCGGCCGATCCGCCAGGCGTACACGCCATCGTCATGTCCGTGGTCTTGAAACGGCCGAATCTCCGCTGCCAGGATTCACGCATGCGCCTGACCTTCGCCGCTCTCCTCGTCTGCTCCGCCACGGCTGCCTGCGCCGGGGAGCCGCACCTGGACGGTCCGGTCACGGGCGGCAGCTTCGGCATGAGCGGCTCGGATTATTACGGCGACATCCGCAGCCGGATGCCGTTCACGCAGGAGGCCTCGCCCCGGCCGCTCGGCATCGGCGATGTCGAGCGCGCGCGGGCAGTGCGGAAGCGCGCGGAGGCGCGATACCCGGCGCGGCGGCGCACGCCCCACGGCTGAGCCGGCCGGGATCGATCGCTTATCATGTCCCGAGGTGCGGTGCGCTCCGGTACTCGCTCGGGGTCATGCCGTACTGCGCCTTGAAGCGGCGGGCGAAATGGGCCTGGCTGGCGAAGCCGCAGCCATAGGCCAGGGTGCCGATCGGGAGATGTCGGACGCCCGGGTCGGTCAGGCGCTTGGCGGCGGCCTCGAGCCGGCGCTGCCAGATCCAGTCCGAGATGTGCTGGCCATGCGCGTGGAACAGCTCCTGCAGCCGGCGCAACGACACGCCGACCGCGGCGGCGAGCCGGGGCGGGTCGAGGCTGGAGTCGCCGAGATGAGCCTCGACGAACGCCTTCGCCCGCTGGACCACGACGGTGCCGTGGAGCGGCTGCGGGACCTCCCGGGCGAGGCGCTCGGCGATGCTGGCCACGATCAGGTCCGTGCCGGCCGACGCCATGCGGACGGCCGCATCGGGTGAGAGCTGATGCTGCACCCGGATCAATTCGTGGAAGAAGGTCGAGACAAGGGTCGCCGAGGCGAGGTCCGAGCCCACAGTCAGGGCCGTGTAGCGCCGGGTGGACCCGAGCACGTTCTCCAGACGCTCGCGCGGCAATTGAATCGATAGGCACGCGCTGCCCGTTTTCGTCGTCATCACGACCGGCCGCTGGTCGATCACCACGAAGTCGCCCGGCCGCTGCACCGAACTCCGACCATCTTGGTCGTTCGTCGCCGCGCCGGCGAGCTGCAAGGTCACCACGACCTTGCCCGCGTGGGCCGAGTTCCGGAGCATCTCGCCCGTCGCCTCGCTCCGCAAGGCGGTCTGCGAGACGCGGTGCATCGCGACGGAGCCGATCCGGGTCGCTTCCATCTTGCAAGAGAATGGACCGTCGTCGAGGCGCCGCTGTTGGAGATTGGCGCCCAGATCGGACAGCGTTTCCCGCCAGCGTTTGAAGCTATCGCGGGGATGCACCCCGTCAGTCGAAAACAATGTCTGCATGAATTATGCTTAAGTACTCACGTGGTGCCGTACTGGAGAATTTTTCCTATCGCGCACAACCGGAATTTTCAAATGGATCAATATTAAACCTAGGATTGAGGATATGCGACAGCGACTGTCCCTGAACCCCCCAGGGCTCGCTGAGGTGGCGCTATCGATTAAAAATTGAAAATTGCCTCGGCTTGAACACGGGACGTTGAACCAAGACCGAGCCCGTTAGGTGCCGCCTGTGGCCTGCAGGCGACACGCGTATCAGGCCGCTCGTCCAGCAGGCGCCCCCACCAGTCAGGCCGTCGCCCGGGCCAGGCGAGCCGGGTACGGAGCGATCGCCTCCGCGGATTCGGGCAGGCTGAGCATTCCAGCGTAGTCGCCGATCGGCCGGGGCTTGCCGAACAGGTAGCCCTGCATCTCCCCGCAGGCCTCGTCCGCCAGGAACCGCCGCTGGGCGGCCGTCTCCACGCCCTCGGCGACGACGCCCATGCGGAGGCTCCGGCCCAAGCTCAGCACGGCGCGCACGATCACGGCGGCCTGCGGATCGACGCCGAGCTGGGCCACGAACGAGCGGTCGATCTTCATCTTGTCGAACGGGAAGGCCTGCAGGGTCGCCAGCGACGCGTAGCCGGTGCCGAAATCGTCCATGCTGATCCGGACGCCGAACCCCTTCAAGCGCCGGAGGATGCTGATCGCCCGGGCCATGTCGTTGATGATGACGCTCTCGGTCACCTCCAATTCCAGCCGGTCCGGCGACAGGCCGGTCTGCGCCAGCACGGCCAGCACGGTCTCGGGCAGGTCCGGCTTCTGGAACTGCCGGGGCGACAGGTTCACCGCCACCTTCAGCGACGGCGCCCAGGTCGCGGCCTCGCGGCAGGCCTCGCGCAGGACCCAGTCGCCAAGCGCGATGATCAGCCCGGTCTCCTCGGCCAGGGGGACGAACACGCTGGGCGGGATCTGGCCGCGCACCGGATGGGTCCAGCGCACCAGGGCCTCGAAGCCGACCAGCACGCCGGAGGCGCCGTCCACCTGCGGCTGGTAGTGCAGGCTCAGGGCATCGTCGGCGAGCGCTCGGCGCAGGTCGCTCTCAAGCACCCGGCGCTCCTCCGCCTCCTCGTCCATGTCGGAGGCAAACACCCGGAAGGTGCCCCTTCCCTCGGCCTTCGCCCGGTAGAGGGCGAGGTCGGCGCGCCGGTACAGGCATTCCGCGCTCGCCCCATGCTCCGGGGCGAGGGCGATGCCGACGCTCAGGCCGACGGCGATCCGCTGTTCGCCGACCCAGAGCGGCGCCTCGAACAAGCCGATCAGGCCCTCGGCGATCTCGGTCGCCTCCTGGCGGTCGCCCGGGAGCAGGACGGCGAACTCGTCGCCGCCCAGGCGCGCCACGACGCCGTCGCCGACGGCCGCCCGCAGGCGGTCCGCCACGCTGCGGAGCAGGTCGTCGCCGGCCTGATGGCCGAGCGTGTCGTTCACGCCCTTGAAGCCGTCGAGATCGAGGTAGAGCACGGCCCCGGTGCCGCCGCGGAGCGCGATGTCGGCGAGCCGTGCGTCGAGATACTCGCGGAACAGGCCGCGGTTCGGCAGCCCGGTGAGGATGTCGTGCCGGGCGAGCCGCGCCACCTCGGCCTCCGCGGCCTTGCGCTGGGTGATGTCCGTAAACGTCCGCACGAAGCCGCCGCCCGGCAGCGGCACGGTCCGGATCTCCAGCACCAGGCCGTTCGGGCGGATGCGCTCGTGGACATGGGCCTGTTCCAGCCCGCCGCGCTCGATCCAGTCCCGGTACGACCGGTCGGTCCGGCTGCGCTCGCGGTGGTGCAGCTGATGGCGCAGGACCGCCTTGTAGCTGGGGCCGGCCAGCATCATCGCCCGCGGCAGGTCGAGGAGCACCAGGGCGCGCTCGTTGCACACCTGAACGAGGCCGCGTCCGTCCACCATGATCAGCCCCTGGTCCATGCTGTCCAGGGTCCTGTCGAGGAGCAGCGTCTTCTCGCCGAGGGCGACGCCCTGGCGGGCAAGCGCCGCGTTGATCGTGCGCAGATGATCCAGCATCAGGGCCAGGGCCGCGAAGGCCAGGATCACCGCCATCACCACGGCGATGCCGCCCGCCACCGCGCCGCGGGCGAGGCCGAGATCCGGATTCGCCAGCGTCGGGTCCGGGACCACCCGGGCCGCCGCCATGGCCAGGAAGTGCAGCCCCGCGATGGCGGCCGTCAGGACCGTGGCGGCCATCATCCTGGTCCGCGTGTCGGCGCCTCGGACATGGACCACCAGGGCGGCGCCGGAGAGGCCGCAGCCGATCGCCGCCGCCACGAGCGCCAGGCTGAGATCCCAGTCGAACCGACCGGGCAGGACCACGCCCGCGATGCCGAGGAAGTGCATGCAGGCGATGCCGCCGCCCAGGACCAGGCCGGCGACGGCTCCGGCCCAGGACGCGCCCTGATGCGCGGCGCGCAACAACGTGAATGCGACCAGGGCGCCCGCGATCGCCACGATCAGCGACAGCAGCGTCGTGGCCATCTCGTAGCCGACCACGACGCCGGGATCGTAGCCGAGCATGCCGATGAAGTGGGTGCTCCAGATGCCTGCGCCGGCCGAGAAGCTGGCGGCCAGCAGCCAGGCGGGGGCCGAGGCGCCGCC
>NZ_JAKSYL010000220.1 GCF_022829515.1 Methylobacterium sp. J-048
AGAGGACCTTGCAGACGCTCCATCGACTGCGTGAGCTCGGGGTCCGCGTCTCGATGGACGACTTCGGCACCGGCTACTCGTCCTTGAGTTACCTGCGCAGCTTCCCGTTCGACAAGATCAAGATCGACAGGTCCTTCGTGAAGGACTTGTCGGGCAAGCCCGATGGGGACGCGATCATCCGGGCGATTGCAGGCCTCGGCAAGAGCCTGGGCATGACGACGGTTGCCGAAGGCGTGGAGACGCCGGAGCAGATGCAGCGCATTCGCGATGAAGGCTGCACCGACGTGCAGGGCTACCTCATCAGCAGGCCAATACCGGCGGATGATCTTTTGCAATTCATCGCAAGCTACAAACCCTAATCCTGAGTCACCCAACTTAATGGATGCCCCATGAGTGAGCTCTATCGCCTCGTCTACGCCAGCAAGAACCTATTTCACGGATCTGAGACTGAACTGACGGCCGTTGTCGGGCAGATCCTGGCCTCATCGCAGCGGAACAACGCTCGGGCGGATGTGACCGGAGCGCTGATGTTCAACGCTGGAGCCTTCGC
>NZ_JAKSYL010000229.1 GCF_022829515.1 Methylobacterium sp. J-048
GCCAAAGATGGTCGCCGTCATCGCCGTCGCCCGAAAGCTCCTCACCATCCTCAACGCCATGATCCGGGATCAGAAACCATGGCAAACCGCTTGACGCCCAACACAGTCGCTGAGGTGCGAGCGCAGCGAGCCTCGAAGGAGCCCTCCAGCCAGCCGCGCGATCCCTGGAGACCTCCTTCGAGGCTCGCTGCGCTCGCACCTCAGGATGAGGGGGTGGATGGGATCGCGCGCATAAGCATAAGCCCCCCGCAGAGCCCCATCCCCGCCCGCCCCGCAACAATTGCCCGCCCCCGCCGGCCCGATTTCATTTGCCCGCCGGGCCGGTATCGCTATGGTCCGCCGCGCTTGGCGGCTGGCCCTCGCCCGTCCCGCCGTCCTCCTGTCCAGATGAGACCGCGGCCCGCAACGATATGTCCCAACGCGTGTGCATCTCGCTCGACGCCATGGGTGGCGACCACGGGCCCACCACCGTCGTGCCCGGCGCCGCGCTGGCTCGTGAGCGCCATCCCGACATGACCTTCCTGCTGTTCGGCGACGAGGCGGTGATCGCCCCGCTCGTCGCCAAGGAGCCGCGCCTGAAAGGCTGCGTCGAGATCCGCCACACCACCATGGCGATCGCCATGGACGACAAGCCCAGCCAGGCGGTGCGCCAGGGACGGGGCAAGTCCTCGATGTGGCAGGCGATCCAGGCGGTGCGCGACGGCCAGGCCCAGGCCTGCGTCTCGGCCGGCAATACCGGCGCCCTGATGGCGATGTCCAAGATCTGCCTGAAGACCATGTCGGGCATCGAGCGCCCGGCCATCGCGTGCCTGTGGCCGACCGTGCGCGGCGAGAGCGTCGTGCTCGATGTCGGCGCCACCATCGGCACCGACGCGGAGCACTTGGTCGAGATGGCCGTGATGGGCTCGGCCATGGCCCGCATCGTGTTCGACCTCGACAAGCCGACCGTCGGCCTGCTCAACGTCGGCACCGAGGAGATGAAGGGCAACGAAGCGGTCAAGGAGGCCGCGCGGCTGCTGCGCGAGATGGAGAGCCCGGGGCTGGCCTATCACGGCTTCGTCGAGGGCACGGATCTCGGGCGCGGCACCGTCGACGTGGTGGTGACCGAAGGTTTCACGGGAAACATCGCGCTCAAGACCGCGGAGGGCACGGCCAAGCAGATCGGCAGCTATCTGCGCTCGGCCATGACCCGGACGCTTTCAGCCAAGATCGGCGCGCTGTTCGCCCGCCAGGCGTTCAAGGCCCTGAAGGACAAGATGAACCCGAGCCGCGCCAATGGCGGCGTGTTCCTCGGCCTGGAGGGCATCGTCATCAAAAGCCACGGCTCGGAGAACGCCCAAGGGTTCGCCGCGGCGATCGACCTGGCCCACGACATGGCCCGCCAGGACATGATCCGCACGATCCGCGAGATGCTCGACCAGACGGCGGTGCTGGCGCCGGCTTGAGAATCCGCAGAAGAACGGGATGGAAACGGGCCACCTTCGAGCGCACCTGACGGAGCTTGTCGTTCAGAAGACGCGCAGCGCCGTCACCGTCATTGCGAGCGCAGCGAAGCGACCCAATGCAGCGCGCGATCTCCGGATGTAGCGTTTCCCTAGGTTGCTTCGCTGCGCTCGCAATGACGGATTGGATCGTCGGTCGGGCGATCCGACCGGAAACCAAACGGTACAGGGGTGGACCCGCCATCCGGTCTGGGGCGTTCAAACGAAACACGACCGCGTGCGCTTCCCCGGTCCGTAAGGGGATGACGATTCGCCCAACAGATCAAAAGCGTTGACGGCCGGCGGGGATGTCCAGGGTCCCCCGCGTCCGGGAAGGAAAGCGATGTCAGCCCTCCGCACAGACTCTCCCCAGGCGCTGCGCTCGGTGGTGGTCGGGACCGGGTCGAGCCTGCCCGCGCAGGTCGTGACCAACGCCGCGCTCACCGAGCGGGTCGACACCTCGGACGCATGGATCGTCCAGCGCACGGGCATCCGCCAGCGTCACATCGCCGATGCGAGCGAGACCACCTCGGTGCTCGGCACCCGGGCCGCCCGGGCCGCCCTCGACGATGCCGGCCTGACCGGGGACGACATCGATCTCGTGATCTGCGCGACCTCGACCCCCGATCACACCTTCCCGGCCACCGCGACCCAGATCCAGGCGGCGCTCGGCATCCATCAGGGCGCGGCCTTCGACCTGCAGGCGGTCTGCGCCGGCTTCGTGTTCGCGGTCTCCACCGCCGACAAGTTCCTCACCACCGGCTCGGCGCGCCGGGCCCTGGTGATCGGCGCGGAGACCTTCTCGCGCATCGTCGACTGGGAGGACCGCACCACCTGCGTGCTGTTCGGCGACGGCGCCGGGGCGGTGGTGCTGGAGGCGCGCGCCGATGCGGGCGACCGAGGCGTCCTCTGCGCCAGCCTGCGCTCGGACGGACGGCACCGCGAGAAACTCTATGTCGATGGCGGTCCGGGCTCCACCGGCACCACCGGGCGGCTGCGCATGGAGGGCCGCGAGGTGTTCCGGTTCGCGGTCGGGCAGGTCACCGACGTGATCGCGGACGCCTTCGCGCAGGCCGGGCTCACGGCGGACGACCTCGACTGGTTCGTGCCGCATCAGGCCAACCGCCGGATCATCGAGGCCTCGGCCGACAAGCTCGGCATCCCCCGCGAAAAAATCGTGCTGACCGTGGACCGCCACGGCAACACCTCGGCGGCCTCGATTCCCCTGGCGCTCGACGTCGCCCGGCGGGACGGCCGGATCCAGCCCGGCCACCTCGTGATGATCGAGGCGATCGGCGGCGGCTTCAGTTGGGGTGCCGCGCTGATCCGCTGGTGAGCGGCTGGAGCGATTCCACGCCTCCCCGCGGTTGACCGGGCGGCGGGCGCCGATTAGCGTGCCGGATCATAGGGATACACCTTCAGATCACGGTGCGGCGGGGTTCGCCGCGCCCGTGGGCTGTCGGATGAGAAGAGTGGGCGAGGGGACACGGCATGGCAGGCAAGACGGTGACGCGCGCCGACTTGAGCGAGGCCGTCTACCATCAGGTGGGCCTGTCCCGGACCGAGTCTTCCGCCCTGGTCGAGACCGTGCTGTCGGAGATCTGCGCCTGTTTGGCGGGGGGCGAGACGGTCAAGCTGTCCTCGTTCGGCTCCTTCGTGGTGCGCAGCAAGGGCAAGCGCGTCGGCCGCAACCCCAAGACCGGCGTCGAGGTCGCGATCGAGCCCCGTCAGGTGATGGTGTTCAAGCCCTCCAACGTGCTCAAGGCCAAGATCAACGGCCAGGCGATCAACGGCCTGGACAGGCACGACGAGGACGAGTGAGCGGCCCGATAGAGGCCTCTTACTTATCGAGGTGACGCGCTCCCTCCCCCGCGGAGAGGGGGAGGAAGAACGCGGATCGGGCTGGTGTCGCGCCAGGACGACAAACAATATTTCTTCCCCCCACGGTATGGCTTGAGCCCGGCCGCGCGGGCCGGCAAGATCGTCCCGTCCCAGCCGATCGTCAGACAGCCATGCCTCCAGCCCTCGCCGCCGAAGACGCGATCGAACCGATCGGGGAGAAGAGCGCGGGCGCGTTCCGGACGATCAGCGAGGTCGCCGACGAACTCGACGTGCCCCAGCACGTTCTGCGGTTCTGGGAGACCCGGTTCGGCCAGATCCGCCCGGTGAAGCGGGCCGGCGGGCGGCGCTATTACCGGCCGCAGGACGTCGAACTCGTGGCCGGCATCCGGCAGCTCCTCTACGTGCAGCGCTACACCATCGCGGGGGCGCAACGGGTGCTGAAGGAGAACGGCATCCGGTTCGTCCAGGCGGTCGGCCGGGGCGAAGCCAGGGCCGCCGAACCCCTGGTCCAGGAGGTTGAGGGCGGTACCGCGGCCGCGCTCCGGGCCGACACGCCCGACCGGGCGGCGCTGATGGGCGTGCTGGAGGATCTGCACGCCTGCCGCGTCCTGCTCGACGCCCTGCGCAGGCCCTACGACCGGGACGTGTGACGGTCGATAGAGATTCGCGCTTTTGGCGAGAGGCGCGGTGAGCACGCAACTTGCGGACCCGGCGAACTTTCCTGCCGGAACCCGCGTTGTCGCCCGCATGGCCGCGTCCAAACCCAAGCTGTCACCCAGCCAGGAACTGATGGCCCGCCTCATGCGGATCGTCCGCTCCTGCCCGGACGCGGCCTCGGAAGTCCTCGAACTGATGTTCCTGGTCAGCCAGATCGAGGCCGCCACCAATGTCGACCGGGAGTACCGGGACGCCAAGCGGGTGATCAGCCGCCTGCGCAATCCCCTGTGGGAGATGGGGCCACCCGACCGGGAGAAGCTGCTCACCGCCGCCGAGACGATCCGCCGAGTCTGCCGCCTGCCCGAGGACCAGATTCCGCCGGTGCCGATCGCCGATGCCGGGGAACGGGCCCGGGTCGAGGCCCGGCTCGCCGCCGCGCTCGCCGGCGAGTTCGACGCCGCGCAGATCGCCCGGGTCACCGGGGTCGTGGCCGCGGTGCTGCAGGAATAGGATCGGTTCCGGAAAAAATTCGGCCAAGCGCCTCTGTCCGGGACGGGACATCGGCCCCGAAAACCCTCGACGGCCGCGCCCGCAATCCCCACATGCGCTCTCGACCGTTGGCAGGGGAGCCGGACATCCGGCCCCGGATCGGTACCGGAGAGACGCCGCATGACCGCCCTTCGTCCGCTCGCCGCGCTGCTCGTCAGCGGCCTGTTCCTCGCGGGGCCGGCCCAGCTTCCGGCCTTTGCCCAGACCACCGTGACCCGCTCCAAGACGGTCGCGCCCGGCAAGACCGTGCGGCTGGAGATCGCCCCGAACCTCAAGAAGGACTGCACCTCCGGCCCGATGCCGGAGTTCAAGGTGTCCGGCGCGCCCAAGAACGGCTCGGTGATCACCAAGGTCGGCAAGCTGAAGACGCCGGCGAGCTACCGCTGCCCCAACAAGGAAGCCGCGGTCCAGGCGCTGTTCTACCAGCCCAACAACGGCTTCACCGGTTCCGATGAGGTCACCTTCGAAGTCAGGGGCGCCGACGGCCAAGTGCAGACCCAGAACATCAAGATCACCGTCGGGGCCGCGGCGGCAAAATCCGGGGACGATGCCAAGAAAGAAGGCACCGATCTCTAAGCAGAGGCAGGAAACCCCGGTGCGTGCATAGTTTTTCATCCTAAATTGCGCGCACAAAGGAGGCCGAAATCAACGTTCGAACGCATCCAGGTCCGGTTTCGGCCCGATAAGTGTTGCAAGCAATCGACAGGCTGGCGGCGCGTTCGCCGCGCTGCGACAAAAGCGGGCCTGTCGGTTGCATCCGAGCCGAGACAGGATGAAGCTGTCAGGGTCTGAGAGGGTTATCGAATGTCGATGCATGCGACGAACGACCTTTTCCAGAGCTTCGCCCGAGGGTACGAGGCCCGCCGCGATACGGAGATGACGCTCTCCGAGTATCTCGAGGCCTGCCGCGACGAGCCGCTGATGTATGCCACGGCTGCCGAGCGCATCCTGGCGGCCATCGGCGAGCCGGAATTCGTGGACACCGCCAAGGATTCCCGCCTCGGCCGGATGTTCATGAACCGGACGATCCGGACTTACCCGGCGTTCCGCGAGTTCTACGGGATGGAGGAGACGATCGAGCGGATCGTTTCGTTCTTCCGCCATGCCGCGCAGGGGTTGGAGGAGCGCAAGCAGATCCTCTACCTGCTGGGCCCGGTCGGCGGCGGCAAGTCGTCGCTGGCCGAGCGGCTCAAGCTGCTGATGGAGGTCCACCCGATCTACGTGCTCAAGGCCGGGGACGAGGTCTCGCCGGTGTTCGAGAGCCCGCTCGGGCTGTTCGACCCCGACACGATGGGCGAGGAGATCCAGAAGCGCTACGGCGTGCCGCGCCGCCGGCTCACCGGGCTGATGAGCCCCTGGGCGCTCAAGCGCCTGGACGAGTTCAACGGCGACATCTCGCGCTTCAAGGTGATTAAGGTCCGTCCGTCGCGGCTGCGGCAGATCGGCATCGCCAAGACCGAGCCGGGCGACGAGAACAACCAGGACATCTCCTCGCTGGTCGGTAAGGTCGACATCCGCCGGCTGGAGACCCTGTCCCAGGCCGATCCCGATGCCTACTCCTACTCGGGCGGCCTGAACCGGGCGAACCAGGGCGTTCTCGAATTCGTCGAGATGTTCAAGGCGCCGATCAAGATGCTCCACCCGCTGCTCACCGCGACGCAGGAGGGCAACTACGTCGGCACCGAGAATATCGGCGCGATCCCGTTCACCGGGGTGATCCTGGCCCACTCGAACGAATCCGAGTGGCAGACCTTCAAGACCAACAAGAACAACGAGGCCTTCATCGATCGCATCTACGTGATCAAGGTCCCGTACTGCCTCCGGGTGACGGAGGAGCAGCACATCTACGAGAAGCTGATCTCCGGCTCCGAACTCTCGGACGCGGCCTGCGCGCCGGGCACGCTTGAGATGCTGGCCCGGTTCTCGGTTCTGTCGCGCCTGCGCGAGCACGCCAATTCCAACGCGTTCTCGAAGATGCGGGTCTATGACGGCGAATCGCTTCGCGAGGTCGATCCGCGCGCCCGCTCGATGCAGGAATACAAGGACGCCGCCGGGGTCGACGAGGGCATGGACGGGATCTCGACCCGCTTCGCCTTCAAGGTGCTGGCCGCGACCTTCAACCACGACACCACCGAGGTCTCGGCCGACCCGGTGCACCTGATGTACGTGCTGGAGCAGTCGCTCCGCCGCGAGCAGCTGCCCCCCGAGACCGAGAAGAAGTACCTGGAATTCATCAAGACCGAGCTGGCCCCGCGCTACGCGGAGTTCATCGGCCACGAGATCCAGAAGGCCTATCTCGAATCGTACCACGATTACGGCCAGAACCTGTTCGACCGCTACATCGACTACGCCGATGCCTGGATCGAGGACCAGGACTTCAAGGATGCCGAGACCGGCCAACTCCTCAACCGCGAATTGCTGAACCAGGAACTGACCAAGATCGAGAAGCCCGCCGGGATCGCCAACCCGAAGGATTTCCGCAACGAGGTGGTCAAGTTCGCCCTGCGGTCGCGGGCGCAGCATGGCGGCCGCAACCCGAGCTGGACCAGCTACGAGAAGCTGCGCGAGGTCATCGAGCGGCGCATGTTCAGCCAGGTCGAGGAATTGCTGCCGGTGATCTCCTTCGGCTCGAAGAAGGACGGCGACACCGAGAAGAAGCACGGCGAGTTCGTCGAGCGCATGGTCGCCCGGGGCTACACCGAGCGGCAGGTCCGCCGTCTGGTGGAATGGTACATGCGGGTGAAGCAGGCCGGCTGAGGGACGAAGACTCCGCCCGGGGCCAGCCCGGGCGGCCAAGTTTCGACCCTCCGCCGCCATAGTTTCGGACGACCGGCCGGCGAGGCTCGCAAGCATGATGTGGGAAAAGGGGATTCCGCTTTTCCGAACACATCATGCGGGAGCGGCGCGTTAAACCAGACTGTGCGAAAGAGGGAAGCCTCTTTCCGAAGGCAGCATGGTATAACGGGAGGCTAGAACCGGCCGGAGCACGCGGGACGAGGGTTTTCGCAGCGTATGCACATCGTCGACCGACGCCTGAATCCAGGGGGCAAGAGCCTCCCCAACCGCCAGCGCTTCCTGCGGCGCGTGAAGGATGTCGCCCAGCGCGCCGTGCGCGAATCCGCCCGCGAGAAGGACATCAAGGATCTCGGCAAGGACGGCCGGGTGACCGTGCCCGCCGACGGCGTGCGCGAGCCCCGGTTCTCCCGCCAGCCCGGCACCGGCCTGCAGGACCACATCCTGCCGGGCAACAAGACCTATGTGGAGGGCGACACGATCGAGCGGCCGCCGGGCGGCGGTGGCGGGCGCGGCTCCGGCGAGGGCGGGGACGGCGGCGAGAACAGCGAGGACGCGTTCCGCTTCGTGCTCACCCGCGAGGAGTTTTTGGAGCTTTTTCTCGAAGATCTCGAACTGCCGGATCTGGCCAAGCGCCGCCTGGCGGTGGTTGAGACCGAGGGGATGCGCCGGGCCGGCTACACGGTCACCGGCTCGCCCGCCAACCTCGCGCTCACCCGGACCCTGCGCAATTCGATGTCGCGGCGCATCGCCCTCAAGCGTCCGAAGCCCGAGGAGGTCGCGGCGCTGGAGGCGCAACTCGCCGAGATGCGCGAATCGGATCCGGGCCGGCCGGACCTCGAGCAGGCGCTCCTGCGCTTGCGCGAGCGCGCCAAGCGCATCCCGTATGTCGACCCGATCGACCTGCGCTTCCGCCGGTTCGAGCCCTATCCGCGCCCGATCGCGCAGGCCGTGATGTTCTGCCTGATGGACGTGTCCGGCTCGATGACCGAGCACATGAAGGACCTCGCCAAGCGGTTCTATATCCTGCTGCACATCTTCCTGACCCGCCGCTACCGGCACGTCGAGATCGTGTTCATCCGCCACACCGACCGGGCCACCGAGGTGGACGAGGAGACCTTCTTCGGCTCCCGGGAGACCGGCGGCACGCTGGTGTCGTCGGCGCTGGTGGAGATGAAGCGGATCATCGCCGAGCGCTACTCGCCCGACGACTGGAACATCTACGCCGCGCAGGCGTCGGACGGCGACAACGTCTCCTCGGACGGCCCGACCTCGACGGAGCTGCTGCGCGCGCACATCCTGCCGGCCTGCCAGCACTTCGCCTATCTGGAGGTCGGCGACGAGAACGGCCCCCGGGCCGGCTTCGTGGAGCACCGCACCACCCTGTGGCGGACCTACGAGGCCATCGCCAAGGCCGGCGGCCCGATCGCCATGCGCAAGGTCAACCACCGCCGGGAGATCTACCCGGTGTTCCGCGAGCTGTTCGGCCGCAAGGATGCGCGGGCCGAGGCGGAGGCGTGAGGATGGCCCGCGCCGCGTCTCCCTCCCCCCTCTGCGGGGGAGGGCGGCCCCCGAAGGGGGGCGGGAGAGGGGCAGCGCGACGGTGCGGATGTCAGCGCCCGGCACGACCTGTCCGGAAGCGTGGCTCCCCTCTCCCGACCCTCGCTGACGCGAGGCCCACCCTCCCCCGCAGAGGGGGGAGGGATTACCCGTCCCGCGCTGGTGCGGAAAAGGTCCGGAAGAAACGGGAGGCGGCATGACTCGCGTCAAGGCACGGACGCCCCAAACAATCTCCGGCGGCCAAAAGCCCCTGTTCACCGGCAACGACTGGGACTTCGACACGATCCGGCGCATCCACGATGCCTGCGAGGCCATCGCCGGGCCGGAGCTGGGGCTGTCCTGGTACCCGAACCAGATCGAGATCATCACGGCCGAGCAGATGCTCGACGCCTACGCGTCGATCGGCATGCCGCTGTTCTACAAGCACTGGTCGTTCGGCAAGCACTTCGCCCAGCACGAGGCCGGCTACCGGCGCGGCCTGATGGGGCTCGCCTACGAGATCGTCATCAACTCGGATCCGTGCATCTCCTATGTGATGGAGGAGAATACGGCGACGATGCAGACGCTGGTGATCGCGCACGCCGCCTTCGGCCACAACCACTTCTTCAAGAACAATTATTTGTTTCGACAGTGGACCGACGCAGAAGGCATTCTGGATTATCTGGATTTTGCGAAAAGCTTCATCGCCCGCTGCGAGGAGCGCTACGGCCACCAGGCGGTGGAGCAGGTGCTCGACGCCGCCCACGCGCTGATGAGCCAGGGCGTCCACCGCTACCCGCGCAAGAAGCGGCCGGACCTCGCCTCCGAGCAGCGGCGCGAGCGCGAGCGGATCGAGCACGGCGAGCAGATCTACAACGACCTGTGGCGGACCCTGCCGCAGAAGGTCGGCGCGGTGCGACCGGACCTGGCCGCCGAGCGGCGCAAGGCCCTGCTCGAACTGCCGCAGGAGAATATCCTCTACTTCCTGGAGAAGGTCGCGCCGCGGCTGCGCCCCTGGCAACGCGAGATCCTGCGGATCGTCCGGCTGGTCGCGCAGTATTTCTACCCGCAGCGCCAGACCAAGGTGATGAACGAGGGCTGCGCGACCTACAGCCACTACCGGATCATGAATTCCCTGTCCGAGAAGGGGCTGATCACGGAGGCCGCCTATCTCGAATTCCTGCAATCGCACACCAACGTCATCCGGCAGCCGAACTACGACGACCGCTCCTATGGCGGCCACAACCCCTACGCGATCGGCTTCGCGATGATGCAGGACATCGCCCGCATCGTGGAGCAGCCGACGCAAGAGGACCGCGCGTGGTTCCCGGACATCGCTGGCACCGGCGACGCCATGGCGGTGCTGCGCGATTGCTGGGAGAACTATCGCGACGAGAGCTTCATCCAGCAGTTCCTGTCGCCCAAGCTGATGCGCGACCTGCGCCTGTTCCACGTGGTCGACGATCCCGAGGAGTCGGAGCTGCGCGTCGAGGCGATCCACGACGAGCGCGGCTACCGCAAGATGCGCCGCTCCTTCGCCCGCCAGTACGACGTCGCCTGGCTCGACCCGGATATCGAGGTGGTGGATGTCGACCTCGAAGGCGACCGCCGGCTGATCCTGCACCACAAGGCGATCAACAAGATCACCCTGCAGAAGGAGGACGCCAAGCGGGTGCTCCAGCACCTCGCCGACCTGTGGGGCTACGACGTGGTGCTCAAGGAAGTGGAGCCCGCCACCGGCACGGTGCTGGGCGAGATCAGCGCCAGCGCGCGGCCGATCTTTTTTTGAGGGTTCTTTCTAGACTGACGCGAGAATCTCGTAAGACCGTTTTCCCGCTCTCCACCTCAGAATGAGGTGGTTGATAGGATCAGCTGCGGATTGCCCCATCCCCCAACCCATGCTGCAACTAGGCATGAGCGCTCCGATTCTCACCCTCGCCGAAACCAAAAACTTCCTCGACCGGGAGTTCCCGCAGATGCAGGCCGGCGGGCGGGCCTTCCATCTCGAGGCGGTGGGGCCGCTCACGGCGCGGATGCGGATGGAGGGGCAGGAGCGGTTCCTGCGGCCGGGAGGCACGGTGTCGGGGCCGGCCATGATGGCGCTGGCGGATTACGTTCTCTACGCCGCGATCCTGGCCCAGATCGGCCCGGTCGCCCTGGCGGTGACCACGAGCCTCACCTTCAACTTCCTGCGCAAGCCCGCCCCGGGTGACCTCCTGGCGGAATGCCGGCTGCTGAAGCTCGGGCGGCGGCTGGCGGTGGGGGAGGTGGGGATCACCGCCCCGGGCAGCGACGACCTCGTCTGCCACGCCACCGGCACCTACGCGATCCCGCCTGAGCGCGGTTAGGCGCCCGGCCGCGCCTCGGTGAGCCGGGCGGCGTAGCGGGCGATCAGGTCGACCTCCAGGTTCAGCCCGTCGCCGGCGCGCCGCTCGCCCCAGGTGGTGACCTGGAGGGTGTGGGGGATCAGCAGCACCGAGAAGACGTCGCCATCGACGGAGTTCACCGTCAGCGAGGTGCCGTCGAGGCAGACCGAGCCCTTCTCGGCGATGAACCGCGAGAGGCCCGCGGGCGCGCGCAGCGTGAAGCGGTCGCTCGGCCCCCAGGCGCCGGATGTGACGCTCTCCCGCTCCAGGATCTCGGCGACGCCGTCGACATGGCCGGTGACGAGATGGCCGCCGAGCTCGTCGCCGATCTTCAGGGACCGCTCCAGGTTGATGCGCGCGCCGGCCACCCAGCGACCCACCGTGGTCCGCGCCAGGGTCTCGGCGGCGGCGTCCACCGCGAAGACGCAGCCGCCCTCTTCCGGCTCCACCGAGACCGCCGTCAGGCACGGGCCCGAGCAGGCGATCGAGGCGCCCAGCGCGATGGTGGCCGGGTCGTAGGAGGCGCGGATCGTGATCCGGCGCAGGTCGCCCTCGCCCTCAATCGAGACGATGGTGCCGACGTCGCTGACCAGACCGGTGAACATCGCTAGGAAACCTTCTCGTAGGTGGCGGCCTCGTCGGGCCAGAGCTGCAGTCGCTCGGCCACCCGGAATCTTTTCGGGTCGGCCAGCGCCCCGGTCAAATCCGGGCCGAGTGCCTTCAGGCCGCCCGCCGCGCCGAGTTCCGCCGGTCCCGTGACCAGCGTGCAGGCCTCGATCAGATCGGCCCGCGCCAGGGCATCGGCAAGGCGCGGGCCGCCCTCGGTGCACAGGCGCGTCAAACCGCGCTCCCCGAGATGGGCGAGCGCCGTCGGCAGCTCGACGCGGCCGGCGACATCCGCCGGCAGGAGGGCGATCTCGACGCCGAGCGCCTCCAGGGCCCGGCGGGCATGCGCCGGGGCGGAGCGGGTGGTCAGGACCAAAGTGGCGGTGTCCCGGGCGGTCCGGGCGAGCACGCTGGCCGGCGAGAGCATCAGGTGCGAATCGAGCACGATCCGCAGGGGCGAGCGGGCGCCGAGGCCCGGCAGCCGCACGGTCAGGGACGGGTCGTCGGCCCGGGCGGTGCCGATGCCGATCAGGATCGCGTCGGCATGCGCCCGCCAGAGATGCACCGCCCCGTCGGCCACCGGGCCGGTGATCCGCAGACGCTCCGGGCCGGCGCCGGCGCAGAAGCCGTCGCGGGTGCGGGCGAGCTTGAGATGCACTGCCGGCCGGCCGCGAGTGACCCGGGTGATGTGGCCAATATGGTCGCGGGACGCCGCCTCCCGCATCAGCCCGGTCTCGACGATGACGCCGCCGGCCCGCAGGCGCGCGTGGCCGCGCCCGGCCACCCGCGAATCCGGATCCTCCACGGCGCTGACCACCCGGGCGATCCCGGCGGCCAGGATCGCGTCGGTGCAGGGCGGCGTGCGGCCATGGTGGGAACATGGTTCCAGGGTGACGTAGAGGGTCGCCCCCCGTGCGGCCGCACCGGCCTCGGCCAGCGCCAAGGGCTCCCCGTGCGGCCGGCCCCCCGGCGCCGTCGCCCCGGTTCCGAGGATCCGGCCGGTGCCGGGCTCGACCACGACCGCGCCCACCGAGGGGTTCGGCCAGGTGGTGCCGAGCCCGCGCCGGCCGAGCGCCAGGGCGAGGCGCATGAAGCTCGCGTCGTCGCTCATGAGCGCGCGGCCCGGCGGCGGGGCGGGGCGTCGGGCTCGTCGGGCGGGGATTCCGGTTCGGCCCCCACGGCGAGCAGGCCGTCGCCCAGGGTGCCGAGCAGGTCCTCGAAATCCTTGGCTTCCCGAAAATTCTTGTAGACCGAGGCGAAGCGCACGTAGGCGACATCGTCGAGGCCTTTCAGCCCGGCCATCACCAATTCGCCGATCGCCTCGGAGGTCACCTCCGGCTCGCCGGCGCTCTCCAGCTGGCGGGTGATGCCGCTGACCAGCCGCTCGATCCGCTCCGGGTCGACGGCGCGCTTGCGCAGGGCCACGTCGATCGAGCGCTGGAGCTTGTCCCGGTCGAACGGCACGCGCTTGCCCGAGCGCTTGAGCACCACGACCTCGCGCAGCTGCACCCGCTCGAAGGTGGTGAAGCGGCCGGCGCAATCCGGGCAGACCCGGCGGCGGCGGATCGCGGCGCCGTCCTCGGAGGGCCGCGAATCCTTCACCTGCGTCTCGGAGCCGCCGCAATAGGGACACCGCATGGGATCTGAGCCGCCTCGTTTCAGGGTCTCGCGGACCCGCAATCGGCTATCTGCCCCAGCCGCCTGCGGATTGCCAGGATACGGGCAAGCACTCCGACTGTCAGGAAGCAACCGCCTGGGCGAGGGCCGCGCGGGCGAGCAGCCGTGTCGAGTCCAGGGTCGGCAGCGACGCGTTGCCGTCATGGATGATCAGGGGGATTTCGGTGCAGCCGAGCACGACGGCGTCGCAGCGCTCGTCGTCTTTCAGGCGTGAAATGACCGTCTGGAACAGGGCGACGCTCGCCGGATCGAAGATCCCGTTGACCAGCTCGGACATGATGATCGTGCTGATCCGGGCTCGCTCGTCCGGTTGCGGGATCACGCAGGCGATGCCGTATCGGCGCAGCGCCGTCGAGTATACGTCGCTCTCAACCAGCCAGCGGGTTCCGGTCAGGCCGACCCGGCGGAAGCCGCGGGCCGAGGCTTGCGCCGCGACCACCTCGGCGATGTGCAGCCAAGGCAACGGCGAGCGCGGGCGGACCAGATCCATCGCCTGATGGATGGTGTTGTCCGGGCAGATCAGGAAATCGGCTCCGGCGGCCTGAAGCTTGGCCGCTGAGGACAGCATCAGGTCGCCGACCCCCGCCAGATCGCCGCGATCGAGGCAATCGACATAGGCCGCCAGCGAATGCGTATGCATCGACACCTCGGGGTGTCCATGCGGGCCCAGATGCGCCGCGCCTTCCGCGCAGATCGTCCGGTAGCAGAGCGCCGCCCCTTCGGCGGAGCATCCCACGATCCCGATATGCTTTGGCACGGCGTTGCCTCTCGGAGAGAACCTTGGCGCCGACAAGACGACGCCCGCGGATCCGAAGACCCGCGGGCGTCTATTCCTCTCTTGGGAACCCGGCGCAATCGGTCGGGCCAGCAGGCCTCAGCCGTAGATCGGGAACCGGTCGGTGAGCGCGTGGACGCGGCTCTTCACCGAGGCCTCGACCTCCGGATCGCCGGCCTCGCCCTTGGCCACCATGCCGTCCAGCACCTCGACGATGAAGCCGCCGATCTGCTTGAACTCGGCGACGCCGAAGCCGCGCGAGGTGCCGGCCGGGGTGCCGAGCCGGATGCCCGAGGTGATCGTCGGCTTCTGGGTGTCGAACGGCACGCCGTTCTTGTTGCAGGTGATGTCGGCCCGCGACAGGGCGGCCTCGGCGGCCTTGCCGGTGAGGCCCTTCCGCTGCAGGTCGACCAGCATCAGGTGGTTGTCGGTGCCGCCCGAGGTGATGTCGTAGCCGCCCGAGATCAGGGTGTCGGCGAGCGCCTTGGCGTTCTCCACCACCTGGCGGGCGTAGATCTTGAACTCGGGCTTGAGCGCCTCGCCGAAGGCCACGGCCTTGCCGGCGATGACGTGCATCAGCGGGCCGCCCTGGAGGCCGGGGAAGATCGCCGAGTTGAACTTTTTCGCGAGCGCTTCGTCGTTGGTGAGGATCATGCCGCCGCGCGGGCCGCGCAGGGTCTTGTGGGTCGTGGTGGTGACCACGTGGGCGTGCGGGAACGGCGACGGATGCACGCCGGCGGCGATCAGCCCGGCGAAGTGGGCCGCGTCGACCATGAAGTAGGCCCCGACCGAGTCGGCGATCTCGCGGAACTTGGCAAAATCCCAGTGACGCGGGTAGCCCGAGCCGCCGGCGATGATCACCTTCGGCTTGTGCTCCTCGGCGAGCGCGGCGACCTGCTCCATGTCGATGCGCTGGTCATCGCGGCGCACCGTGTAGGAGACCGGCTTGAACCACTTGCCCGAGACGTTGGGCGGGGCGCCGTGGGTGAGGTGACCGCCGGCCGCGAGGTCGAGGCCCAGGAAGGTGTCGCCGGGCTGCATCAGCGCCAGGAACACGCCCTGGTTGGCCTGCGAGCCGGAATTCGGCTGCACGTTGGCGAAGCCGCAATCGAACAGGCGCTTGGCGCGCTCGATGGCGAGGTTCTCGGCGATGTCCACGAACTGGCAGCCGCCGTAGTAGCGCCGGCCCGGATAGCCTTCCGCGTACTTGTTGGTCAGCACCGACCCTTGAGCTTCCAGCACGGCGCGGGAAACGATGTTCTCCGAGGCGATCAGTTCGATCTCGTGCTGCTGGCGGCCGAGTTCCTTCGACACCGCATCGGCGATCTCGGGATCGGCCTCGGTCAGCGGGGCGGCGAAGAAGCTGTTCGAGAAGTGCTTGTCGGCGGCGGTACCGGCGCTCATGGTCTGCCTCTGTTCTGATAGGGGCGGGGCCCGGCCTTTCGTCGGCGTGCACGGGCGGGCATTCGAGCGGGATTCCTACACGGGCCGGCCCGTGCCGCCAAGCACATGCATTTTAGGCGGGCACAAAGAATTATTTGCCGCAGGTGAGCGCAGCCCCGTCAGACTGATGCCTCACATGCCACCCTCTTGTCAGGCGGCAGAATCGCTTGACTCATCTAAGCTGCGATAGAATAGAATATAAGTCGATGGTGTATTTGATACTGTAATCTTGAGTATTTATCGGAAATTTTCTCACAATATCCTAGTTTTTGTTTATAATCTATATTTCATGCTGTCGTATGGTAATACATAGAAACAACATTCGAATTTTTTAGGCCTTTTATGATTGGATCGGTACACGCATGACTATGGAAGCCTATGCTCTATGCTCGCAACCCATTTCCAGCATCCTAGAATGGCAGGCCGCCATCGATGCGATAGGATTCGACTTGAAGCTCGAAGCGGATCAAATTCCGCCAGCCGTGTCCGGTCACCTTCCTGCCACATGGCAGGGGCGTGAGGCTGGCTTCGAGTGCTCGGTCATTCCGTTCTCCGACTTGGCGGAGACCTACCCCGAAACGGATTTCGGAGGACCATGGGCATGCGCGTACGCCTTCTACTTCGCGACGTTCCCGGCCTGCGCGGGGACCTGGATCGCGATTGCCGCCGGCCTCAAGCTGTCGGGTGGGATTGCCTTCGACCCACAGGAGGACAAGCTGCTGACCGCTGAGGCCGCAATCCGCTACGCCCACGACACGGTGGCAAGCATCGCAAGGCTCGAGGCGCAGTTCGGCAGAAACACGTCCCTTTGAGTCCGGATCGGGCACATGTCGCCCGCGTTCAGGAGACGAAATTCGTCTCGACCAGCACAGTCTCGGTCTCGAACGCGGCCGCATGCCATGTCCCGGGCGGGAAGTGGAACACGCTGCCGGCGGAGAACGGCTTGCGGCCCTGCTCGGTCTCGAGGAACCCGGAGCCGGAGATCACCTGCACGAACTGCTCGTGATCGTGGCTGTGGCGCCCCGCCGAGACGCCCGCGGGCACCACGACCCGCACAAGGCTCGCGCCGGCGCCCGGGATCGTGCGCTTGGCGACGCCGTTGCCGGCAACGGTTTCTTCGCAGGTGTCCCAGGCGGTGAGGTGGTCGGTCATCGGGTCTCTCCTTCGCCGCAGGAGATGCCGTCGCGCCGCGCCGGGTCAACGGCCCTGGCAACCCGGGCCGTGCGTCAACCGGTCCCGCCCTCGGGGCCGCGGCCGCGCCGGGGCTTCGGCGGGCTCGGCTCGGGCTTCGGCGGGGCCGGATCCGCGGGCTTTCCCGACGATGGCCAGAAGGTTTCGAACAGCTCCTGCATCGCCCGGATGTTGTTGCCCTGAACCTCCGCGCCCGTGCGCATCATCTGCTCGATCATCGCGGAGCCCGCTTCGCCGGCCGTCTCGCTCGGCGATTTCGGGATCGGCTTCGGCGGCACCGGGGCCGCGGCGGCGCCGGGCATGAACGCCTTGGCCATCTCGCCCCAGGCCGGGCCGAACGGGAACGGCACGGGGGGCGGGGGCGCCGTCGGCCGGGCCTGCGCCGGCTCGGCCTGCGGCTGGTTGAGCATGACGTGCACGATGCTCGCCACCACGGCGCCGGCCATCATCGGCAGCATCTGGCGCAGCACCTGCGCGCCGACGCCGCTGGTGGCCGAGGCCTGGCGCAGCACCGCCTGCATCAGCTGGGCCGAGCCGAACATCTGGGTGAGGGCCTCCAGGCCCTGGGGCGCGGCGGCGCGGGCGGCGTCCGGCATGCCGAACATCCGAGCGAAGCCGGTCGGATCGAGGCCGGCGCCGCGCTGCAATCCCAAGGTCAGGGCCGGCATCAGCGCCTCGAAGGCGCGGGTGGTCTGCTCGGGGGTCAGGCCGAATTGCTGGGCCATCGCCTGGATCCCGGCCTCGCCCTGGGCCTGGAACATCTCGAGCGGGTTGAACATGACGCCTCGTCCCTGTCCCGGTCGAACCGGCCGGGACGGGCCATCGTGACCGGTTGCGCGGCGAAATACCAGTTCCCACGAGAGGAACTTGTGCTCAGTCCGGTCCCGCCGGGCGATCGGACGGTATTGCGGACCGCACCCGGTTCTCAGCTCACCGGCCCGGGATGGGTCTGGCCGGCCGGCAGGGGCGCGGCGCGCTGCGATGCCTCGCGGGCGGCCTCCGGCTCGCGGACGCGCCGGCCCCGCGCCTCCAGCCGGTCGACGGTGCGGCGGGCGAGCAGGATGCCCATGACGCCGAAGATCAGCGAACCGAGGCCCATCCCGGCGATCACGCCGCGCGGCCCGTGGAGCGCCGCGCCGAGCATCGCGGGCGGCACGGTGCCGAGCGTCGCCCGGCCCCAGTTCAGCAGGGTCGAGCGGATCGGGAAGCCGAGATTGTTGAACGCGGCGTTGCCCAGGAACAGGAGCCCGTTGAAGAACCAGATCGCGCCACCGGCCAGGCAGAAGAACCCGAACAGGTCGCGCGCTACGCCGTGCAGCCCGAACAGGGACGCCAGGGGCTCGCGGGCCAGCGCCAGGATCAGCCAGACCACGGCCACGTAGGCCAGCGTCACCCGGACCGCCTCGCGCAGCACCCCGCGCATCCGGTCGAACCGCCCCGCGCCCCAGTTCTGCGCCAGGATCGGGCCGATCGCCCCCGACAGGGCGAACAGGCCCCCGAAGGCCACCGGCGTGAGGCGGTCGATCACGGCGGCGGCCGCCACCGCATCGGCGCCGTAGCCGGCAAAGAGCCGCGCCAGGAACGCGCTCGCCACCGAGGGCGCGAGGTTGGTGAGCACCGCCGGCCCTGCGACCGCCGCCAGCACGGGCGCATCGGCGACCATGTCGGCTACCCGCGGCAGGCCGAGCAGCTGGTGCTGCATGACCCCGCGCAGGCCTACCGCCACGAAGGTCGCCCGCGCCACGCAGACCGCGATCGCCGCGCCCTCGACGCCGAGGCCGGCGCCGAAGATCAGCAGCGGGTCGAGGAAGGCGGTGACGATCGCGCCGGCGAGCGTCACCATCATGGCCTGCCGCGCCGCGCCGACTGCGCGCAGCAGGCCGGCGAACAGCATGCCGGCGGCGAGCAGCAGGTTCGAGGGCAGGGTGATGTCCAGGAACAGCTGCGCGACCCGCAGCGTCTCGTCGCTGGCGCCGATCAGGCTCAGCAGCGGTTCGGACAGGGCGAAGATCAGCAGGGCGATGAGCGCGGCGGCGAGGCTCGCGAGCCCCAGCGCCGAGCTCGACAGCCGCCGCGCCTTGTCCCGGTCGCCCGCGCCCACCGCCTTGCCGACCAGCGCCCCGGCCGCGATCATCAGGCCGATATTCACCGCGGTGGCGAAGAACTGGACGATCGCCGCGAAGCCGATCGCCGCCGTGAGCTTCGGGTCGCCGAGCTTCGAGACGTAGAACAGCGACAGCAGGTCGACGACGAAGATCGCCATCAGCCCCACCGAGCCGGTGGCGGCCATCACGACCACGTGCCGGAGGATCGAGCCGCTGACGAACCGGCCCGCCTCGGCCGGGGGCGGAGTGTCAGGCATCGGGACCGTCACGCATCCCGGGCGCTGCCTTCCGATTCCAGTTCGGGCTCCGGCTCGATCTCGCTATTGGCCGTATCGGGCTCCTGCGGGGCGAGGGCGGGCTTGTCCAGGACCCGCTCGGCCGCCTCGCGCCGGTCGCTGCCGATCAGGTCGCGAGTCTCGGTGCTGAGCGCCCGGGCCGGCCGGACCGGCTCGGTCAGCGGCTCGGGCTTCAGCCCCGCCGCGGCGCCGCGCATCCAGCCGGCGCCCTCCGGCAGGGCGCCGGCCTGCTGCAGCACAAGCCGGGCGATGTCGCGCTTGCGCACGTCCTCGGCCCGGGCCGCGGCCACCTCCGGCGACAGGCCGAGGCCTTCCAGCGCCGCCCGCCCGAACGCGAGGGCCGATTCCGCGGTCTCGCGGATCTGGAAATCGACGTCCCGGTTCATCAGCTCGACGGCATGCAGACGGTCGTAGGCGCGCACGAAGGTGCGGACGCTGGAAAACTCCTCGTGCACGATGTCGACGATCTTGAGCGCGCCGGCGCGGTCGTCCACGCAGATGCAGACCAGCTCGACCCGGCCGATCCCTGCGGCGCGGAGCACGTCGAGCCGTGTGCCGTCGCCGTAATAGATCCGGAAGCCGAAGCGCGAGGCCGCGCGCAGCTGCTCCACGTCCTTGTCGATCACGGTGACCGGGATGCCCTCGGCGAGCAGCACCTGGGTCAGCACCTGCCCGAACCGGCCGAAGCCGATCACCAGCACCCTTGCCTCGCCGCTCTCGGCGAGTTCCGCGGAGGGCTCCGACACGTCGACCTGCTCGCGGGCGGTGCGGCGCTCGATCAGCTTGTCGAGGCCCTTGGCGGCGATCGGGCCGATCAGCATGGTCAGCGCCGCCAGCGCCACCGCGAAGCGCGTCGCCGTGGGACCGGTGAGCCCGAGATCCTCCGCCTGGGGCAGCAGCACGAAGGCGAACTCGCCCGCCGGCGCCAGCACGGCCGCGCCGCGGAGCGCCCCGAGGGTGTCGGACCCGAACAGCCGGAACAGGCCGGCGACCAGCGCGACCTTGAGCAGGATCGCCCCGAGCGTCGCCCCGAACAGGGCCGGCCAGACCTCCCGCACCAGGCCGCCGTCGATCGACATGCCGACGCTCATGAAGAACAGGCCGAGCAGCATGCCGCGGAACGGCTCGATCTCGGCCTCGAGCTGGTGGCGGAAGTTCGACTCGGCGAGCAGGATGCCGGCCAGGAACGCGCCCATCGCCATCGACAGGCCGACCTGCTCCATCAGCAGCGCCGTGCCGAGCACCACCAGGAGCGCCGCCGCGGTCAGCACCTCGCGGGCGCCGCTGGCCGCCAGCAGCCGGAAGAACGGGTTGAGGCCGTAGCGGCCGACCAGCACCACGGCCAGGATCGCCGCCACCGCCTTGCCGGTGGAGATCGCCGCCGCCCCGAGCCAGGGGCCGCCGGTCCCGCCGCCCGCCGTGGCCAGCAGCGGCATCAGCGCCAGGATGCCGACCACCGACAGGTCCTGGAACAGCAGCACCGCGAAGGCCCGGCCCCCGTAGGCGCTGCCGAGGTCGCCGCGCTCCTCCAGGAGCTGCAGCGCCACCGCGGTGGCCGACAGGGCGAGCGCGATGCCGATCACCGAGGCCGCCCCGAGGCTGAGCCCGGCGGCCAGCCCGACGCCGCCCAGCACCAGCGCGCAGGCGACCAGCTGCGCCGCGCCGAGGCCGAAGATGTCCCGCCGCATCGAGACGAGCTGCGACAGGTGCAATTCCAGCCCGACGATGAACAGCAGCAGCACCACGCCGATCTCGGCGACGCTCGCGGCGGTCTCGGGCTCGGCGATCAGCGACAGGCCGGACGGTCCGATCAGCACGCCGGCCACGAGGTAGCCGAGCACGGCGCTCTGGCCGATCAGCCGGAACACCGGCACGCCGATCACCGCCGCCGCCAGGAAGGTCAGGACCGGCGGCAGGAAGCTCGCATGTTCGACGGGGCTCGCCATGCAGATCTTCTCGGCGGATGGCTTCGGGTTCGTGGGCGCAGGTTCCGGCTTAGCGCGCGCGGCGCCGCGATGCGAGATGTGCGGGGGTGCCGTTCGGCACAAGCGGGGCCCGGATGGTGCCAGATCACCCCAGCAGCCGCGACCGCGCCCGGCGCGAGCCGTCGATGAACTCGAAGCCGCCGGCCGCGCTCAGCATGTGCAGGCGGGAGCCGGGCCAGGCCGCCCCGGGGCCGAGGCGGGTCTCGACCCGCTGCTCGTAGCCGTCGGCGTCGAGCCGCAGGATCCGGGCGAGGCCGAGCGCCGCGCCGTAGCCCCGGCGGCAATCCTGCACCGGCCGGATCAGGGCGCCGTCGCGCGCCACGATCGGCCCGGCCGCCCGGGCCGAGCCGACATCGATCAGCACGGGGTTGCGCGGGTGCGGCGTCCAGGGGCCGCGGAAATCCGGTGCGTGCCAGAGGTGGAGGGTATCGGAATAGCTGCCCCCGCCCGACCGGACCGTGGCGAACATCCACCAGCACCCGTCGTGGCGGAGCAACGTGGCGTCACCCGCGACCACGTGATCGACCAGCACGGCCTCGTGCACCCAACCCCCCGGGAAGGCCGTGGCCCGATAGAGGTCGATCGTGCCCGAGGCGTGGGATTCCGGGATCATCCAGACCGCTCCGTCCGCCTCGAACACGAACGGGTAGGACAGGTGGGTCTCGAGTTCCAGCACCGGCTCCGGGCGGCCGCGCGGCCCGGATTCGTCGAAGCGCAGGGCGGAAATCACGCCCTTGCCGCGGCGATAATCGAATTCCTCGACGAACAGGGTGACGGACCCGCCATGCGCGATGGCGAACGGGTCGGCGTAGAAGCGCCGCCCGTCATCGGGCAGGTCCGTCCAGCCGCCCGCGGGGTGGCGGCGCAGATCGATCAGGTCGGGGCCGACCACCCGCCGCCAGCCGACCCGCCATTGTGGGCTGTCGAAGCAGAGCGCGTAGAGCCTGCGGGCGATCTGCCGGGCCAGTCCGCTCGCCGCGCGCCGGCTGACGCCGAGACCGCCGAGGTCGAAGCGCGATCCCGGTTGCAGCGGCGCCTCGGTCCCGTCCGGCAGGTGCGTCGAGGCGGCGCCGTCGAGGGCGGCGGCGATCAGCGTGATGATCCGGGCGAGGTAATCCTCGAAGGCGACCAGCATCACCGTGTGGGATTCGGCGCCGAGGCGCCCGACCGCCACCGGAGCGCCCTCTGAGCCCCGCAGGGCGGCGACTGGCGCGCGCCCGGCGAACAGGGCGGCGAGGAGGCCGGCCTCGCCCGGCATCCCGTCGAAATCGAGCCTCCAGACCGGCTGCGCCGCGTCGGCGGTCGCGTCGGACCCGGCCTGGGCGCCCGAGAGATCGAGGACGAGGTCGGGATTGTCCGCCGCGACCTCGGTGCCGTAGGCCGCGAACGCCATCGGCTCGGCCGCGGTGGCGAGGCCCGGGCGGGGCAGGCCGTGGATCGCCGCTTCCAGGCGAAACAGCAGCTCGGCATTGGGTGGCAGGTCGTGCGCACCGGCGACCCAAACGACCCGCAGCCGCCGATCGGGTCGCTGGCCGAGCTGGTCGAGGAGGCGGATGTGCCAGCCGCGCAGGGTCCGGCGGTCGAGCCGCACGGTGATCTGCCGCGCCACAGGTCGCAGCGCGATCGTCCCGCGTCCCGGGTGGTCCGCGCCCCCGATCGACCGCTCCATCAGGCGGACGACGCTGTCGGGCTTCGCGCGGGCTGCGTCCCGAAGGCCGGCCGCCCCCGTCTCGAACGAGGCTGTCTCCTGCGGCGTGTCGAATCCCGTAGCGACGCTCACCGCGAATCCAGACCCTGAAGACCCTCGAGGACAACCAACGATACGGTTGTCGTCTGAACGAATGCTATCGCTCCGTGGCACGATCCAACAAGTCCGGCGGCCTCGTCACTGTTCCGGTCGGTTGATTCTGATCGGACTCTGTTGAGGAACAAAATGACCCGCGTTTCGCACGCCGCGATAACCCGCCGTTACGCGGCCGTGATACCATGCCACGTGGCGATCCCGACCTCCCTCGGGAACCCGCGGATCGGCTTGGCGGTTCGCCCGTGAGATGTGATGCGGAGACACGACATGACACGCAAGATGATGCCGCTGGCCGCGATGCTGCTCATCGGCCTCCCGAGCGCCGCCTTCGCCTGGGGCGGCGGCGGTGGCGGCGGTGACAGCGGCAGCGGGCTCTCGCCCTACGCGGCGCTGAGCGGCAACGACCGTTCGGCCGGCGTCAACAACGGCAATTACCGCGACCCGGCCCTCGACCCGTATATCCGCGCCTACGATCCCGAGGCCGCGGCCCGCGCCGCGACGCCGCCGGCCGCCCAGCCGCGCCTGCGCATGCGGCCGTATTACGGCTATCCGTACTGAGGAACGTGCGTTCCGCCGGGCCCCGGATCGGGTGCCCCGGCGGTTGCGTCAGGACTTCTCTGCCGTGGCGCTCCGGACCCGCTTGAGCACCCAATGGCCGCCGGACGGCTTGCAGCCGGTGCCGCGCACGAAGCGGCTGCGGCCCGGGCCGATCACCGAAGCCAGAAAATTGCGGCAGATCAGATCGTCGGCCACGTAGGGCAGGCCGGTCGGGTTGACCGCGCCGTACAGGCCGGTCTCCGGGTTGTCCCACTTCACCGGACGGCCGTTGCCCTGTGGATCGAGGGCGACCGACAAGGCCGCGCGGGCGCGCCGCCAATCCTCCTCGCCGAGATCGCCGCCGAAGCTCGCCGGCCGCTTCTCGATGCTGCCGGTGACCACGGGCTCCTCGGCCACGGGGGGCGCCTCCGCGGGCTCGCCGCGGAACACGAGCAGCGGCTGGCTGCAGCCGCACAGGAGCACCGCCAGCGACGCGGCTGTCATCGCCACAGGGACGCGCAACCGTCGGCTTGGCTCTTTACACGCGCATCGCCGCATTACACCTGACTCACGACGGGCTATCCGCTCGACCGAACATGCCGATGTCGGTGCCCCCTCAGGCCCTTGACGCGGCGGGCAGGAGTCTTGCCGTGGATCAGTTAAGGACCGATGACCCGAAGGCCGGTGCGGCTGCCCCGACCTCGGACTTTACCCTGAGCGACGACCCCGTCGCGCTGTTCGACGCCTGGATGCGCGAGGCGCAGGCCGCCGAGCCTGAGGACCCGAACGCGATGGCGCTGGCCACCGCGGGGTCGGACGGGCTGCCCGACGTGCGCATGGTGCTGCTCAAGGGCTTCGACGCGCGCGGCTTCGTGTTCTACACCAACGTCCAGTCCGCCAAGGGCGAGGAGTTGGCCCAGAACCCGCAGGCCGCCCTGGTGCTGCACTGGAAGAGCCTGCGCCGGCAGATCCGCGCCCGCGGGCCGGTCTCGCCGGTGACGCCGGAGGAGGCGGACGCCTATTTCGAGAGCCGCCGCCGGGAGAGCCGGCTCGGCGCCATCGCCAGTCGCCAGTCCCGCCCGCTCACCGACCGCGCCACGCTGATGGCCGAGGTGACGGAGCTCGCCGCCCGCTACGAGGACGGCCCGATCCCCCGGCCGGAGCACTGGACCGGCTTCCGCATCGCCCCGGTGTCGCTGGAATTCTGGCAGAACGGCGATTACCGCCTGCACGACCGGGTCCGCTTCACCCGCGCCGGCGACGGCTGGAGCCGGTCGCGGCTGTATCCGTAGCAAAGTCCCGGTTTCAAAAGGTCCGAGACCGTTTGCGGGTGGAGGGCAGCGCCCTGCTGTCGGGCTTCGCCCGATACATCGGGGGCTCCGCCCCCGAACCCCGCCAAAGGGCTGAGCCCTTTGGGAGCCCATAGACCTGGCGGTGCCCCCTGAAACGAAGAGAGCCCCGGCGGGGGCCGGGGCTCTCGACGCGACGTGAAGTGCGACGAGGCTCAGGCCTCCTCGCCGTCCTTCTTCTCTTCGTCCTCGGACGCCTCTTCGGCCTTCTCCTCGGCGGCCTCGGCCGACTGCGCCTCGGCGATCGCGGCCTCCTCGGCCTCGACCTCGGCGCCCAGCACGGTCGGCGGCACGATGTTGGCGACCGGATCGTGGGGCTCGCCGGTGTGCGTGCCGGCCGGGATCTTGACGTCGGAGACGTGGATCACGTCGCCGATCTGGCGGCCGGTCAGGTCGACCTCGATCGCGTCCGGGATCTGGTCCGGGGCGACCTCGAGGGTCAGGGTATGGGCGACGATGTTGAGGGTGCCGCCGAGCTTCTTGATGCCGGGGGCCGCGTCCTCGTTGATGAAGTGCACCGGCACCTCGACGGTCACGGTCTGACCGGAGACGACGCGCAGGAAGTCGACATGCAGCGGCACGCCGCTGACCGGGTCGAGCTGGAAGTCGCGCGGGATCGCCCGAACGGTCTTGCCGCCGGCCTTGATCTCGAACAGCGTGGTCTTGAACCCGCCGGCGTAGATCAGGGTGCGGGCGCGGACGAGATCGATGGCGATGGCTTGCGGCGGCTGGCCGCCTCCGTACACGACGGCGGGAACTTGACCCTGGCGACGAACGGCCCGGGCGGCCCCCTTGCCGACCCGGTCGCGTGCCACGGCCTCAAGCGTCTTGACTGCGCTCATGGCGTGATCCTTCAAAATGATGTTGGGACCCGGAAAACGAAAAAGCCGCCCGACGCGGACGGCTGTGACCTTTCCGGTGCGCCCCTGCCTCCAAGGGTGTCGGAGGGCGCGCGGTGCGCATACACGGATGGGGGCGGATTGGCAATGTTCGGGTGGGGCCGCCGATCACGCCGCAGTCGCTTTGCGTGCGGGCATGCTCGAGGCCGAATGGCGCTCTCACAGTGATCCGGCTGGATCGGTTGCTGCTCGTTCCGCGCCGTCATCGCGAGCGTAGCGAAGCGACCCAGGGACACGCTACGATCTGGAAGCGCGCGCTGCACTGGGTTGCTTCGCCGCGCTCGCAATGACGGTGAGGGGCGCCGCGACCCCTCGATCAGTACGACTCAAGGGGAGGCGATTGATGCGTACGAGCAAGCCCATCGCCGCTAACCTCCGCGATTCACAGGCGAGCGCCGAGGCCCGCACAAAATCCGGTCGCTGTGCCAGCGGCGATGCGGTGCTGCAGGTGCTCGACCGCGGGGATGGGGCGTTGGATGCCGTCCTCCGGTGGAAGGTGCATGAGGCGCTGGACGATCCCCGGCCAGCGATTCCTGCCGATGAGGTATTCGCCGAGTTGCGTGTTCACCACGTCAACCGGATGAAAGCCGTCAAGGGTGGTGCGTGACAGTCGCAGATATCGGCTCCATGAAAACTGACTTGCAGAGCGTCGCCATGCGCGCGCCACCCCTTTTCCCAGGCGCATGCAGCGTCAGCGGCATGCGACCCGGGATCCAGCACAGGACGACGCAAAGCGTCCGCTCGTAGCAACGCCGCTTCTTGATGGTGCCGCTACGCGGCGCATTGCCTACTAGGTCCCGGATCGCCTTCCACTGGCGTTCCAGGCGTCTGGGAAAGGGTCGCGTTTCATCCGGCAACAGACTTGCGCGGGTCTCACCGCACGCCGGACCGCCCCCCTTACGGCCGCAGCCCCGCCAGCGCCCGCCGCGCCCGGCGCTTCTGCAGCCACACGGTCAGGCCGAGGGCGGTGCCGATCACCAGGGCGGAGAACGCCGTCGTGGTGGTGCCGAGCGCGTAGATCTCCGGCGTCGTCACCGTGGTGGTCAGGCCCTGCAGCTCCAGCGGCAGGGTGTTGCGGCCGCCGATCGCCTGGCTGGTGCGGGCGAGCTCGTCGAAGGACAGGGTGAAGCCGAACAGGGCGACGCCGACCAGGGCCGGGGCCAGGATCGGCACCACCACGTGCCGCAGCGTCTGCGCGCCGGTGGCGCCGAGGTCGCGGGCCGCCTCCTCGTAGGCGGGGCTGAACCGGTTGAACACCGCGAACATGATCAGCAGGCCGAAGGGCAGCGTCCAGGTGAGATGCGCCCCCAGCGCCGAGCTGTAGAGGCCCATGAGGGTGGCGTGGTCCTGCAGGAATCCCCAGCCGGTGGCCTCTGCCAGCGCCTTGATCCCGTCGTCGAGCAGCCGGAATTCCAGCCCGATCCCGAGCGAAACCACGATCGAGGGCACGATCAGGCTCGACACCGCCAGGGCGAAGACGAGGCCCGCCCCCCGGAACCCCTTGCGGAAGGCGAGGCCGGCATAGAACGCGAGGGTGACGGTGAGCGCCATCACCACCAGCCCGAGCATCAGCGAGCGCCGCAGCGCCGCCCAGATGTCGACGACGCCGACCCCCTCCCACAGCTTGGCGAACCAGTGGGTCGAGACCCCGTTCATCGGGAAGGTCAGGCCGCCGGACGGGCCCTGGAAGCTCAAGGCGAGGATCGTCAGGGTCGGCCCGTACAGGAACAGGACGTAGAGGCAGAAAATCCCGGCGAGCCCGTAGAAGGCGAAGCCGCGCGGCCGGTCCATCCTACAGCTCCCTGCGCAGATCGATCATCCGGGTGAGCCCCAGGATCATCAGCAGCACGGCGGCCAGCAGCACAACCGCGTTGGCGGCGGCGGCCGGAAATTGCAGATAGGCCATCTGCACCTGGATCACTTTGCCGACGCTGGCGATCTGCTGCCCGCCCATCATGCCGACGGTGACGAAGTCGCCCATCACCAGGGTCACCACGAAGATCGAGCCGATGGCGATGCCGGGCTTGGCCAGCGGCAGCACCACGTTCCACAGGGTCTGGAACCCGGAGGCGCCGCAATCGCGCGCCGCCTCGATCAGCGACCGGTCGATCCGGGCCAGGCTGTTGAAGATCGGCACGATCATGAACACCGTGTCGAGGTGCACGAAGGCCAGCACCACCGCGAAGTCGGAATAGAGCAGCCCCTCGATCGGCGCCTTGATCAGGCCGAGGCTGCGGAGCGTGTCGTTGATCAGGCCGTTGCGGCCGAGCAGCGGGATCCACGAGATCATGCGGATCACGTTCGAGGTCCAGAACGGGATCGTGCAGAGCAGGAACAGGCCCATCCGCACCGTGTCCGAGCGGATATGGAAGGCCAGGAAGTAGGCGATGGCAAAGCCCAGCGGCAGGGTGATCGCCAGGGTGAGGGCGACGAATTTCAGGGTCGAGAGATAGGTGCGCACGGTGGTGCAGAGATCGGCGGAGAGGCAGCCGTCGAACACGTCGGTGTAGTTCTGCAGGGTCAGCGCCGGGGTGATCGCGTACTCGTTGTACTCCCAGAACGACACGATGCCGGTGAGCAGCAGCGGCACCACCAGGAAGACCAGGAACACCAGGGCCAGCGGGGCGGCCTGGAGATAGGCGAGGCTGCGGCGGCGGGGCCGGGGGGCGGTGGCGATCGACGCGGCGGCGGTCTCGCCGGTGCGGGGGAGGGCGAGGTCGTTCACTGGGGTGCCCTCGCCGGCGTGGCCGCATCCGGCTGCCTACGGCCGGCTCCGAGGCTTGCATCGGTCGCGACGCGCCCCCTCTCCCGTGCGGGAGAGGGTTGGGGTGAGGGATGCGCCCTATCCGGACAAACCTGTCCCCTCACCCTGTCCCTCTCCCACACGGGAGAGGGGACCCGCGCCTCATCCAGAACGGCGCGAGGCCGACAGTCTCCCTCACCGAGGGGGGAGGGGAGGGTATGCGCCAGCCCGCTCACGCGGCGATGAACTCGTTCCACTTGCGCACCATGTAGGTGTTCTCGTCCATCACGGCGTTCCAGCAGGCGACCGAGCCCATGCGCTGGTCGAAGGAGCCGCCGTCGCGGGTGGCGCCGGCCTTCTCGATCAGGGTGCCGTCGGGGCCCAGGATGTCCTTCTCGGCGGGCTTGCCCTCCATCCAGAACGCCCATTCGTCGGGCTGCATGTGCGCCTTCGCGGTCTCCAGCACCGCGGAATAATAGCCCTGGCGGTTGAGATAGGCCCCGGCCCAGCCGGACAGGAACCAGTTGATGAAGTCGTAGGCGGCGTCGAGCTTCCGGCCGGAGAGCGTCTTCGGGATGCCGAAGCCCTGGGCCCAGGCGCGGTAGCCCTCCTTGAGCGGCTGGTAGGTGCAGGGCACGCCCTGGGCGCGCACCTTGGTGACGGCGGGCGACCACATCGACTGGATCACCGTCTCGCCGGACGCCATCAGGTTCACGGATTCGTTGAAGTCCTGCCAGAAGGCCCGGAACTGCCCGGCGCGCTTGGCCTCGATCAGCACCTTGATGGTGCGGTCGATCTCGGGCTTCGTCATGTTGCCCTTGTCGCCGTAGGTGTAGTCGCCGGTGGCCTCCACCACCATGGCGGCGTCCATGATGCCGATGGACGGGATGTTCAGGATCGACGCCTTGCCCTTGAACTCGGGGTTGAGCAGATCCTTCCAGCTCTCCACCGGCCGCTTGATCAGGTCGGGTCGGATGCCGAGCGTGTCGGCGTTGTAGGTGGTCGGGATCAGGGTCAGCCACTCGGTCGGCGCGGACGCGAAGGTTTTGCCGGTCTGGCCCTCGAGGTAGAACACCTTCCGGGGCGCGGTGCCCTGGTCGCCGATCCGCTTCCCGCTCACCTCGCCCTTGGTGAACACCGAAGAGATCTGGTCGGCGAGCTTGATCCGCTTGGCGTCCAGGCCGCTCAGGTTGCCCGACGGGATGATCTTCTTGAGGCTGAAATACTCGGTGTCGACCAGATCGAACGAGTTCGGCTGGGTGACCACGCGCTTGGTCACCTCGTCGGTGACCACGGGAATGTATTCGAGGGTGATCCCGAGATCCTCCTTCACCTTCCGGGCGATGTCGGCGGACTGGCTCACCGCGGTACCGAGGTAGCGCAGGGTCACGGGCTCGGCCGCGTGCACGGCCGGGAAGCCGGTCACCGGCGTCGCCGCCAGGGCCGCGGCCCCTTTCAGCAGCGTGCGCCGGCTCGGCTTCGAGAACGGGTCCATGGTCGTCTCCAACAATCTACGCGTCGAGGCGGTGGGCGGCGGTGGCGTCCCAGCCGACCGGGATCGTGTCGCCCGGCCGGAGCGGGTGGGCCGCGAAGGCGGCATCGCTGAGCACGGCGGTGAGCGCGGCCGAGCTCTCGGCCAGGGCTTCGGGCGGCTGTTCCAGCCCGTCGGCATCGAGGCCGACATGGACGCTGGTGCCCTGGTACTCGACCGCGACCACCCGGGCCGCGAGCGCGCCCGGACCGGCCTCGTCGCCGAGCCGCATCCGGTCGGCCCGCACGGCAATCATCCCGTCGGGCAGGCGGATCACGTTGTGGCCGCCGATGAACCGGGCCACGAAGGCGGTGGCCGGCCGCTCGAACACGGTGCGCGGGTCGGCGGCCTGCTCGATCCGGCCGGCATTCATCACCACCACGAGGTCGGAGAGCGCCATCGCCTCCTCCTGGCTGTGGGTGACGTGGATGAAGGTGAGCCCGAGCTCGGTCTGGATCCGCTTCAGCTCCACCCGCATCCGCACCCGCAGGAACGGGTCCAGCGCCGAGAGCGGCTCATCGAGCAGCAGCACCTTCGGGCCGGTGACGAGGGCCCGGGCAAGCGCGACGCGCTGCTGCTGCCCGCCCGAGAGCTGGGCCGGCAGGCGCCCGGCGAGGTGGCCCATCTGCACGAGGTCGAGCATCGCCATCGCCTTGGCCCGGCGCTCGGCTTTGCCGATGCCGCGCATCCGCAGGCTGAAGGCGACGTTGTCCCGCGCGTCGAGATGCGGGAACAGGGCGTAGCTCTGGAACATCATGGCGGTGCCGCGCTCGGCCGGCGTTGCGTCGCCTACCGCCTTCGGGCCGATCACCACGTCGCCCGCGCTGGCGCGCTCGTGGCCGCCGATCATCCGCAGCGTCGTGGTCTTGCCGCAGCCGGAGGGGCCGAGCAGGCAGCAATAGGCCCCGGACGGTACCTTCAGGTCGATGCCATCGACCGCGGTCGCCGCGCCATAGCGCTTGGTCAGGCCGATCAGCTCGACATTCATGCGAGGCTCCCCCACCGCCGCGGAGCAAGGGCCGGGCCAGGGGGCCTCATGCGCCCTGCCGATCCGCCGGATCGACCGCCCGGTCGAGCACCCGGCCACGGCCCGGCTCGGACAGGACCTTGCCGTCCTCGGCGATCACCTGACCGCCCGCGATGGTCATCACCGGCCAGCCGGTGACCGCAAAGCCCTCCCAGGGGGTGTAGTCGGAGCCGTGGTGGAGGATCTCTTGGCGGATCGTCTCGCGCTTGTTCGGGTCCCAGAGGGTCAGGTCGGCGTCGAAGCCCGGGGCGATCGAGCCTTTGCGCGGATAGAGGCCGTAGAGCTTCGCGTGGTTCGTCGCGGTCAGCGCGACGAACTGGTTAAGGCTGATCCGTCCCTTCGAGACGCCTTCGGAGAAGAACACCGGCAGCCTTGTCTCGACACCCGGGATGCCGTTCGGGATCCAGCGGAACGAGGATTTCCCGCGCGGGTTGAGCTTGCCCTGCGGGTCGTCGTAGCGGAACGGCGAATGGTCCGACGAGACCACGTCGAAGATGCCGCGCCGGATGCCGGACCAGACCGCCTCCTGACTGGCCTCGTCCCGGGGTGGCGGCGAGCAGACGTATTTCGCGCCCGCCATAGGATCGTCGAGGCCGAGCCCCTTCATGTGCTCGGCGGTCAGCGTCAGGTATTGCGGGCACGTCTCCGCCCGGATCTTCAGGCCGCGCGCTTGCGCCCAGGCGATCTGCTCCGTGGCCTCGCGGCCCGAGACGTGGACGATGACGATCGGCAAATCGATCAGCTCGGCATGGCTGATCGCCCGGTGGGCCGCCTCGCGCTCGACCACCTCGGGCCGGGACAGGGCGTGGCCGTAGGGCTTGGTCTCGCCGGCCCGCTCCAGCCGGTCGCTGAGATAGCGGATCGCGTCGTAGCCCTCGGCGTGGACCATCACCCGGGCGCCCTGCCGCCGCGCGACGTGGAACACGTCCAGCAGCTGGCGGTCGTTCAGCACCAGGTCGTCGTAGGTCATGAACACCTTGAACGAGGTGTAGCCGTCGGCGACCAGGGCCGGCAGCTCCTGGCCGAGCACCGCCTCGCTCGGATCTGCGATGATCATGTGGATCGCCACGTCGACGTGGCACTGGCCCTCGGCCTTGGCGCGATAGGCGTCGACCGCGCCGCGCAGCGAGCCGCCCCGGGGCTGGACCGCGAACGGCATCACGCAGGTGTTGCCGCCGGCCGCCGCCGCCCGGGTGGCGCTGGCGAAATCGTCGGCCATGACGATGCCGGGGCCGGGATCCTGGGCGATGTGGACATGGCTGTCGATGCCGCCCGGCAGGACCAGCAGCCCGGAGGCGTCGATCACCCGGGCCGCGTCGGCGATGCCCTCGGCGACCGCCACGATCCGCCCGCCGCGCACGCCGACATCCGCCTGCACCGTGTCGCTCGCGGTGACCACCGTGCCGCCGCGGATGGCGAGGTCGAATTCGGGCATGATGCGCTCTCCTCCGCGCCCGCGGGCGCCTGTCGGGACGGGCGGATGCATCGTCCGCGCCGATTCGGACGACGCGAGGAGGGCACAGCCATCCGGCGGGGTCCAGAGTGCGCAAGTCATGGGTTCCCAAAGGGCTCAGCCCTATGGCGGGGTTCGGGGGCGGAGCCCCTGAGACACCCAGGGCTCTGCCCTGGACCCGCGAAAGGTCACGGACCTTTCGAAACCGGGACTTCGGCGCGAAGGCTCGAGGGGGCTGCTTCGTGGAACTGCCGCCAGACGCGGCGCATATGCCGGGCGGAACCGAAGCCCGCGCGGTCGGCGACCTGCTCCAGGGCGAGGTCGGTCTGGGCGATCAGGTCCCGGGCCAGCGCGATCCGGGCGCGGTTGACCGCATCGGTCACGGTCATGCCGGCATGGCTGCGGAACAGCCGGGCGAGGTTGCGCGGGCTGGCCCCCGCAAGGCGGCCCAGGATTTCGGGCGACCAGTCGCGGGCGGGTTCGGCCGCGATCGCGTCCTGGGCACGATGCACCACCGGGTGGAGATGGCTGCGGCCTTCCAGCCAGGGCGAGAGCTGCGGGTCGTCGGCGCCGCGGCGCATGTAGACGACCAGGGTCCGGGCCGCCGCCAGCGCCGTGGCCGGGCCGGCCCATTCGGCGACGAGGTGGAGCATCAGGTCGACGCCCGCGGTCACGCCGGCGCTGCTGAACCGGTCGCGGTCCTGCACGAACAGCCGGTTCTCCAGCACCCGAGCCCTGGGCGCCAGGTCGGCGAGACGGGCGCAGCTGGCGTGATGGGTGGTGCAGGCATAGCCGTCGAACAGGCCGGCCCGGGCCGCCAGCAGCGTGCCCTCGCAGACCGTCACCAGGGTGTGGCCCGGCCGGACCGCGCCGCGCAGCCAATCGACGATCCGCGCTTCGGCCGCCGCGTCGTCCGGATCGGCCTCGAAGCCGAGCACCCGGGACGACGATCCGGGCAGGAGCACGACGGTGCCCGGCGCGATCGTGTCCGGCAGCGGCTCCGTGCCGCCGAGATCCAGCCCGATCGAGCAGCGGGTGCGCGGGGCCGGCGCCGCGTAGCGCACCGCGAACGCGACCCGGTCCTGGGCCGCCCCGGCGATGCGCAGGACCTCGACCGGGCCGGCGAGGTCGAGCAGCAGCGTGCGCGGCGGCAGGACCACCAGGACCGGGATGCTGCGCCGCGCCGCCTCGCTCATGCGGCGACCGGCAGGTCCCGGCCGGCGAGCGCCTGTTCCACCGTGGCGATGCGGGCGAAGCGGTCGACCAGCACCAGCTCGGTGCGGGCCTTGATGTCGTCCGCCTCGAACCGGCGGCCGGACGGATGGGTCATCGCGAAGGTCAGCGTCGCCTCGGTGACGTAATCCACCTGCCAGCCGCTGTCGGAGGCGTGGCGGGTGGTGGTCTCGCAGCATTGCTCGGTGCGGATCCCCGACACGATCAGGCGCCGGATGCCGTGCTGCGTCAGCCAGCCCGCCAGCCCGGTATCGACCAGCGCGCTGTGCTTACGCTTGTGGAAGATCGCGTCCGGCGCGATCACGATCGGCTCAAGGGTGCGGACATGACCCGACTCGAGGGAGAACGGCCCGGAATCGGCGAGGTGGAACACCTGCAGCACCGGAATCTTGCGCGCCACGGCGCCGTCGATGAGCGCTTGCAGGCGTTCGGTGAAGAGCGGGACATCCGCCTCGCTCCAGAACGGCCGGTGACGGAAGGAATCCTGGACATCGATGACCAGCAGCGCAACATCGGACATTTCGTGTCTCCCGCTTGGTGAAGCGAGCGGTAGGATCGCTCTCTCGATAGGCGCGCGAAAGAAACCGCACCGCCAACGAGCGGACATTTCCGGCCAATCAACCGACGGGCGGGGGATACCGCATGGATGATCCGAAAAACATCTTCGTGCTGACCGGGGCCGGCGTGTCGGCCGAGAGCGGGCTCGGCACGTTCCGGGACCGCGGCGGGATCTGGGCGCGGTTCGACCCGATGAAGCTCGCCACCCCGGAGGCCTATGCGGCCGATCCCGACACCGTGCTCGATTTCTACGACCATCGCCGCCGGGGCGTGGTCGCGGCCGCGCCCAACGCCGCGCATGCCGCCCTGGCCCGGGCCGAGGCGCGGCTAGCCGAACGGGGCGGCCGGCTGTTCCTGTGCACGCAGAACGTCGACGACCTGCACGAGCGGGCCGGCTCGCGCGCGGTCGTCCACATGCACGGCGAGTTGCTCAAGGCCCGCTGCACCGCCTGCGAGGCGGTCACGCCGTGGCGCGACGACCTGAACAGGGCCTCAGCTTGCCCGGCCTGCGGGATCGGGGGCCGGATGCGGCCGGACGTGGTCTGGTTCGGCGAGATGCCGATGCATCTCGCCGCGATCGAGGACGCGCTCGCCGCCGCCGACCTGTTCGTGGCGGTGGGGACCTCGGGAGCGGTCTATCCGGCGGCGGGCTATGTCCGGCAGGCCCGAGCCCTCGGAATTTCCACCTGCGAAATCAACCTGGAGCCCTCGGACAACGCCGACGCGTTCGACGATGCCCGCTACGGGCCGGCGAGCACGGCGCTGACAGGCTTTCTCGCCGACCTCGGCCTGTGACGCCCGAGCGGATCGCAACGCCTTGCCGGCGAAGGGCTTTTCGATTCGCGGCCGGGTTCCCCGGGGCAGGACCAAAATCTTAAATGACGCGAATCACATCCGCGCGAGCTGTCAAGAACTGGTCGGGCCGTTGCCCACCGGTTACAACGGTCAAGCTCGGGTTCGGCGTCGCGGCCCGCCCGGGCGTTCGTTGAAGCCACAAGGGGAAGACGAAGACCCATGCAGCACTTCACCGTAACCGACCGCGAGCGCGACACCGTCCTGGCGGCTCTGCGCTATTACCAGTTCTACCGGATGCAGGGTCATCCGTTCGACCCCCGCCAGGACCACCTGATCGACACCATCGCGGGAAGGGCCGGGGATGCCCTGGACCTCACCGAGATCGACGATCTCTGCGCCGGCCTGAACGGCAACCCCCACGCACTCGCCGCCGCGGCCGCCTGAGGCCGCAGCGCGGGGCGGGCTTCGCGCCGCCCCGACCGCCGGGGATAGACCCCTTCGAGACGAGCGAAACCGCCGCCGGAGGGAGCACGATCCCCGTCTGCGTTTTGCAGCTTCCGTCTGGGAGGCGACGCCCCGCCGGACGCCGATGCTCAGTTTTAGTCCCCTGGGCGGAAGAATGATCCGAGCCGCCCCGCCCAGTCATCCCGGGGCCGCGCAGCGGAGCCCGGGATCCAGAGCCGCCGACGCGCCAAACCTTTGCACCGACAATGGTTCTGGATTCCGGGCTCGCCTACGGCGCCCCGGAATGACGGTGCAGACTATCGCTTGGACGTGGCAGATCCCGAAACGATGGGTTTGCCGAAAGATGCAACTCAGAGCGATGTTTTAGCACGGTCACGGCGTCGGGCCCACGTGATCGACGGCCCGGTACCGCAACCGACGCCTCAGGGCGCCTTCTTCAGCTGACCCTCGGCGCGGGCCACGCCGGCCTCGCAAGCGGCGGCGTCACCCTTGGAATCGGCGGTCCGCGCCTCGTCCAGCGCGACCTTGGCCTGCTGGGCGGCGTCGGCGCCTTCGCCGGCCTGGGCCGACTTCTCCGGGGGCGCCTGGGGGGATTCGTTTGCGCGCTGGCCCTCGGTGCCGGTCACGCCCTCACCGCTGCGCTTGGCCGCGTTGCCCTGGCCGCTGGTCGAGGCCGAGATCGAGGCGGTCGCCTCCGAGGTCACCCGCTTCGACAGGGCGTCGATCTTGTCCGAGCACGGGGAGGCGAGGACCGGGGCCGCCGTCAGGATCAGGGCCAGGGGCACGGTGACGGAAACCGTGAAGGCGGCGGGACGCATCATCGGGTCGAACTCTTTCGTGGCGGGGGGCCGAGGATCAGGTCCCCGGTCCCCCAACGCGTCGCGATGCGGCGCGGTTCAGGCGCTGAGCTGGTCGCGGATCGGCAATTGCCGCACGCGCCGGCCGGTGGCGGCGAAGACCGCGTTGGCGATGGCGGGTGCCACCGGCGGCACGCCGGGCTCGCCGACGCCGCCGAGCGGCCCGTCATAGGAGCCGGTCGGCACCAGGTGCACGCGAACGACCTTCGGGGCGGCGTCGATCCGGATGATCTCGTAGCCGTCGAAGTTGTTCTGCACCGCCCGGCCCTGCTTGAAGGTGATCTCGGAGGTGAGGGCGAGCCCCATCCCCATGACCACGGCGCCTTCCATCTGCGACCGGATGCGCTCCGGGTTCACCTGCGGCCCGCAATCGACCGCGATGTCGATGGCGTGGACCTTCACCTGGCCCTTGTCGTCGACCTCCACCTCAGCCGCCACCGCCGTGTAGGTGACGAAGCTGTAATGGCCGGCGATGCCGAGGCCGCGGCCCTTGGGCATCTGCCGTCCCCAGCCGGCGCCCTGGGCGACGGCCTCGATCACGCCGCGCAGGCGGCCGGTATCGATCGGGTAGAGCTTCGGGTCCTCACCGTGGTTCCAGACGTCGCCGATCGAGGTCGGGTCGATCTTGCGGGCCGGGCCGATGAGATCCAGCAGGTACTCCTTCGGGTCGCGGCCGGCCGCGTGCGCCAGCTCCGACACGAAGGACTGGATCGCGAAGGCGTGCGGGATGTTCGAGACCGAGCGGAACCAGCCGATCCGGACATGGGCGGCGGCTTCCGGGTTCTCCATCCGGGCGTTGGGCAGGTTGAACGGCGTGTTCACCAGACCCATCCCGAGCTCGAACGGCAGCTCGTGCTTCGGATCGGGCGCGAAGATCGACCCGATCGTCGGCGCCACCGAGCGGTGCAGCCAGGCCACCGGCATCCCCTTCTCGTCGAGGCCGGCCTCCAGGTGCTCCACCGAGATCGTGTGGTAGTAGCCGTGGTGGATGTCGTCCTCGCGGGTCCAGGCGAGCTTGACGGGCGCGCCGTCCACCGCCTGCGAGCAGAGCGCGGCCTCGACCACGTAGTCGGGCTTGGACTTGCGCCCGAAGCCGCCGCCGAGCAGCGTGACGTTCACCTTGACCTTGTCGTCGGGCAGCTTGAGCGCCTTCATCAGGCGGTCGTTGGCCGCCTGGGGGCCTTGCGTGCAGGCCCAGGCCTCGCAGAACCCGTCCTTGACCCGGGCCACGGCGGCCGGGGGCTCCATCGGCGACTGGGACAGGTGCGGCACGAAGTATTCGGCCTCGACCTTGGTCTTGGCCTTGGCCATCGCGCCGTCGACGTCGCCCTGGTTGCGCACCACCTTGCCGGGCTTGCGCGCGGCGGCCTCCAGCTCCTTGCGGAACACGTCGGTGTCGTAGCCGGCGTTCGGGCCGTCATCCCAGGTGATCTTGAGCGCGTCGCGCGCCTTCAGGGCCGCCCAGGTATTTTTTGCGACGACCGCGACACCGCCGAGCGGCATGAACTCGCTCGGGATCTCGCCGCCGTCGATCTTGAAGATCTTGACGACGCCCGCGACCTTCCTGGCCTCGGTGTCGTCGTAGGACTTGACCTTGCCGCCGTAGACCGCCGGGCGGGCGACCACCGCGTACAGCATCCCGTCGAGCTTGGTGTCGAGGCCGTAGACGGCCCGGCCCGTGGTGATGTCGACGTTGTCGATCAGCCCGATCTTGCCGGTACCGATGTACCGGAAATCCTTCGGGTTCTTCAGCGTGACGTTCGTGGGCACCGGCAGCTCGGAGGCCGCCTGCGCCACGGCGCCGTAGCCGAGGCTGCGCTTCGACTTGGCGTGGGTGAGCGTGTGGTTGGAAGCCGTCACCTCGGAGGCCGGCACGCCCCATTGCTTGGCCGCAGCCTCGATCAGCATCAGCCGCGCGGCCGCGCCGGCATGGCGGAAATGCTGGAAGAAGTGGCGCAGCGAGCGCGAGCCGTCGGTGTCCTGATTGCCGAAGCGCTCCTCGTCGCCCCAGGCCTGGATCACCTTCACCTTCGGCCAGTCGGCCTCGAGTTCGTCGGCGACGGTGAGCGCCACGGAGGTGCGCACGCCCTGGCCCATGTCGGAGCGGTGGTTGGTCACCGTGACGGTGCCGTCCGGGGCGATCGACACGAAAATCTTCGGGTCGTCGCGCCAGCCGTGCGGCATGCCGTCGGCGCCGAACTTCTGGGCCTTCTGCTCGGCGGTCTGGCCCTCGTCGGCGCGGGCGTCGCGCAGGGACAGGGCGAGCACCAGGGCGCCGGCGCCGCCGAGGATGCCGCGGCGGCTGACATTGGCGAGCACCGGCCGAGTGGTCGTGTCGGCGGTCGGTTGAGCGGCCAGTTCGGCCATCATCTGGGCCGAGATCATTGGTTCTTGGATCACAGGCGCTCTCCCTTGCCGGCGGGCGCCGTCTGGCCGGCGGCCTGATGGATCGCCGCGCGGATGCGCGGATAGGTGCCGCAGCGGCAGATGTTGCCGCTCATCGTGTCGTCGATGTCCTGCTCGGACGGCTTCGGCGTGTCCTTGAGCAGCGCGGCGGCCTGCATGATCTGTCCGCACTGGCAGTAGCCGCACTGGGCGACGTTGAGGTCGCGCCACGCCACCTGCACCGGGTGGTTGCCGTCGGGCGACAGGCCCTCGATGGTCACGACCTCCTGGTCGGCGGCCGCCGAGATCGGCGTGATGCAGGCGCGGGTCGCCGCGCCGCCGAGATGGATCGTGCAGGCGCCGCACAGCGACACGCCGCAGCCGAACTTGGTTCCGGTGAGGCCCAGCTCGTCGCGCAGGTACCACAGCAGCGGCATGTCGGGATCGCCGTCGAAGCTGCGCGCAGCCCCGTTCACGGTGAGTTTGATCATCGGTGTATCCTGTCTGGCGACGCCGGAACGGCGTTCAATCGGGCCCGGGCCGCATCGGGGGCGCCGACCGGTCGTCTCGTCCACGCACCCGCTGATGGACGACAACCTGACGATCGGACCCTGGGGTTCAGAATGGGAGGATTCTAAGCTACGATTCCGGTCGTGCGCAACGCAAAGCGTCCGCGGCATGAGTCCGGAGGCCCGCGTCTGATACATGCTGCGTGTGGCGGCGCACATGTCGGCTTTTCGAACGACGGCCTCTTCAGGGTCGCGTGTGCGGAAAGCCATGCTGCCGCGCCGTCCCGATGACGATCAGGGTCGGCACGAGCAGGGCGAGCAGAGCGGGCGCGAAGGCCGCGGTACCGACCCTGTCGAGCAACAGGCCGCCGACGATTCCGCCGCCCGCGATCGCCACGTTCCAGACCGTGACCAGCATCGCCTGCGCGATATCGGCCGCGTCACCGGACGCCTTGGCCAGCGCTGCCTGGAACAGGGTCGGCACGCCACCATAGGCGAGCCCCCAGATCGCGGCGGCGGCACAGATCGCTGCCGGATCGTCATTCCGGAGGCCGAAGATCAGCGTCGCGAGCCCGAACAGGCCGGCGCTGAGCAGCGTCAGCGCCCGCGCATGCCGGTCGATCAGGACGCCCACGACCCAGAGGCCGATCAGCGAGGCGGCGCCGAAGATCAGCAGCACCAGATCCGTCCGCTCGCTCATGCCGCCGACGGCGAGGAACGGCGCGACGTAGGTGTAGAGGATGTTGTGGGCCAGCACGAAGGCCAGCGTCACGAACAGCACCGGGCGCACGCCGGCCAGGGCGAAGACAGTGCGCAGGGCGTAGCGTCGGCCGCCCGGCTGGCCGGGGAAATCCGGCACCGTGACCAGGACCCACGCGACGAGGATCAGCGTCAGCCCGCTCATCACGCCGAAACAGGCCCGCCAGCCGATCGCCGTGCCGAGGAAGGTGCCGGCGGGGATGCCCAGCGAGAGCGCCAGCGGGATGCCGACCATGGCGACCGCGATGGCGCGGCCCTTCTGGTGCTCCGGCACCATGCGGGCCGCGTACCCGACGAGCAGGGCCCAGAGCAGGCCGGCCGAGACGCCGGCGACGAGGCGCGCCGCCAGCGTCAGGGCGTAAGACGCCGATACCGCCGTGACGGTGTTGGCCACCGCGAAGCCGAGGATCGCGGCCAGCAGCAGCGTCCGGCGGCGCAGGCCCTGTGTCGCCGCCGTCAACGGGATCGCGGCGATCAGCGAGCCCAGTGCGTAGATCGTGACGAGCTGCCCGGCCAGGGATTCCGGCACCGCGAGGCCGGCGCCGATCTGCGGCAGCAGGCCGGCGGGCAGCGCCTCGGTCAGGATGGTGATGAAGCCGGCCAGGGCCAGCGCCAGCAGCCCGGCCAGGGGAAGGCTGTTCGATTCGGTCGGATCGCTACTTCTGCCGGCAATAGATTGGCCGGGAAGGGTTCGGGGTTCCGTGGTCGCCGTCATCGCACACCTGTCCGATCGAGGCGATGCCCCTTCCGGGCGCGGCGCCAGAAGGCCGGTCACCGGCTCTGGTGGTGACGATAGGATCGCTTGCCTGTCCCGATCATCAGGCTACAATTCTCGACATATCGGACAAATTCGTCCGCAATCGGCTCGCACGATGGATAGGCTCGGATCCCTGACCGCCTTCATGCAGGCCGCTGAGGCACGCAGCTTCACGGCGGCGGGCCGGCAGCTCGGCGTCTCCGCCTCGGCGGTCGGCAAGGCGGTGGCGCGCCTGGAGGAGCGGCTCGGCGTCCGGTTGTTCCACCGCTCGACCCGGGTGGTCACGCTGACCCCGGAAGGCGGGCAGTTCCTCGAACGCTGCCGGAAGATCCTCTGCGAGATCGAGCAGGCCGAGTTGGAATTGTCCCAGACGCGGGATGCGCCGCGCGGAAAACTGCGCGTGAGCCTGCCGATGGTCGGCCGCCTGATGGTGCCGACGCTCTCGGCCTTCATGGAAACCTGGCCGGAGATCGAGCTCGACCTCGATTTCACCGACCGGCTGGTCGACGTGATCGACGAGGGGTTCGATGCGGTGATCCGCACCGGCGAGGCGCGGGATTCGCGGCTGATGACCCGGGTGCTCGGCAGCTACGACCTCAAGCTGGTCGGCGCGCCCGCCTATTTCGCCGCGCACGGAATCCCGGGCTCGCTCGGCGACCTCGCCGGGCACCGGTGCCTGCGCCATCGCTTCCCGACCACGGGCCGCCTGGAGGATTGGCTGCTGGGGGCGGGCGACACGATCGACTTGCGGACCGCGGCGACCTCCAACACCATCGAGCCGCTGGTCTGCCTGGCCGAGCGCGGCCTCGGCATCGCCTGCCTGCCGGATTTCGCGGTCCGCGCGCAGATCGCGGCCGGGACGCTGATGAGCGTGATGGACGACGCGGTGCACCGCTGCGGCACCTTCCGCATTCTCTGGCCGTCGAGCCGTCAGCTCGCGCCGAAGATCCGCGTCTTCGTGGATTTCATGGCGGAGAACCTGTTCGCGCCGCCATGACAATTCGGGTTTCAAAAGGGCTCAGCCCTTTTGCGAGTGCAGGGCAGAGCCCTGCAAGCCTCCGGGCTCCGCCCCGGAACCCCGCCAAAGGGCTGAGCCCTTTGGAAACCCGTTGTTTCCTGTGTGCGATCAGGATCGCCCCTACACCGTCACCTGCGTCCCCACCTCGACCACCCGCCCGGTGGGGATCTGGAAGAAGTCGGTGGCGTCGTTCGCATTCTTGGCGAGCGTTATGAAAATCCGGTCCTGCCAGAGCGGCATGCCCGAATGGGTCGCCGGGCGGATCGAGCGGCGGGACAGGAAGAACGACGTCGCCATGATGTCGAACTTGAAGCCCTGGCGGCGCAGCAGCACCAGGGTCTTGGGGATGTTCGGCGTCTCCATGTAGCCGAACTTCATCACGACCTTGAAGAAATGCGGCCCCACCGGCTCGATCCGGACCTTGTCGGCCTCGTTCGAGCGCGGAGTGTCCACCGTCTCGACGGTGAGGATCACGTTCTTCTCGTGCAGCACCTTGTTGTGCTTGAGGTTGTGCAGGAGCGCCGCCGGGGCGATCTCGGGGTCGCTGGTCAGGAACACCGCGGTGCCGCGTACGTGGTGGGGCGGGCTCTTCTCCAGCATGCCGACCAGCTCGACCAGCGGCACGTCGGTCTTGCGGGTCTTGTTGAACAGGATCGTGACCCCGCGCACCCAGGTCCACATCAGCACGATGAGGGCGCCGGCCAGGATCAGGGGCACGTAGCCGCCCTCGACCACCTTGATCAGGTTCGAGAGCAGGAACAGGAACTCCAGCACGATGAACGGCAGCATCACCAGGGCGGCCGCCACCGGCGACCAGCCCCACATCCGCCAGATCACCAGGAAGGTCATTGAGGCGGTGAGCAGCATCGTGCCGGTCACCGCGATGCCGTAGGCCGAGGCCAGCGACGACGAGGTCTTGAACAGCACCGCCAGCAGCACGACGCCGACCATCAGGAGCCCGTTGATCTGCGGCAGGTAGATCTGGCCGGCATGCGATTCGGAGGTGTGCCGGATCTCGAGGCGCGGCAGCAGGCCGAGCTGGATCGCCTGCCGGGACAACGAGAAGGCGCCGGTGATCACCGCCTGGCTCGCCACCACCGTGGCGAGCGTCGCCAGCACCACCATCGGCAGCAGGCCCCAGGCCGGGACGAGCTGGAAGAACGGGTCTGCGGTGTCGGGCTTCTCCAGCACCAGGGCGGCCTGGCCGAGATAGTTCAGGGCGAGCGCCGGGAAGACCAGGCAGACCCAGGCCACCTGGATCGGCTTGCGGCCGAAATGCCCGAGATCGGCGAACAGGGCCTCGGCGCCGGTCACCGCCAGGAACACGGCGCCGAGCGCCACCAGGGCCCCGGTGCCGTGGCCGAGCAGGTAATGCACCGCGTACCAGGGGTTGGCGGCGCGAAAAACCTCCGGGTGCAGGCCGATATGCGGCAGGGCCGCGAGCGCCATGGCGACGAACCACACCACGGTCATCGGCCCGAAGAACGCCGCGACCTTGGCGGTGCCGCGGTTCTGCACGAGGAACAGGACAACGATGATCGCGACCGTGATCGGCAGCACGTAGTCGTTCAAGGCCGGGGTGACGAGCTTCAGCCCCTCCACGGCCGAGAGCACCGAGATCGCCGGGGTGATCACCGCGTCGCCGTAGAACAGCGAGGCGCCGAGCAGCCCGAGCATGAACACGATCCGCGAGCCGCCGAGCGCCTTGCGGGCCAACGCCATCAGCGAGAGGATGCCGCCCTCGCCGTTGTTGTCCATGCGCAGCAGGATCAGGACGTACTTGACCGTCACGATCAGGAACAGCGCCCAGAGGATCAGCGAAACGGTGCCGATCACCTCCTCGGGCAGCAGGATGCCGTCGGTGCGGGCCGGGACCAGGGCCTCGCGGAAGGCGTAGAGCGGGCTGGTGCCGATATCGCCGTAGACGACGCCGACCGAGCCGACCAGCAGCGTCCAGAAGCCGGCATGGCCGTGCCGGGCCTCGGCTTTCTCGGGGGAATCGTGGGCGGCGCCGGGCGTGGGCGCCTGCATCGGCCCGGCGCCGCCGGTCTCCCCGGCCGCCGGGGCGGAATCGGGCACGGCGTCAGAGGCCGCGGGCACGGGCTGGGCTGCTACGCCGGGTGCGAAGGTCTGGCTCATGCGGAATGTCGGAGGCTCGGGCGTGGCCGGCGTTTCGCGGGTCGGCTCAGGGGCCTGGTGGGGCCGGGCAGGAGGACGCGAAAACTCCGCCGAACCACGCGGGCCGGCCACCGGGCCGACCGCTCACGGGATCGTGCGGCCTTGCTATCACGGCCTCAAGCGGCCGGGAACCGGGTGCGACGCGAAGATCAGGGCTTGGGTGGGAGGGGGGAGCGCGGTGATGGGGGCCAACGTTCGCTTCGGGGGAGGCCCTACGCGTCCGATCACCCGCCTCGTCATTCCGGGGCGCCGCAGGCGAGCCCGGAACCCAGAGCCGCCAACGGTTCAAGATCCGGCACTGGTGCGGTTCTGGATCCCGGGCTCCGCTGCGCGGCCCCGGGATGACACGGTGATTCTTCCGGCGCTGTTCCGCTACCTAGCCTATTCGGCCGCGGTGCGCGTGCCGCCGCCCTGCTGGCCGAAGCGGCGCTCGATGTACTCGATCACCACCGTCTCGAAATCCTTGGCCAGCGTCGCGCCGCGCAGGGTCATGGCCCTCTTGCCGTCGATGAACACCGGCGCGGTCGGGGTCTCGCCGGTGCCGGGGAGCGAGATGCCGATATCGGCATGCTTCGATTCGCCCGGGCCGTTGACGATGCAGCCCATCACGGCGACGTTCAGTCCCTCGACCCCCGGATAGGTCTTCTTCCATTCCGGCATCGAGGTGACGATCCAGTTCTGGATGTCGCGGGCCAGCTCCTGGAAGGTCGTCGAGGTGGTGCGGCCGCAGCCGGGGCAGGCCGCGACCATCGGCACGAAGGTGCGGAAGCCCATGGTCTGCAGCAGTTCCTGGCTCGCCTTGACCTCGACGCTCCGGTCGCCGCCGGGCTCGGGGGTGAGCGAGTAGCGGATCGTGTCGCCGATCCCCTCCTGCAGCAGCACGCCGATCGCCGCCGAGGCGGCCACCAGGCCCTTGGAGCCCATGCCGGCCTCGGTGAGGCCCAGGTGGATGGCGTAATCCGAGCGGCGCGCCACCTCGCGGTAGACCGCGATCAGGTCCTGCACCGCCGAGACCTTGGCCGAGAGGATGATCTTGTTCTGCGGCAGGCCCAGAGCCACGGCGCGGTCGGCCGAGCCGATCGCCGAGCGCACCATCGCCTCGCGCATCACCGCGCGGGCATCGATCGGCCGCGGCAGCTTGGCGTTCTCGTCCATCAGGTGGGTGAGCAGCTCGCCGTCGAGCGAGCCCCAGTTGGCGCCGATCCGCACGGTCTTGCCGTACTTGATCGCCTGCTCGATGATCGAGGAGAACTGGGTGTCCTTCTTCTCCTTGAAGCCGACGTTGCCGGGGTTGATCCGGTACTTCGCCAGGGCCTCGGCGCAGGCCGGATGGTCGGCGAGCAGCTTGTGGCCGATATAGTGGAAGTCGCCGACCAGCGGCACGTGCACGCCGATCCGGTCGAGGCGTTCGCGGATCTTCGGCACCGCGGCTGCGGCCTCGTCCCGGTCGACCGTGATGCGGACCAGCTCCGAGCCGACCCGGGCGAGCTGGGCGACCTGCGCCACCGTGCCGTCGATGTCGGCGGTGTCGGTGTTGGTCATCGACTGCACGACGATCGGGGCGCCGCCGCCGACCATGACCGCGCCTTCGCCCTCGCCGACCGTGACGCCCACGGTGCGGTGGCGCGGCGACGGGCCGGCGACCTCCGGGCCCCCGTAGGCCAGGATGGTCTCGGGAGCGGGGTTTTCGGAGCGGATGGCTTCCATGACTTCCATCGTGGACCTTCGCGTGGGCGCGGTTCGCGAAAAAGCGCCGGGGCCCCGTTCGGACCGGTCGGACGTTTCGCGACGCGCGCCTCGCCGGAGCTTCGGGGCTGCGCGCCGACCGCGGCTTAGCTGCGGACGACGCCGCGCAGCGTCAAGCCGACGCCGCGTATGACAGCATCGCGGCTGTCATGTCGTATCCGGATGCGGATGTCGAGTTGGCCGGGTGCGCAACACCGGTTTTCGTCCGCCGCTGTTGCCGAATCGCGCGTCGTGACCGGCGCCTCGGATGCGCCGTAAGCCCGGCGCATGGTTGATGTTGCACTGCAACATCCCATCTAGGGGATCCTGATTTGGAGGCCGACATGAGCGCGCACCCCCACGGCGGTGAGCCGCACAATCCGGTGACCGTGGTTCCCGAGATCCCGCCCGAAGTCCCGGTCTCGGACGGGATCGAGCCCAATCCCGCCCACCCGCCGCACCAGATCCTGGCGGGCCCCGGGGCCGAGAAGCCGGTCGCGCTGGCCCTGCAGGGCGGCGGCGCGCACGGGGCCTTCACCTGGGGCGTGCTCGACGCCCTGATCGAGGATGGACGCCTGGCGTTCGAGGCGGTGACCGGGGCCAGCGCCGGGGCGATGAACGGCGTCGTGATGGTCGACGGCTGGCTCAAGGGCGGCCCGGACGGCGCGCGCGAGGGGCTGGAGCGGTTCTGGCGTGAGGTCAGCCTCGACGGCGATCTCGGGCCGGCGCAGCGCAACTTCGTCAGCGGGCTGTTCAGCCTGTGGAAGGGCAACCCGGTGGCCGAGTTCTGGTCCAAGATGCTCTCGCCCAGCCCCTACGTGTCGAATCCGCTCAACATCAACCCGCTGCGCAAGGCGCTGGCCGAGCAGGTCGATTTCGAGCGCCTGCGCGAGGCCGAGACCGCGGGCCTGTTCGTCTCGGCCACCAATGTCTGGACCGGCAAGCTCGCGGTGTTCGAGCGCGAGCGCCTCACCGTCGACCACCTGATGGCCTCGGCCTGCCTGCCCACGGTGTTCCAGGCTGTGGAGATCGACGGCGTGCCCTACTGGGACGGCGGCTATCTCGGCAATCCGCCGCTCTACCCGCTGCACCGGGCCGCCCGGACCCGCGACATCGTGCTGGTCCAGATCAACCCGGTCGAGCGGCGCGAGACGCCGCGCACGGAGCGCGAGATCCGCGACCGGCTCAACGAGATCACCTTCAACGCCAACCTGATGCGGGAATTGCGGGCGATCGACTTCCTCGACGGGTTGATCGAGGACGGCACCCTGGGCCAGGGCGGCTACCAGCGGGTCCTGGTGCACCGGATCGACGGCACCGACGCCCTGGAGGATTACAACGCCGCCTCCAAGCTCGACGCGCGCTGGACCGTGTTCAAGCGCCTGCGCGACAAGGGCCGTGCCGCCGCGCAGGTCTGGTTGTCCGAGACCTACGGGACGATCGGGCAGGCCTGTACCCTCAACTTGCGGGATGCGTATCAGTAAAACGGCGGACGGCAGAGATGACGCGCGTCTTGCGACAGGTCACGATTCGATCGGTATCAAGACGAGCTTCGGATTCGGTCCCGGGAAGCGTGCAACTTTCCGGCAAAATCGCCAGCTAATAAATACATCTAAGGTAGAAAATTTCGAGCGTAAGATATATTTCACGCGGCCAGCCTATACCGGTACATTGACCGAACGCCGATCGGGTTCGGCGATTCTTACCCCAAGGGCTGGCCATGAGATTTCGCCTGATCGACCTCAAGACCGGCGTGAAGATCGCGCTCATCATGGCGCTGATCCTGGCGATCACCGTCGGCGTCTCGGCGATCTCGCTGCGCAACATCGGGTTGATCGAGGACGCCGAAGAGTGGACGGTCCATACCCACGAGGTGCTGTCCGAGGTCGAGCGGATGCAGGCCGCCATGGTCGACCGGGAGACCGCCCTGCGCGGCTATCTCATCTCGGCCGATCCGCGCTTTCTCGAGCCCGAACAGGCCGGGCGGATGGCCTTCGCAGCATCCTGGGAGGCGGCGCGAAAACTCACCGCCAACAATTCCACGCAGTCGGCGCGTTTCGCCGCGGTGAAGGCTCTGGCCGAACGCTGGAGCACCGAAGTCGCGGATCGCGAACTCGCCTTGATGAAGGATCGTGCCACCCAGGACGAAGCGCGCCGGCTCGAAGGCTCCGGCGCCGGCAAGGCGACGATGGACGCCGTGCGCGCCAAGGCGACCGAGATCGCACAGGTCGAGCGAGATCTGCTGAAGGACAGGAGCGCTGCCTCGGCCACCGCCATCGCATCGTCGCGGGCGGCCAACCTGGTCGGGCTCGGATCGATCGTCGTCACCGCCCTGGTCGGGACGCTGCTTCTGCATAAGGGCATCGGCAAGCCGATCCACAGCATGACCCAGGCCATGACCCGGCTGGCCGCCAGCGACCTCTCGGTCGAGATTCCCGGGATCGGGCGTCGTGACGAGATCGGCGCCATGGCGGGCGCCGTGCAGGTGTTCCGGGACGGGCTCGCCCGCACCAAGGTCCTCGAGGCGGAGGCGGAGCAGGCCCGGATCGGCCAGGAGGCGCAGCGCAAGGCGGCGATGCGCGAGATGGCCGCCAGCTTCGAGGGCGCCGGCGGCGGCGTCATCCGCGCCGTCGCCACGGCCGCCACGAATCTGAAATCCACCGCCGAGACCATGAGCGCCGCAGCGGCCGAGACCGCCAGCCAGTCCACCACGGTGGCGTCGGCGGCCGAGGAGGCGGCCTCGAACGTCAACACCGTGGCGGCGGCGGCCGAGGAACTCGGCGTCTCCGTCAACGAGATCGGCCGCCAGGTGCAGGCCTCGGCCGACCTCGCCGACGCCGCGGTGTTGGAGGCCGGGAAATCCGCGGATCTCGTGCGCAACCTGCGCGATGGCGCCGTCAAGATCGGCGCCGTGGTCGATCTGATCAGCGGCATCGCCGGCCAGACCAACCTGTTGGCGCTCAATGCCACCATCGAGGCCGCCCGGGCCGGCGAGGCGGGCCGCGGCTTCGCGGTCGTGGCGACGGAGGTGAAGGAACTGGCCGGCCAGACCGCGAAGGCCACCGGCGAGATCGCCCGGCAGATCGGCGAGATCCAGTCCTGGACCGGGGAGACGGTGGACGCGATCGGCATCATCGTCGGCCGCATCACCGAGATGAGCGGGCTGTCCACCGGAATCGCGGCGGCGATCGAGGAGCAGGGCTCGGCGACCCAGGAGATCGTCCGGAACGTCGGGCAGGCGGCGACCGGGGCCGGCGAGGTCACGGCCAACATTGCCGGGGTCGCCAGCGCCGCCGAGAGCACCGGGGCCGCCGCCGAGCTGGTGCTCGGCTCGGCCTCGGAACTCTCGGTCCAGGCCGAGCGGCTCGACGTCGAGGTCCACCGCTTCCTCGACACGGTGCGGGCCGCTTGAAGTGCTCGCCGCCGAAGGGGATGCCGGTGCGGCGTCGGCGAGCGCGTAACACCAAGGACAGGCTCTCGGCGACGCTCGGGGCTGCGCGCCGAACCCCGCCAAAGGGCCGCAGGCCCTTTGGGATCCCGGTGTTGGGATCTGTGCGGCGGGCGCGCTAGGTTCTTCTCGGGCGTGTGAGCGCCCGTGATCGTGCGAGGCCGCCGCCATGACGATGTTGCGCCGTGAGGCCCTGATCCTGCTGGGAGCCGGATTTGCCGGTGCCGCCCGTGCCGCCCCGTCCGGCCGGGCCACCGATTTCGCCTTCGAGCACCCGGAGGGCGGCGCGATGCCGCTCTCGGCCTATGCGGGGCGGCCGATCCTCATCGTCAACACCGCCACCGCCTGCGGCTATGCCGGGCAGCTCGCCGGGCTCCAGACCCTGTGGACCCGCTTCGGCGACCGGGGGCTCACGGTGATCGGCGTGCCGTCGCCCGATTTCGGCAACCAGGAGCCGCTCGACGGCCCCGCCATCGCGGAGGCCGCGCGCAAGAATCACGGCGTGACCTTCCCGCTGACCGCCAAGACCCGGGTGAAGATGCCGCGCGCCCATCCGTTCTACCAATGGGCGGCGGCGGAGCGGCCGAGTGAGACGCCGCGCTGGAACTTCCACAAGTACCTGATCGCCCGGGACGGCTCGCTCGCCGCCGCCTTCGCCACCCAGGTCGAGCCCACCGACCCGCGCCTGGTTTCGAGCATCGCCGCCACCCTCGATCAGGCGTGATCGGCGCCCGGGATTAAATCCCCCGGCGCCCGCGTTCACCTCCTATGGCGTCAGACAAGCTCAAGCATCCGGATATCGTCGACCTGCTGGCGCCCCTGAGGCGCTATGCCCGTTCGCTCACCCGCGACGCGCTGCGGGCGGACGATCTGGTGCACGACACCCTGGTCCGCGCCCTGGAGATGCAGGGGTCCCTGCGGCCGAACACCAACCTGCGCACCTGGATGATGACGGTGCTGCACAACGCCTTCATCGACGAGCAGCGCCGCCGTCAGGTCGAGGCGCGTCATGCCGACGCACTGGTGCGGATGAGCGAGGACATGGCGCCCCCCGCCCAGGAGGGCCGGGTGCGCCTCGCCCAGATCCGGCAGGCCTTCCTGACCCTGCCGGAGGAGCAGCGCGCCGCCCTCCACCTCGTGACCCTGGAAGGCATGGCCTATGCCGATGCCGCCGCGGTGCTGGGGATCCCGATCGGCACGCTGATGTCCCGCCTCGGCCGCGGCCGGGCGGCGTTGCGGGCCTTCGAGGACGGCGCCCGGGGCAAGACCGAGGCCGAGCCCGAGGCGAGCCGGCCGGATCCGCGGCGCGGCACCTTCACCGGCTTGCGCCTTGTCGCCTCCGACGAGACGCGGGACCGACCGCCGATGAAACGCGCCGCCGGAGATGCCTGAGGCATCCGCATCGGACCGGCCCGCGCAACGCCGGCACAGAAATGATGACGACCGGCGGAACCGCCCCGGCGGCACGCTGGAATCGAGGACTTCACCGATGATGGATCCGATCACAGACGACGATCTCATCGCTTTCGTCGACGGGCAGATCGACCCGATGCGCCGTCTCGACGTCGAGGCGCATCTGGCCGCCCATCCCGGGGCCGCCGCCCAGGTGATGGCCGACCTGCACGATCGCGACGCGCTCCGGGCCGCCTTCGAGCGCCTGCCCGGGCCGGGACCCGGCCGCACCCTCGTCCTGGCGCGCCGCTTCGACCGCAACCTGCGCTGGAGCCGCGTCGCTTCGCGGCTGAAGCGCGCCGCCGCCATCGCGGTGCTGGTCGGCGCGGGCTGGCTCGCCCATGACGAGATCGGCCGGTTCGGTGTGCCCGACACCCTCGCGGCGACTCCCGACCCCGCCCTGATCGCCGATGCCCGCCAGGCCCGCGCCGTGGCGCAGCTGCGCAAGAACATCGCCAACCAAGGCGACCACCCGGCCTACGACCGGGTCCGCCTCCAGTCGGTCACCGGCATCGACCTGCCGCCGCTCCCGGCCGGCTGGCAGGTGCGCGATATCCAGATCTTCCCCGGCCGCCACGGCACCGGCATCGAGATCGCCTTCGAGGCCGGCCCCCTTGGAGAGGCCTCCCTGTTCGCCACGCGCGGCCTGCGCGGCGGGCCCGCCGCGCTCACCGGCTCGGACGACGGCACCCTCCTCTCCTGGAATGCCGGCGACACCGCCTACGCGCTGAGCGGCCCGCAGGACGATGCGGTGCTGCGCCAGGCCGCGGGGATGCTGGGGGCGGGCGCGGCGACGCGCTGAGGGATTTTCGGGGACGGCCGAACATTCGCCACGTCTCCCAACGACGGCCCTACACAGGTTTGAGGCACAAGCGCTGTTACAGGTCGCTACGCGCACCCTCTTCCGTTCGGGCTACCGGATTCACACTTCGGGCCAGGGCCCTTGGACACAGGATGACGCGCGGGTCCCCTCTCCCGTGCGGGAGAGGGACAGGGTGAGGGGACAGGTTTGTCCGGATAGGGCGCATCCCTCACCCCAACCCTCTCCCGCACGGGAGAGGGGACTTGCGGCTTCTGCGGCCACGGTATGGATGCGGCTACGATCGGAACGTGTGGGCACCCGGCGTTCCGGGCTCGCCTGCGGCGCCCCGGAATAAGGGATCCGGATTTTCAACGCATCCGAGTAGCCCGCACACTTAAAACAGCGGCCCTCGCTGGCACCGCAGTATGCCCTCTGCCATTGCTCCGCCCCTCGACAGGCCGCCCCGGCGGGTGCCAAAGATCGGCCATGCAGGCCACCGATTCAGCGCGACGGGATGAGGGGCTGACCGCCCTGTTCGAGGCCGCGCGGGCAGTGCGCGAGCGGGCGCATGCGCCCTATTCCCGGTTCCGGGTCGGGGCGGCGCTCCGCGACGAGCGGGGCGGGATCCATGCCGGCTGCAACGTCGAGAACGCGGCCTATCCGGTCGGCACCTGCGCGGAGGCCGGGGCGATCGCCGCGATGATCGCGGGCGGCGGCCGGCGTATCGCGGAGATCCTGGTCTGCGGCGACGGCGCGGGCCTGGTGACGCCCTGCGGCGCCTGCCGCCAGCGCATCCGCGAATTCGCCGGGCCGGACACGCCGATCCACGCGGCCGGGCCGGATCGCGTCGCCAAAACCTTCACGTTGGCGGAGCTGCTACCCGAATCGTTCGGGCCGGAGACGCTGGGTGACTGAGGCCGCCGCCCTCGACACGCTGCGGGCTGCGGGCTTCGGCGGCGGCTACGCCTGCGCCCTCGTCACCGGCACCGGGCTCGGTGGGATCGCGGCCGGGCTCGAGGACGCGGGCACGCTGGATTACGCGGCGATCCCGGGTTTCGCGGGGGCCGGCGTCAGCGGCCATGGCGGCCGGCTGCATCGCGGGCGCCTGGCCGGGCGGCCCGTGCTGGTGTTCGAGGGCCGGGCCCATGCCTATGAGCGCGGCGACGCGGCGGCGATGCGGGTGCCGCTCGCCTGCGCGGCCGGCCTCGGCGCCAAGCGCCTGCTCCTCACCAACGCATCCGGGTCGCTGCGGCCGGAGACCGGCCCGGGCAGCCTGGTCCTGCTCGCCGACCACCTCAACCTGTCGGGCCTGAACCCGCTGATCGGCGAGGCCAGCGACGCCCGCTTCGTGCCGATGACGGAAGCCTACGATCCGGACCTGCGCCTCCGCCTCCGGGCGGCGGCCGGGAGCTGCGGGGTTCCGCTGGCGGAAGGCATCTATGCCTGGTTCTCCGGCCCGAGCTTCGAGACCCCCGCCGAGGTCCGGATGGCCGGCATCCTCGGGGCCGATCTGGTCGGCATGTCCACCGTGCCCGAGGTGATCCTGGCCCGCTTCCTCGGCCTGCCGGTGGCGGCCGTGTCGGTGGTGACCAATCTCGCCGCCGGGATCGCCGGGGGCGCCCCCCATCACGCCGAGACCAAGGCGGTGGCGGCCCGGGCCGCGGCGGATCTCGGCCGCCTGGTCCGGACCTTCGTCGCGGGCCTGCCGGACGAGGAGACCGACCATGGATGACCCGGATGCCGGTGCGGTCGCCCGCCGGGCGCTGCCGCTCCTCGATCTCACCGACCTGACCGAGACCTGCACCGAGCCGAAGATCGACGCGCTCTGCCGGGACGCACGCAGCGGCGGCGTCGCGGCAATCTGCGTCTGGCCGCGTTTCGTGACGCAGGGCGCCCGGGCGCTCGAAGGCAGCGGCATCCGGGTCGCCACGGTGATCAATTTTCCCGCCGGCGGCGAGGATTGCGCCCGCGCGCTCGACGACACCGCGGAGGCCCTGCGCGACGGCGCCGACGAGATCGACCTCGTCCTGCCCTATCGCGCGTTCCTGCGCGGCGACGCGGATCTGGCTCGCGACATGGTCGAGGCGGTGCGCGACACGAGCGGGTCCGCTGTCCTCAAGGTGATCCTGGAGACCGGCGAACTCGCCGATCCCGACGCCATCCGGCGCGCCGGCCGGCTGGCGCTGGAGGCGGGGGCCGACTTCCTCAAGACCTCCACGGGCAAGAGCCCGGTCTCGGCGACCCCTGAGGCCGCCGAGGCGATGCTGGCCGAGATCCGGGCGAGCGGTCGCCCTGCGGGCCTCAAGGTGTCGGGCGGCCTGCGCAGCGTCGCTGATGCCGGCGCCTATCTCGCGCTCGCCGACCGGATCATGGGGCCGGACTGGGTGAGCGCGAAAACATTCCGCCTCGGGGCGAGCAGCCTGTTCGGCGCCCTGATGCAGGCGCGGGACTCGTGAACACCATGCGCCTGCCGCAGGAAACCATCCGGGCCAAGCGCGACGGCCTGTCCCTCGACCCGGAGGAGATCGCGGCCTTCGTCCGTGGCCTCACCGACGGCGCGGTCGGGGAGGGGCAGGCGGCGGCCTTCGCCATGGCGGTGTTCTTCCGCGGCCTCGCGCTGCCCGAGCGGGTGGCGCTGACCCGGGCCATGGCGGAATCCGGCGCGGTGCTCGCCTGGGACCTGCCGGGTCCGGTGCTCGACAAGCACTCCACCGGCGGCATCGGCGACACGGTCAGCCTGCCCCTCGCCCCGATGGTGGCGGCCTGCGGCGGCTACGTGCCGATGATCTCCGGCCGCGGCCTCGGCCATACCGGCGGGACCCTCGACAAGCTCGCCAGCATCCCGGGCTACGACGCCACCCCGGGGCTCGACACCTTCCGCCGGGTGGTCGGGCGGGTCGGCTGCGCGATCATCGGCCAGACCGCCGAATTGGCCCCGGCCGACCGGCGGCTCTACGCGATCCGCGACGTGACCGGCACGGTCGAATCCCTCGACCTGATCACCGCCTCGATCCTGTCGAAGAAGCTCGCCGCCGGACTCCAGGGCCTGGTGATGGACGTCAAGCAGGGCTCCGGCGCCTTCATGGCCGGGCTCGACGCGGCGCGGGCGCTGGCCGAGAGCATCGTCACGGTGGCCGAGGGCGCCGGCCTGCGCACCGTCGCGCTGATCACCGACATGGACGCGCCGCTCGCCAGCGCCGCCGGCAACGCCGTCGAGGTGGCGTACGCGATCGATTACCTCACCGGCGCTCGCCGGGAGCCGCGCTTCCACGCCGTCACCCTGGCCCTCGGCGCCGAGATGCTGGTGGCCGGCGGCCTGGCGCCGGACCGGGACGCGGCGTCCGGGCGCCTGGAGGCGGCCCTCGCCTCCGGCCGGGCGGCGGAAAAGTTTTCCGAGATGGTCGCGGCGCTCGGCGGCCCGGGCGATCTTTTGAATGCGCCGGCGCGATACCTCCCCGCCGCGCCCGTGCGGCGGCCGATCCGGCAGGACGGCACGGTGGCGGAGATCGACACCCGGACGATCGGGCTGGCGGTGATCGGGCTCGGCGGCGGCCGGACCCGGCCGGAAGACGCGATCGACCCGCGGGTCGGCTTCACCGACCTCGCGGGTCCCGGGGATGCGTCCGGTCGGCTCGGGATCGTCCACGCGGCCGACGAGGCCGCCGCCGACCGGGCGGAGGCGGCCCTGCGGGCGGCCTACCGGATGGGCGACGCGCCCTCCGGCCGGCCGGCGATCATCGAGCGGTTGGGGGCCGGATAGGATCCGGCCCGGTCGGCCTTACCAGCGGCCGTAGCCGTGATGGTGGTGGCCGAAGCCGCGGTGATGACCCCAGCCGCGATGGTGGCCGCGGCCCCAGCCGTGGTGATGATGGTGGCCCCGGAAGCCCGGGCCGAAGCCGTGGCGCGGACCGAAGCCGTGATGCCGGTGGCCGTACCCGTAGCCGTACTGGACATCCACGATGTCGCCGGCGCCCTGGTGCAGGCCGGTGTCGAGGCCGAGCGGCGCCGCCATCGCGGGGGCGCTGAGGGTGAGCCCCCCGAGCGCCAGGGCGGCGGCCGCCAGGCGTAGGCGTGCGGTCTTGGTGAACATCGGCGTCCTCCTGTGCCTGTCCGGTCGCGGATGCCGCGACCGGCTGTGCCCCAGGTGTGACGCCTTCAAGTTGACGCGGACGTGACTTCGTCCCTCAGGCGCTGTTCAGGCTCGGGCGGCAGCGGAAAAGCCCTGGTTGGGATCCCTCCAGCCACGCCGTCATCGCGAGCACAGCGAAGCGACCCAGGGATCCGCCATGTTCGAGAAGCGCGCGCTGCCCTGGGTGGCTTCGCTGCGCTCGCAATGACGGGGAGGGCGTCACGCGATCGAGTATCGATAAGAGCTGCCCTACGGCCGCCGATACACCCACACCCGCGCCGGCGGCAGGTTCAGCCAGACGCGGTTCGAGCGGTCGGCGGTGTAGCTGCCGGCCTCGCAGCGGGCCGGGATCGGCGGCACCACCGCGTAGGTGAACTGCACGAACGGCGCACCCGGCTGCATCAGGTCGTGGGCGGCGTTGAGCAGGTCGAGGCGCTGCTCCAGCGGCTTGGTGAACAGCGGCAGGCTCGAGATCGTCGCGGCGGCGGGCTGGGTCAGCGCCGTCTTGAGGGTCGCGCGCATGTCATAGGCATCGCCCCGGATCACCGTGACCCCGGGGAAGCGGCGGGTCAGCAACCGGCAGAAATCGGGGTTGAACTCCACCAGGATCAGCCGCGACGGCGCGATGCCCCGGCGGATCAGCGCCTCCGTCACCGGGCCGGTGCCGGGGCCGAGCTCGACCACCGGGCCTTCGCGGCGCGGATCGACGTAGGACGCCATGGTCCGGGCCAGCATCTTGCCGGACGGCGTCACCGCGCCGGTGACGAGCGGCCGCTCGAACCAGGAGCGCAGGAACCGAGCCTCGTCCTCCAGGGGGTCGCGCCGCGGCCCAAGACTGTCACCCCTGGCGGCAGGGGCCTTCGCGCTGGGACGGCGGAGCGGCGGCAAGTCCTGGATTCCTCGAAGCCGATGGGAATGGAAGGCTAAGGCGACGCGCCGTCTTACAGTCAAGCCGGTCCGGCGCCTAGGGTAAGCATGCCACGCTCGCCGGATGCATAACGGGCGTGCACCGGTTCGGATCCGGCCGGCTTCACGGCCGGACGGCGCTGCCGAAGAAGTCCCGCACCTTGGCGAAGAAGCCCGCCGATTCCGGGTGGTTCTCGGGCGAGGCCGATTGGTCGAACTCCTGGAGCAGCTCGCGCTGGCGCTTGGTCAGGTTCTGCGGCGTCTCGACGAAGACCTGGATGTAGAGGTCGCCGACCTCGCGCGAGCGGAGCACCGGCATGCCCTTGCCCTTGATCCGGAACTGCTTGGCGGTCTGCGTCCCGGCCGGGATCCGCACCTGGGTCTGCGAGCCGTCGATCACCGGCACGGTGATCTCGCCCGCCAGCGCGGCCGTGACCATCGAGATCGGCACCCGGCAGAACAGGTCGGCGCCGTCGCGCTGGAAGAACTCGTGCTGCTTGATCGACAGGAACACGTAGAGGTCCCCCGGCGGGCCGCCGCGCAGGCCGCTCTCGCCCTCGCCGGCAAGCCGGATGCGCAGGCCGTCATCGACGCCGGCGGGCACGTTGATCGAGAGCGTACGCTCGCGGTTGACCCGGCCGGCGCCCTGGCAGGTGGCGCAGGGATCGTCGACGATCTCGCCGCGGCCGTGGCAGTTCGGGCAGGTGCGCTCGATGGCGAAGAACCCCTGCGCGGCCCGCACCCGGCCGTAGCCGGCGCAGGTCGGGCAGGCGCGGGGCTTCGAGCCGGGCTTGGCGCCCGAGCCGTCGCAGGCCTCGCAGGTCACCGAGCTCGGGATCCGGATGGTCTCGGCCTTGCCGATGAAGGCTTCTTCCAGCGTGATTTCAAGGTTGTAGCGCAGGTCGGATCCGCGCTCGCGGCCCGGCGCGCCGCCGCGCCCGCGCTGGGCACCGCCCCCGCGGCCGTCGCCGAAGAAATTGTCGAAGATGTCCGACATGAAGTCGCCGAACTCGTTGCCGAATCCGGGGCCGCCCGCGCCCTGGCTGAAGGCGGCATGGCCGAACTTGTCGTAGGCCGCGCGCTTCTGGCCGTCCGAGAGGCACTGATAGGCCTCGTTCAATTCCTTGAACTTGATCTCGGCTTCCTTGTCGCCGGGATTGCGGTCGGGATGATAGGTCATCGCGAGCTTGCGGAACGCGACCTTCAATTCGCTTTCCGTGGAGGTCTTGGCGACCCCCAGGATCTCGTAATAGTCCCGCTTCGACATCCCACCCAGTCTCCGGACAATCAGAAGGCGCTGTGGACCCTGGGCCCGCCCCTCAGGTCCGCTTCAGCGGATCCATCGGGGCGCAGGCTCGATCGGGGTGAGCGGGTCGATGCACCGTCGCGATCATGACGATCCCGCCGATCTAGCATGAGCCGGGCGGTCCGAGGCTGAAGTCGGACGATATCCGGTTCCTGCGGCACCCGCGCCACAGCGCGTCTCAAGCAGAGGCGGGGCCGGATCACTCCGGCCCCGCCCAGTCCTGTCGAAACGACGCCTCAGGCGCGCTTCTTCTGGTCCTTGTCGTCGACCTCCTGGAAGTCGGCGTCGATGACGTCGTCCTTCTTCTCGGAGGCACCCGCCTCAGCACCGGCCTCGGGGCCGGCGCCCTGGTTGGCGCTGTACATCGCCTCGCCGAGCTTCATCGAGGCCTGCATCAGGTCCGTGGTGCGAGCCTTGATGGTCTCGACGTCCTCGCCCTCGAGCGCGGTCTTGAGCGCGGTCATCGCGGTCTCGATCGCACCCTTGTCGGCCGCCGGGACCTTGTCGCCGTACTCGGTCACCGACTTCTCGGTGGCGTGGATCAGGCTCTCGCCCTGGTTCTTCACCTCGACCAGCTCGCGGCGCTTCTTGTCCGCCTCGGCATTGGCCTCGGCGTCCTTCACCATCCGGTCGATATCGGCGTCCGAGAGGCCGCCCGAAGCCTGGATGCGGATCTGGTGCTCCTTGTTCGTCGCCTTGTCCTTGGCCGTCACGTTGACGATGCCGTTGGCGTCGATGTCGAAGGTCACCTCGATCTGCGGCATGCCGCGGGGCGCCGGCGGGATGCCTACGAGGTCGAACTGGCCGAGCAGCTTGTTGTCGGCCGCCATCTCGCGCTCGCCCTGGAAGACCCGGATCGTGACGGCGTTCTGGTTGTCCTCCGCCGTCGAGAAGGTCTGGGACTTCTTGGTCGGGATCGTGGTGTTGCGGTCGATGAGCCGGGTGAACACGCCGCCCAGGGTCTCGATGCCCAGCGACAGCGGGGTCACGTCGAGCAGCAGCACGTCCTTGACGTCGCCCTGGAGCACGCCCGCCTGCACGGCGGCGCCGATCGCGACGACCTCATCGGGGTTGACGCCCTTGTGCGGCTCCTTGCCGAAGAAGGACTTCACCACCTCCTGGATCTTGGGCATCCGGATCATGCCGCCGACCAGCACCACCTCGTCGATCTCGGAGGCCGAGACGCCGGCATCCTTGAGCGCCTTGCGGCAGGGCTCGATCGTGCGCTGCACCAGATCGTCCACCAGCGACTCGAACTTCGCCCGGCTGAGCTTCAGCGCGAGGTGCTTCGGGCCGGTCTGGTCGGCGGTGATGTAGGGCAGGTTGATCTCGGTCTGGGTGGCCGAGGACAGCTCGATCTTCGCCTTCTCGGCGGCCTCCTTGAGGCGCTGGAGGGCGAGCTTGTCCTTGGTCAGGTCGATGCCCTGCTCCTTCTTGAACTCGGCGGTCAGGTACTCGACCACGCGGTTGTCGAAGTCCTCGCCGCCCAGGAAGGTGTCGCCGTTGGTCGACTTCACCTCGAACACGCCGTCGCCGATCTCGAGGATCGAGACGTCGAAGGTGCCGCCGCCGAGGTCGTAGACCGCGATGGTGCCGGCCTTCTTTTTGTCGAGGCCGTAGGCGAGGGCGGCCGCGGTCGGCTCGTTGATGATGCGCAGCACCTCGAGGCCCGCGATCTTGCCGGCATCCTTGGTCGCCTGACGCTGGGCGTCGTTGAAGTAGGCCGGGACCGTGATGACCGCCTGCGTGACCGGCTGGCCGAGATGCGACTCCGCGGTCTCCTTCATCTTCTGCAGCGTGAAGGCGGAGATCTGCGAAGGCGAGTATTTCTTGCCGTCGGCCTCGACCCAGGCGTCGCCGTTGTCGCCGCGGACGATCGTGTAGGGGACGAGGCCCTTGTCCTTCTGGGTCATCGGGTCGTCGTAGGTGCGCCCGACGAGCCGCTTGATGGCGAAGAACGTGCGCTCGGGGTTCGTCACCGCCTGGCGCTTGGCCGGCTGGCCGACGAGCCGCTCGCCGTCATCCGTGAAGGCGACGATCGACGGCGTGGTGCGGGCGCCTTCCGCATTCTCGATGACCCGGGGCTGCGTGCCTTCCATGACGGCCACGCAGGAATTGGTGGTGCCCAGATCGATACCGATAACTTTACCCATGGTGGGATCCCTCTTTTCGTCGCGTTCAAGCAGACCGCCGAGCCCCGAAGCAGCTCGGCCCATGGCGGATTGAGTGTGATGTGAGTATGGGACCCGGGCCGGATCAAGGGCCGTGAACGGCTGAAATCCAGCGCATAATCCCGCGTCGAGGGCGATATAAGAACCCCCGGACGGGCTCGCAAGGCGAAGCCGGCGCGTTGGCCCCAGCCATCGGCCTTTTTGCCAAGCCTTTGTTTTGTCGAAAAAATCCCATCGCGGGGCCGCGTTTGGCCGGATGGCGTCGCTGCATTTTGTTGCGCCGCTGCCACGTCCAGGCCATCGATGGCGTGTTAACGCTTCGACAAGGGGTTGAGCGTGGCCCCGCCACCTCGTCTTCCCCGTCAGAGCCCGATGCCACGGACCCGCAGCCTCCTGCTCCCCCTTCTGGCAGCCGCCCTCGCGGTTCCCACGGTGCTCGCCGCCCCGCCGGCGCAGGCCCAGAATTTCTTCGAGCGCCTGTTCGGCATCAAGCCCGAACGGCCGCCGGTGCCGCCCCGCGGCGTGCCCGAGGCGCCCCCCGCCGCCCCGGCCCCCGGCGAGCCGGGCCCGGCCCCGGGTCCCGAGGCGCCCCGGCCGGCGCCGGTCCCGGCCCGCCCGGTGGTGCTGAAGGTCCCGTCCGAGGACGCGGTGATCGGGCAGGACCTGCAGCTCAACGGGACGTCCGGCACGCTGAAGCTGGAACGGGCCGGCACGGCCGTGACGGCGCGGATCAAGCTGCCGGGCACCAAGATCTCGCAGCCGGCGGAATCCTGCACGGTGCCGCTCGCGAACGGCAATCCCATCACCCTGTCCGCCGAGGGCAAGCCCGAGGGCGCGCCGCGCTTCGAGGCCGCTGGGGCCGAATGCCCGCTGCGCTTCGACGTGGTCGAGGGCGGCATCCTGGTCTCGTCGCTGGGCCAGGGGCCGGTCTGCACCTTCTCGAACGCCGATTGCGCCACCACCCCCGTGGGTCTCTGGGGGCCGGCCGGCGCGACGCTGATCCCCCGGGCCGGGGAGTTCGACACCGCCCGGGGCGTCGCCGACAAGGCGGTGCGCGACAATTACAAGCTCATGACCCAGCGCGCCCGGCGCGAGGACGTGCGGCCGATCGTGAGCGAGCAGGCGGCGTTCTCGGCCGACCGGGAGCAGCTCTGCCGCGGCTACGCCCGCGAGGGCACCCACGGCTTCTGCCACCTGCGGGTCACCGAGAACCGGGCTCTTGCGCTCGCCACCCGGCTCGGCGCCAACACGGCCGTGCCGACCGCGGCGGCCGCCCCGCGCCGGTCCAGGCCGCGGCCCGCCGCGGAACCCGCCGTGGACGGGGTGAACCCGGACGCGGCCGGCGAGATGCCGCCGGAATAGCGGTCGGCGTTCAGGCCCGCCCGGCGGTCATCGACAGCATGGCCGGATCGATACCGTTGGTCCGCAGGGCCAACTCGTACTTGGCCTCGAGGTCGGTGTCGAAGATCAGCGCCGGGTCGGCCGGGCAGTTGAGCCAGCCGTTCGCCATGATCTCGCTCTCGAGCTGCCCCGCCTGCCAGCCGGCATAGCCGAGCGCCAGCACGGCGCTCGCCGGCCCCTCGCCGCTGGCGATGGCGCGCAGGATCTCGACGGTCGCGGTCAGGCAGATGCCGTCGTCGATGATCAGCGTCGATTGCTGGATGTGGAAATCGTCGGTGTGCAGCACGAAGCCGCGCCGCCCCTCAACGGGGCCGCCCATCAGCACCGGCATGTGCCCGACCCGCTCGCGCAGCCGGATCGCGTCCGCCTCCGGGCAGACATCGAGCTGGACCAGCAGATCCGGCATGCTGATGTCGGTGGCCGCCTTGTTGACGATGATGCCCATCGCGCCGTCCGCCGAGTGCGCGCAGACGTAGATCACCGAGCGGGCGAAGCGCTCGTCGGCCATCCCGGGCATCGCCACGAGGAACTGACCGTCGAGGAAGCTCGGGCCGGTGAGCGCGGACTGCACGGGCGACGCTGGGTTCGACATGCGCGTATGCTACGCGGCCCCCTCGCCTTGTCCAGCGGACAAAGCGCGCGGCCCACCGCCTGGACCGGCCCTGGAGGCGCTGTCGAATCTGCGGGCGGATCGCTATATTTCTCTGCCCTCGGGCATTGGACGCGCGCAGGCCCGATCCGGCCATGATAGGACGCGCCTATGGCGGACGCTGCATCCCCGGTTGCCTTCGACATCGAGGCGCAGCGCGCTCAGATCCGGCGGGCGCAGGAGGAGACGAACACGTTCGTCGCCGAGCAGCGCAAGCTCATGGCCGAAGCGGCCAAGCTGGCCGCGGAGCAGCTCAAGATGTCGGCCGAGGCGGCCAAGCTCAGCCGCGACCGCGTCCTGGCGCCCTGGCAGGTCGCGCTCTCGGGCATGGCCGCGGGCGCGGCTTTCTTCGGCGCCGGCGCCGCCTTCATCACGCTCCTGGGGGCGTGACGTCGACGTCGAGCCGGCCTCACTCCAGGCGCAACAGCTCAAGGCCCCGTCGACGCGATAACCCGGCAGATTACCGGCGTCAGACCGCCCGACTGGCGAACCGGAAGGCACCGAAGCCGACGATCAATGCACCGACCGGGAATGCAGCCACGGCTGCAAGCTGGAGCAGGGTCATTGGATTCTCCGGAGCAGGTAGCTTGCCCCGAGATGTGGGCCGAAGCTGGCGAAGAGGCGAAGAATCAGCGTCACGAAGAATGCCCCGATCTCCAGATCGCTCACCGTGTCAAAATGGTTCTGCGCGATCGGCGCCAGGCCACCGACGTCGTGCATGTCCGGAGGTTGCGTCCTCGACAGGCGCGGGCCGCCACGCTAGGTCAGCCGCGATTGTTCAGCGCGCGATCCTCGAAGCGTGCGTCACAGAAGGGACCCGCGATGATCCAGGTCGGCGACCACCTGCCCCAGGCGACCTTCCGGGTGACCGGCCCCGAGGGCCCGATCGCCCGTACCACCGACGACGTGTTCAAGGGGCGCCGCGTGGTGCTGATCGGCGTACCCGGCGCCTTCACGCCGAGCTGCCACCGCAACCACCTGCCCGGCTTCGTCACCAAGAAGGACGAGATCCTGGCCCGCGGCGTCGACGCCATCGCGGTCACCAGCGTCAACGACGTGTTCGTGCTCGACGCGTGGTCGAAGGCCAGCGGCGCCGAGGGCATCGAGTTCCTGGCCGACGGCAATGCCGATTTCGCCAAGGCCATCGGCCTGGAGATGGACGGCACCGGCTTCGGCCTCGGCATGCGCTCCAAGCGCTACTCGATGCTGGTCGAGGACGGCGTGGTGAGGATCTTGAACGTCGAGGAGACCCCGTCGAAGGCCGAGGCGTCCGGCGCCGAGGCGTTGCTCAAGGTCCTCTGAGGCCATCGGGGCTTCGCGCCCCGAACCTCGCCGAAGGGCCTCGGACCTTCGGGATCCCATGACCTGCCTGCGCTAACCGCGATGAGTTCCGGCCAGGTCGATGTCGTCCAGGGCGTCGTGGTGCAGGAGCAGCACGCCGGTCGCCGCCGCCAGGCGGCGGGCCGCCGGGGTGAAGCCGGCATTCGACACCACCGCGGCCTGGTCGCCCGCCCAGTAGCGCAGGGCGGCCGCCGCCTCCTGCACGGCGGCGTTGCCCACGGGCTTCGCCAGCCGCTTGCACTGCACGATCAGGCGCAGGCCGTCGCGCACCGCCACGATATCGGCGCCCTGGTCGCCGCTCGGCGGGGTCCGGTGCGCCCGCCAGCCCGCCCGGGCCAGGCGCTCGGCGCAGTAGCGCTCGTAATCGATGCCGTCGCCCGGCGCCTCGTCCTCCTCGGGCAGCGCGACGGCGGCGGCCTCCGCCTCGACGATCGCCAGCATCCGGTCGCGGTCCGACTCGGCCAGATCGGCGAAGCGTGGCCCGATCTGCGGCAGCACGGTGCGGTCGAGGAAGTAGGCCCGCTCCCGCAGCCAGCCGTCCTCGATCCGGTTGCCGTAGGCGTCGGAAAAACTTTCCTGCCGCCGCCGCAACGCCAGGGTCTCGCCGTGGGCCCGGGCGATCCGGCGCACCCGCCTCCGGAACCGCCGGGGCCGCCCGAGATGGCGCCCGAGAACCAGCACCAGGGCGAACCCGGTGGCCGCGAAGGCCGGCGGTCCGTACCAGAGCCCGAGCGGGCAGCCGATCACGGCCGTCCAGAACAGGCGGGCGACGGGGTTGGGCTTGCCGGGCATCGGATCTCGGGTCGCTTGTGAGCCCCTCGACCCTCGCAAGCGCCCCTTGCCCGATGCTGAATCCCGCTCGGAAAGCTGTGGACGCGCGCCAGCCCGGCCTAACCCTTCTGGCCCTTCCGGCGCTGGTGGCCGAGCCCCATGCTCTTGGCGAGGCTCGAGCGGGCCGCGGCGTAGTTCGGCGCCACCATCGGGTAGTCGGCGGCGAGCCCCCACTTCTCCCGGTAGGCCTCCGGGGTCAGGTCGTAGTGGGTGCGCAGGTGCCGCTTGAGCGACTTGAACTTCTTCCCGTCTTCCAGGCAGACGATGAAGTCGGGCTGGATCGAGCGTCGCACCGAGACCGCCGGCCGAAGCTCCTCCACCGGCGGGGCGGGCGGCTGGCTCAGCCCGTGCAGGGTGGCGTGGACCGCGGCGATCAGCCCGGGCAGTTCCGGCACCGGCACCGGGTTGTTGCTCACGAAGGCCGACACGATGTCGACGGACAGCGTGAGATAATCCAGGTCCTCTCCGACCGTGGCGTCCATTCCGAAACCTCCCGTCCGTTTCTCTCGGCCGCCTTCATTCGGGGCGGGCGGCCGGAATCTGTGTCTGTTGAGCCCGATACAGGGCCTATAATGGCGCCGGTACTATGATGTGATCAATTTAAGGGCAAGACCAATTTATAACTGACCACAATAACCCGCATGATGGCGACCTGCATTGTCGTATACTACACAAAGCCGGGTTGTTCCGAATCTGCTCTGGTGTGGCCGGTGCCGAGGCTGCCGCGGCATCGACGCATCCGGGCGTTGCACGCGCGGGAGATTGTGCCATCTGGTAGAACTCGGGACGCGCGTGACAGCGCATGCGGGCGCGCCGCCGCGCACCGTATCCAGAGCGCGTCACCCGGGCGAAGGGCACCAGCATGCGCGCGCGCAGAACCAGGCCGTCGGCGCCGTGAGCACCTACCGCTTCGACAAGCTCCTGGCACCGCGCTCGGTCGCGCTGGTCGGGGCCGTGGCGCGCGAGGGCTCCCTCGGGCGCAGCGTGCTCGACAGCCTGCGCCGGGCGGGGTTTCCCGGCGCGATCCTGCCGGTCCAGCCCGATCACGACACCGTGGACGGGTTGCCCTGCGTGCCGCGGGTGGCCGACCTCACGATCGTGCCGGACCTCGTGCTGATCGCGGTCCCGCCCCCGAGCGTGCCCGAGGTGGTCGCCCAGGCCGCCGCGATCGGCGCCGGGGCCGCCGTGATCCTCACCGCCCGGCTGGGCCGCGGCCCGGACGATCCCGGTCCGGTCGCGCATCGGATCGCCCGGGCGCAGGGGCTGCGCCTGCTCGGCCCCGACAGCGCCGGCCTGGCGGTGCCCGCCGCCAAGCTCGACGCCAGCCTGTTCGCTCACGCCCCGGCGGCCGGGGATCTGGCGCTGGTCTCGCAATCCGGCACGGTGGCGGCGGCCATCGTCGAATGGGCCGCCCGGCACGGGACGGGGTTCTCCGCGGTGCTGTCGCTCGGCAGCGTGCTCGATATCGGCGTCGCCGATTGCCTGGACTACTTCGCCGCCGACCATCGCACCCGGGCGATCCTGCTGTGCCTCGACCGGGTCGCCGATGCCCGCCGGTTCATGTCGGCGGCCCGGGCCGCGGCCCGCGCCAAGCCCGTGGTGGTGCTCCGCGCCGGCCGGCACCGGCCCGACACCCGGGCCGCCGTGACCCATACCGGCGCGCTCGCCCGCCCCGACGCGGTCTATGCCGCGGCCTTCCGGCGGGCCGGCCTGCTCG
>NZ_JAKSYL010000234.1 GCF_022829515.1 Methylobacterium sp. J-048
CGGTCGGGTCGTTATCTGTACCGACCCAGCTGAGCGCCTCATCTACAATATGAATATTGAGCGGACCGGCAATCTATCCTCACGGCAACTGCTTCGCGCCCTGTGCGCGGGCGCTTCGCAATCGCGGCAAGAAATCTTCGCGGCCCTGCGAAGCGCACCCGACCTCCAAACCTCCGCTTCGTTTGCGGTGGCGGGCCGGTGAGTGGATCGAGACGCGCCAACTCGTCAGCACGCGCCTCGTTCGCCTTGCGGGCGCTGACCTCCTCCAGTGTTGCGACCCAACCTTCACCCGCGACGGAACGGATCTCGACCTGCAGCGTGTGATCCTGGCCCGCCACCTCGAACGTAGCGGAGGTTTGGAGGTCGCGTGCGCCTCGCAGGGCCTCGAAGATTTCTTGCCGCGATTGCGAAGTTCCCGTGCACAGGGCGCGAAGCAGTTGCCGTGAGGATATATTGCCGGTCCGCTCAATATTCATATTGTAGAGGAGGCGCTCAGCTGGGTCGGTACAGATAACGGCCCGCCCGGAGGTATCGATCATCAATAGACCGTGCCGGATTACGTCGGCGCGCGACAGCGCCAGGCAGTTCCACTGCTGATCGGAGTGCACCCGACGCCTGCTTCGCATCATACCTGGGGGCACTAGCTCTGCGTGAAAATGCCCGGTCTATGGAAGGTTCACACCCGAGCGCGGGCCGTTGCCCCGATAGCCCCCGCAGACGAGCTCCTCTAGCATCGGCGTCATCAGCGGACCCGCATTATACCCGCATCGCATCTGCTTCGCGCTTGCCTCTCGGGACCTTCCCAGTCGGTGTCAGAAATCATCAAGTATCAGCGACGTGCTTGAAACCTAC
>NZ_JAKSYL010000242.1 GCF_022829515.1 Methylobacterium sp. J-048
CAAGCATAGATCTCGTGGACATCACCCGCGTAGCAAAACCAGCGCACTTGCGATCCCGGCCGCTGCCCATGGACAGGATACGAGGCAGCGATCCCAGATATCAGCGCTTCGGCATGGCCAGCGTCATCAATGTCATAAGCGAGTAGCTTCGGGCGGGGAGCGTCGTATCCTGAGACATTGCGCGTGAATATGGAGTATAAGGGCATCGCAAACCGCCTCCATTTCTACATGTATGAGTAGCAATGTTCCTTCTGGCGGAAACGTTCAGGGTTCAATCGATCAATGGTTAAGAAAATTTAACAGATGTTCGACCATTTTATTCAGCGGTTCGAAATTCATCGTCTTTCGGGCCGGCATTGCCATTAATCGCCCCTGGCCTTGAACTCCCAGATCGGCGGGCCCCAGACCTGGCCGGGCTTGTCGCGCCGCGCGGCCGTCCGCTCGAACATGATGCGGTCGGCGTCGACACCCTGAACCCGGTTGCCGGCGATCATCAGCGCACCGCAGTAGTCGACCCGGAGCGTGCCGTGCTCGGGGTGGACGCCGAAGAGCTGCTGCGCCGTCCAGCCCAGGCGATGAGCGTCGGCGCCGAGCCGGTCGCAGAAGTCGAGCGCCGACTCCCGCATCGCCGACCACTGCGTCGGCGTGAGGTAGCGGCAGGGCGAGGCGCGCTCGGAGATGTTCTCGATGGCGCCGTGCCAGATCGCGACGGGGTTCGGGATCAGGGTGGGGGCGAGACCGGATGACATCCGGCCGAGCTACGCCAAGGTCTGCTCACAGGCCTTGCAGCCAGAAGCGGGGTTGCCCGGCATGAACTGAGCGGGCTCAGGCACAGCCTTTGTAGCCGCCACGCTCTGCCTCCTGCCGAGCTATCTCTAAGACGCGCCCACGGCCTTGGGCGCCCTCGATCTCTGACCAGAGGCGCACGAGGGCAAGAAGATCGTCGGCTTCGTGGTTGGCTGGCTCGCCGAAGAATTCAGCCACCGGCACGTCAAGTGTGTGAGCGAGCCGGTTCAGCGCAGCGGCGTGGCGGTCGGTGTGGGGGTCAAGCGTGTCCATGGCCCCGGCAACGCACGAGATAGGCCGCTGATCGCACTATGTATTCAAAATACGGTGCGGCACATTGCTGAGCCGTCCGGCTCGGCCCCGCCGCCCGATCTGATCACGGGCTGGCGGGGGAGGTCGTCTATCTCACCGGCGGCGAGCCCGACCGTTACGCGACGCGGCTCGACAGCATCATGCCGGTGGAGGGTTAGCGGGCCGTCAGCTGGGCCGGGGGCGCCTTGTGTCGGAATAGGCCGCCTACGAGCCGGAAGGGCAGCCGCACGAGCTTGTACGCGGCGTGGGCCACCATGACAGTGATGACGGCCAGCAGGGCCAACAGGATGTTGCGCATGCAGGTACTCCTAGCGGCGCGATACTCGGCGGGCCGCCCCCGCCATTGTCTTCAGGAGGCGCGCTGATCGCGGCGGGACTGTGATGCAGATACCTGTGATCTAGGCGCATTCCCCCGTGACGCGTGGATCTGCTGCTCGTACCTCAGATTGATGCAGCACTTGCCGAAGCGCCATGCCTACCTCGTGGCCGTTTCGCGGAAGCGAGAAGCGGTGCGCGTCTACGCCGTACTCGTGAGGACCTCGGATGAGGCATTGGAAGCCGTAGCGCTGAATGCTCCCCCGAGCGCGAAGCTGCAAATCGTCGGAAGCCTGTCGCGCGCTTTGGTGAAGCGCATTCGGCTCGTGCCGGGGGAGCTACGGCTGGTGTGACCGAGTCTGGCCGGCCGGCACGGGCGAGCGTCACTAACTCACATCGTCATCTCGGCCGTCCCGGCGAGCGCCACGGGCAACGACGACCAAAGCATCGTCGGCCAAGGGACGCTGGAGATCCTTCGCCTCCGGCCAGGGCGCCGATAGCCACGTCTCCCACTCCTTCGGCTTCGTGAGGATCACCGGCATCGCCTTCGGGTGCACGGCCCCGACCTCGGCGTTCGGCTCGGTGGTCAGGAAGGCATACAGATCGTCGGTCGTCTCGCCGTCCTTCACCTTCCGCACGCTCTGCCAGCCCTCGACCAGGATGCCCGCGAAGCAGGTGAGGGGCCGATCCTCGGTCAACGCGAACCACACGGGCGGATGTGAACCATCCGCGGCCTTCTCGTTCTCGCTGAAGCTCGTGAACGGTACGAGGCAGCGATGCGCGGGTGACAGCCAGCGCCGCCAGTGCGGTGAGCCCGTGTTGCGCACATTGGTGACGCCGGGATCGACCTTCTTCCCCTTCAGCGCAAAGGCAGGCGACGGCATGCCCCAGCGCATCATCGACAGGGCACGGGCACCGTCGCGCATGCGGATCACGGGTGCCGCGGTGTTCGGGAAGATACCGGGCAGCGGTGGTAGGTTGCCGGTGTCATCGTGTTCGACGCCGAACACCCGGCCAATCTCAGACTGCCCGCGGACCAAGCTGTACAGGTTGCACATTCGGCTCGCTCGCCAACGCCGCGGTGGAGATTGGGGACCCAAGGCGACGATCGCTGCCCCGCCGCCCATAATTTCAGGGTTGGCGGGGCGTCGTGCCGTTCCTCACGGCGAAGGGGCCAAGTACGCAACACGGCCTCAGACGCAAGGTGGCGGAGGAGGGTTAGCTTCGGCTCAACGGTTATCCAAAAGACGATCCCAGATCGGGAAGCTCTAGGCGCTCTTCAGGTTGGCGGCGCTCTCCTTGCCGCTGCGCCGGTCGGCCTCGACGTCGTAGGAGATCTTCTGCCCCTCGATCAGGTTGCGCATCCCTGCACGCTCGACGGCGGAGATGTGCACGAACACGTCCTTGCCGCCGTCGTCGGGCTGGACGAAGCCGTAACCCTTGGTCTCGTTGAACCACTTCACAGTGCCGGTAGCCATCGCGGTATCCTAGTCGTCTCCAGCGCACCAACGTGGTGCGCCATGGAGGGGCGAATTGGTAGCGCTGGCAGCCTGTTTCGGAAAGTCGGCAGTCGCCAAGGCTCTCCGCGCCGATCCAGGCCGCT
>NZ_JAKSYL010000250.1 GCF_022829515.1 Methylobacterium sp. J-048
CAAATCGGCGTTTCATGTCCACTTGCCGAGCAAAAAGAGCGCGGCATGGAGCTTCACTGATGGCCGAAAACTGTACTAAGGCTAGAGGGAATTTATGCTCTGTACCCTCGCGGCCTTGTGTCATCTCGCTGAGAGCAATGATGAAACTTGCAGTTTTGCTCGTCCTGTTTGCCACGTCGATAAATTTGGGAACTGCGGTTGCTCAACAGGTCGCGCCTACACAAAAAATGGAAGAGCCTGTAAAAGCAACAACATCGCCTCTGCCACCAAAGCAAGCACCAGAGGTCGAATCAAAATCCGCAGCAGCGGATAATACAGCCGATCAATCGCCGCCAAAGCCAAGTATGCTGCCGATAGATGGTCAATTTACCGCAACTACATCAGCGCCAAATGGGACCGTTACACTGAATATTCCGAATTCGATCAAGCTGGAAGGTTTTCCGAAAGGAGCAGACAGTGGATCATCTGCGACTGCTTGGATCGCATTGATTGGCGTTATTATCACTGCTTGCGTAACTGGATGGATTGGCTTGTCAAACGTGGGGTCAGCCGAAGCTACTCGCATTCTCACAGCAAATCAAAACACTCTTGATCGAAATCTCAGGAAATCCCTCGCCGATATGGACGCAAACTTGAGAACTGAGCTAGCTAAACTAGAACAGGCAGAGAGCAGGCGTCAGGCGGACAGAGCACATAGAGCGGGTATGCAAGCCGATTACAACAAAATGAGTATTGAGGAGCGCAGGATTAAAATAGAATTGCAACGTTTGGGCTTCGAAACTGGAGCATCGGACAATAGCACATACTTATCAGTAATCCGATTTGTACATGAACAGCAGGTTAAAGAAGGCGAACTGTTAAAGGCCTTTTCAGAGCAGCTATTAGGAAAAACGGAGCAAGAGCGCTTGTTTGCTCTGCTTGTCCTTTCTGCCTATGTCAATCTAGACGTTCTAAAAAGACTCACCGATGGAGGGGAGCAGATTATATCAACAGAGAGTTTGAAAATTCTCGCGAAATCCGCTGATGAAGAAATATCGGCATTTGCTCAGGACATAATCGAAAAACGGACGCCCCCTGCCAGCGCAACGACGATAGCCGATCCGTTGAATAAATAAGATCATTCCTCCATATTGTAATCGCGGCCCCGGATCATCGGGAAGGGTGGCACCCAATTTCAACGGCGATCATCGCTAACCTGCGCGTTCTCCAGCATGATGGTTAGGGATTAACTAACGTAGCGGCATACCTCCTCTCAGCGACGAGCGGCTCGGTTTCTTCTGGTCATATAAATATGTGCTAGCCTGCCTGAAATCGATCAAACAGAATGGCGGCCAACATGACCGCCGTTATCTCGTGCCAGTGAACAGCTTCAATACTTCATCAAGTAAGGTTCACTTGCCCAACAAGAGTACATACAGCGCCTTCGCCGCCTCGGCCGGCAGCTCGGCCTGCGCGACCCGCTCGAAGGCGGCCAGGCTCTCGCCGCTCGTCATCTCGGTCGGGATGTAGACCCCCGACTTCACCTTGGTCATGTGGCCGCGCCACTTCTTGCCCTCGGTATTGACGAACACCTGCCCGCCGAGCTTCCGCACGAGGTGTCGGCTCGGGGACTTGCCCAAGCGCGTGAAGCCACCGGCAATCGTGACTTGGTGGCGTTGGAGACCCTGGAAGGCTCACGGAACCCATGCGCACCCCGTTGGAGGCCGTGAACTTCCGGGCAAGGCATTGAAGAAGCAGGAAGATGCGGCGGCCGCGACGCCATTGGAGGGCCTGGAGGGCAGACACCCTACCCCTATTAATTATTCCCCGTTTTTGAGTATCCCCCCGGTCCCCCGATCGACCCTGTCCGCACGCCCTCCGGGGACCTCCGGCTACCCCTCTCTTTATTTTCTCAGGTCAAAGAAGGAAGGATCGAGCCCTCCAGCCCTCCGGCGCCGTCGGATATCCAAAACCTATCAGCGGCTTAACCCTTGGAAGGCTGGAAGGCTGAGCCTTCCAAAAGCTTCCAAAGCGTCCGCGGCCAGCCCTCCAACCCCTCGCCGAGGGCGCGTGGCGGAGCGCGGACGAACGCTCCGCGAAGCCATGAGCCCAGCGCGGCGCAAGTCGACTTGCGGGAACCGGACACCGTGCAGTTGCGGCTTTCAAGTCGGGGTTCGCCCGGAGAGGGGCCGCTAGCCATAGTCCCGCAGTGCAGGTCGCCCTGGGAGAGACCCGCGCCGCCGACTTGAGGTGCGACTTGAGTTGAGGCTTTCGAACCACAATCAGGCTGGATAAGGTTCGCTACCCCTCGACCCGCGAGCCGAACCCTCCAAGAGGGACCCGTGAGTGCGCGGCCGAGAGGTCCTTACAACCTGAGCGCGACCCGTGCAGCGGGAACCGTGCCGACCTGTGCATCGGTTGGGACATGGGGCCACTAGAAGAGACCCGCCACCTCTCGCCCCGCACAAAGGGAATGCCCAGGAGGGACCCATGAGCCCCCGGCGGCTCCCAACCTGATAGCCCGGCTGGACCGGTCGCCTGTTAGCCTCGACCCCCATCTCCGTTAGCTTCGTTAGCCCTAACGGCGGATCCAGCCTTACTGGAAGTTCCCCACGCTCTTACAGGCCGTGACCCGGGAGCGACCGACAGGGACCCAAAGGGCAGGGGTGGGCCGTCGGTTGACCTGCAAGCGCGCAGCTCTGTGCGCGGCGTGAGGTGTCACCTGCCCACCACGAACCTGTCACCCCTGTCACCTCAGGATCCCGACCGTCTGGCTTGCGCGAGCCTGCCACCCTTCGGCGCGTGATGACCTACCGAACCGGAAGGACCCGGGGTGAGAAGCGCCAGGTGTCAGGGGGCGACCCATGTGTCAGGTCCGCCTGTCTCCATGTCAGGTGTGTCAGGTCAGGATTTGAGGACTGCCGCTGGCGAACCCCGGGCGTCTATTGCCCGCGCATGTCCGATCTCGGGGGAGGGACCCGCTGCGCCCCTGCTCATAAGGCGATCGGTGCGGTCGCGAGCGCATCGTATCCCGCCCCTCGACATCATCCCCACGCCGCCCTCGCCAAGCCCTCCGCGCCCGGAGGGCCGCAGCTCTCCCGTCCCGTCATTGGCATGGAAGGGTGCGGCCCAGGAGAGGTCAGGGGGCGCGGGGGCGGGAGAGGCCGCGGGCCATTGGCAAGGTGCGTCGGCCGGTCAGACGACGCGGATCGTGTAGAAGGTGCTGCCGGAGTGCTGCTTCGTGACGTCGTACCCGTGATCGCGCAGGACCTGCCCGATGCGATCCATGGCGTTGCCGAGGATCTGCGGCGTGCGCGGCCACATTGGGCTCCGGGTCTTGGCTTCGGGCGTCACGTCCGGGTGCGAGATCGCCTCGAGAAGATGCGTCGCGGTCCCCTTCCACTCAGGTGGTGTCAGGCCCTGCATCATGCGGTGGATCGCCTGCGCGATCGGGTCGTTCTCGAAGGTGCTGTCGGACTGCTGGCGCTGGTTGGCCATGAAGGCGTCATAGACCTCGCCCCCGTCCCAGCCGAGACCGGGTGCGACGGCGGCCGACCACTGCGCGAAACCGGCCAGCCGCGGCAGCTTGTCGAGGACGATCTCGCTCTCAAGCTGGAGGCCGCGCGACATCGCCTCCAGGAGGGTGCCGAGCACGCGCGGGGCCGCGTCCTGCCACTCTGCCTCGATCTTCGTCGAGGTGGCGCGGACCTCGGCCGAGACTGGCTGCAGGCGCACGGTGATCGCCCGCTGGGCGAGGTCGGGCCGGTTGGCCAGCGTCGGGATGCCGTTGAGGATCACCGGGCGCTTGGCGCGCAGGATGGTGAGGTCGGCGTTCGTGTGCATCGACCGCTTCGCCAGCGAGCCGCCGGTGGCGAAGATGCACAGCGTGTCGCTCATCCAGTTCTCGATCTTCGACAGGTTGTCGAGGGCGAGCACGTGCGCGTGCTGGGCGAGCACGAACAGGTCGCGGTCCTCGTCCGGGGCCGACGAGATGTCGATCTCGTGCGGGTCGATGATCGAGCGCAGCAGGCGGCTCAGGGTCGATTTGCCGGTGCCCTGCTCGCCGTTGAGGATGAGGAGCGGGTACTCCCGCGCCTCGCGGATGGCCGAGAGCATCCACATCACGATGAGCTGGAAGTCCGTCTCGGTCTCGACGTTGACAAAGCGGCGCATCTCCTCGATGCCGCGCTCCGACCCGAGTTCCGGCTCAGGCAGCGGCTGCATGCCCTCGGGCCGAATGAACGGCAGGTCGTGATCCTCCAGGATCTCGACACCGCGCGCGCTGACCTCGACCACTTCCCATTTCGGACGCCCGAGATCGAGGTAGAGGCGACCGTCGCGCTCGCCGACCCGCAGCCACGGCCGCCGGCAGGGGCCGTCCTCGCGGGCGAAGCTGATCAGGAGGCGCGTCGTCTCCTCCAGGCCCGACTTCGACGGGATCCGGCCGGTTTCCTTGTAGGCGCGCAGGGTGAGCATCTGCCCGAACGCCTCGGAGTCTATGCGCCAGTTCTCCCGATGGCCGTCCTTCATCCGGACCGTCGCATAGGCGGTCCGATCCGGGGCGTGCCAAAGGTCGAAGTCGCCGGCGTAGCCCATCAGGGTCTCGTGCCAGGGTGGCCGGCCAGGGCCGCGGCCGCCGCCCTCGCCCTCATCCTTGGCCTTGCGCTTGCCCGAGCCCTTGGATGCGCGGTGGTCGGCGAGCTGGATCGGCTCCGCCGCGCCGCCCCCGGGTGCTGCGGTAGGCTCGGCCGACCGCGCGCCGGCCACGAGGAAGCGGACCCGATCCGTCCTCCAGCCGGCGGCCAGGGCGTCGGCCGCATCCCAGCCCGGATTGCCCTCGGCCTCGATGGGTGGCGCGATCCGGACGACGGAGGCCGCGCCCGCTGCCGTGGCGAGGCCGTGCACCGCGTCGGCGTAGGCGATGCCGGGCGCGTCCGCGTCCGGCCAGATGACGACGGTACGGCCCCGCAGCGGGGTCCAGTCGGCTTTAGGCGCTGATTTCGAGCCGTTGGGGCTGGTGATTGCCACGTAGTCCGGCAGCAGCAGGGCGGCGGCATCGGCGGATTTCTCGCCTTCGGTGACCACCACGGGAGCCTCAGGGCGGGCGGCGAGACGGTCGAGCCCGTAGAGTGGGCGCGGCGCGGGCCACGCCTCCCAGCGCCATTTCGCGGGGCCGCCGGCTGCCGAACGGAACAGCACCAGGGGCCGGAAATCCTTGCCGCCGTCGGGCTTGTTGAAGCGGCAGGCGAAACCGAGCGGGTTGCCGGCCGCATCCCGGTACGACCAGGTCGCCGAAGGCGCCCCGAGGCTCGGGTGTGTCTTGGGCGGCTGGGGCGCGTCGGACGGCACCGGCAGGACCGGCACGAAGGCCGGGGGCTTCTCGGGCCGGGGCGCGGGGCCGCCGGCGATCGGCGCGAACGGATCACTCATACGCGGATACGCCCACCATCTCGGCGACGCGCTCGGCCGCCTCGGCTTGGTCCAGGTCGAACAGGTAGCTGGCGAGCGCGACGAGATCGCCGCCGCGGTCGCCGGTGGCGAAGTCGCCCCACCGGCCGTTGCGCAGGTTGACCTTGAAAGAGCCGGGCTTGCCGTCGCCGCGCCTCGGATTGCGGACCACCCACTCGGCCCCCTCGCGCCGGCCGCCGGGAAGCCAGCGCGTCACGATGGCTTCGGCGTGCGAGAGCGCCGCTGCCGCCACCCGGGCGAAGGCGATGCGGTGACCCCGCCTCATCTGCCCGCTTCCTCGGCGAGCGCGTCCACGGAGGCGGCCCCGATCAGGGCCAGGAGCCGCAGGATCGCCATGCTCCGATCGCCGCCCTGGAGCCGCCAGACGTGGGCGCAGAGACGGTCGAAGCCGCGCCCCTCCGCGAGGCGCGAGCGGAATTTCGTGGTCGCGGGGTCGTAGTCGACGGGAACATCAAAGCGGTGCGGGCCCAGCTCCTCGACCGAGACCGTGTCGTGCGGCGTGATCTGGAGCCGCACGGACCCGTTCGGCAGGACGCTCGCCCGGGGGCAGAGTTCGAGGACGAGCTTGTGCCCGTGCGGCTCGATTGCCTGCATGAGCCGGCGCATCCTGGTCGCGCTGATGCGGGGATGCCCGGCATGGGCCTTGGCGATCTCGGCCGCGAGCAGCTCGACAACGCGCCCCGGCAAGCGCGGGCGGCCTGGATGCCTGGGACCGTCGCCGCCATGGTTCTTATGGGCCCGGATGTAGGCCGCGACCGTGCGCGGGTTGTACAGGACGCGGTTGCCGACGCGCTCGAAATCCGGGCCGGTCCCGCGCTGACGCTTGGCTTGCAGGGTGCTCGCCGAGACCCCGATGAGCGCGGCGGTCTGCGCCTCGGTCAGGAGGGCGTCGCCTGTTGTGATAGGGGGCACGCTATTCACGGGCGCGCTCCCCCGTCGGCGGGGCTCGGGTCCACCGTGCGCGCGGCGAGCCACGCCTCCAGCGCCCGGCGGCTGTAGCGGACCGCGCCCTCGACCTTGATGAAGGGCGGGCCGCGATGCTGCTGACGCCACATCTGCAGCGTCTGTCGTTTGACCCCGCAGCGCGGGGCGGCTTCGGTCTCGGGGAGGAGCTGATCCTCGTCGTCGTGTCGTGCCATCGTGCTCACGTCCTGTCGTTCACGATGGCTGATGGTCGCTTGTGGTGGCTCCGTTGTCCGTGGATCGGCCCGCGAAATGTGCGGGGCCGCGGTCCATGGATCGAAGGCCCCGAGAAATCGGCTGACGATCCACGGACAGGCGCACCGATCTGTGCATGGGCGTCACGACGGTCGGCGGCCCAGCCGCTCGATCGCCTCCCGGCAGGTCTCGAAGGCGACGCCGAGGGTGACGGCCAGGGCGCGGGCCGTGGCCTCATCGAAGGTCCAGTACGCCGCGGCCACCAGGTCGCGCCGGTCGGCATCGTCCACCAGGTCGAGGTCCTCGAACCGAGGCGGGAGGTAGGGCGGCGGCCACTTCACGGATTGCTTGGCTCGACTTCGACAAGCACGAGACCGATGAGATGCGGCACGAGGCGCTGTGCTTCGAGGTTCACCTTCCGCGCGAGCGATAGGTCCCGCGAGACCTTGAGGGCCAGACCTTCGGCGACGGCGGGGTTCTCTCCGCACTCGTTGGCGAGGAGCGCGGCGGCGTCGGAGGCCTCGCGCAGGTAGCCCTCCAGACAGCGCATTTCGCACAGAAACCTCATCGTCTCAGCTGGGACCGGGGGGCTTGGCATCCCCACGGCGGCGGAGCCGACGCGCTGGCCGTCGACAGTGGCGAGCTGGAGGAAGCCGGTCATGACCGCGCCTCCCGTGTCGAGGGGCGGAAGGTCAGCGACCACGCCGCTTCGGCCTCGGGCGAGGTCAGAGGGCACCCGACCGCGGCCAGGACGATGGCGGCCCGCCGCTGCGCCTCGACACCCTCCCGGACCCAGCCGGTAGGGCTGTCATCGTGGAACTTGAAGCCAGGGTTGTCGCCCGGCACGAACTTGCTCGGCTCTGGCCAGAGGGCCGAACAGTTCAGCGCCATCCGCTCGTAGTGCAGCCATGCCGAATAGGTCGCCAGCAGGCCGGAGGTGACCGGCACGGCCGCCGCCGAGGGCTGGCCGATCAGGGTGACGCCGCCCCCGATGAGGGGCAGGGTCGTGAGGCCGCGCAGGAAGCCGCGACGGGCGAGGGGCATGCTCATAGGGAGCCCGTCTTGGAAGCCTACGGCCATGACGAGCCGGGAGTGGATTTCCTCGATGAAGCGGGCGGCGGCCTCGACACCGCGTTGCGAAGGGTCGCGCGAATGCGAGGCGTCGATAAGCAGCGACGCGATGCCGGCGAGGTCCTGAAGCGCGCTTTTGACCTCGGCCGCATCGAGTGGGCGGACGAGGGCGATCATCGGCCGCCTCCCCCGGTCACGGCGAGGTTGAAGGCCTCTTCCCAGTCCTTCCGGACGACCGAGGCCACGAGGGAAATCGCCTTGCCGACGACGTACAGCCGCATCGGATCAAGGGTGCTCGGGATGGTGCCGAGGGCTTCGACTATGCCGCCCCAGCGCTCCAGATCCGAGATGGCCGGCTCCATGTCGGCGATGATGTCCGCAAGGGACCGTCCCTCGGCAGTTTCATGAGTCTGGGCAACGGTTTCCCGTTCGCGAAAGCCTTGCATTTCGCGTCACTCCTCTCTAGATGTTTTTCGGTCGAAACCTAAAGCGTTGCTTGACGAAGCGCCGTCAGATTTCGCGGTTGTCAGTCTCGGCCCGGTTTGAGGGCCAGGGTACCAAGTCTAGTTCCTCTGGAATACAGACATAGGTTCCCCGTCCGCCCGCCACTGGTTTTCGTGGCGCGGTTCCTCGAACAGGTGTAGGTTCGCCGCATGATTGATGCGATCCACCAACCCTTACCCAAAGCAGTGGTAAGCTGTCCAGCGGTTCGCGCAAAGATTGACGCAAACCACTATAGGGCAGTAGGGTCGATGCTGACGGCGGCGCAATCCAGGAGCGCACGAGGGCTACTCAACTGGACCCAAGTCCAGTTAGCCGAGGCGGCACAGGTCAGCATCGGCACCGTCCGCAACTTCGAGGTGGGTCGAGCGACGCCTATCGTCGCTACCCTCAACGCTATTCGGAGCGCGCTCGAAGAGGCTGGCGTGGAGTTCTTGGACAGCGGGGGCGTGCAGCCGCGCCAGCGGTCTTGAGGCTGAAGGGGATACCGTGATGGTATCCCCTTTGTTGCTTCCGAAGGTGTCGTGCCGGCCGCTCGAACCAAGGTAGCCCTGTTATGGGGCCACCTTCACGGGAGGTGTAACGTGCAACAGCTCACCACGGTCGAGTTTCGAGGAGACACCCTGTTCGCGGTCGAGGAGCCGGACGGCGTGTTCGTCGCCGTGAAGCCGATCTGCCAGCGGTTCGGGTTGGCATGGAACGGCCAGCTTGAGCGGATCAAGCGAGACCCAATCCTCATCGAAGGTATGCGTGAAATACGCATACCTTCGCCCGGCGGAGACCAAGAGACCGTCTGCCTCGCCCTCCGCCTCATCAACGGATGGCTGTTCGGTATCGGCGTCAATCAGGTGAAGCCCGAGCTGCGCGAGGATGTCCTCGCCTACAAGCGCGAGTGCTACGAGACCCTGGCGGACCGCTTCCTCGGGCCCCGCGCGGCCGAGCGGCCTATCCATGCCCCCGCCCCCGAGGCCATTGAGGAGCGCAACCTCCGGGCCGAGGAACACAAGCTCAACCTCGTGGCCCGGATGCAGGCCATGAAGGGCCCAGCCCACGCCTTCGCCCTCTATCAGCGCCTCGGTCTGCCGGTAGCCGAGCCGCTGGTTCTACCCGATCCTGTGGCTGCCGCCCTGGAGACGCTGGCCCGGGAGCAGGGGCCGTGGACTGGAACAGCGACGCAGTTGCACGCCGCGCTATGCGAGATCGCCAGCGCGGCCCACCTGAGTGATCCACGTTGGCCAAGCCATGCGCAGGCGGTTGGCATGGCGGTGAAGCGGCTGACACCGCAGCTCGCCCAACGCGGGGTGCGGATCGAGCGCCGCCACTCGGGCGAGACGCGGATCACGGTCGCGCTGGTCGTATCTTGATCGCGACATGTCGATAAAGAGTGAGAGCGGTATAGCCATAAGGCTCTAGAACATGGCCTAGGCTACGGGCGTTGGCAGGCGGCCACCGTCAGCCAGGTTCACGGCATGAGCGCGGAACGAAGGCCGCTCGCTACGGCCGAGTAGATTTCTCCTGACAGATGTACCCCCTGAGCCTGCTGCGACGGCCTCACTCCTTCTTTAGCAGCCTCTACAGGCCCCAAAGTAAGCAAAAGCTCATGAGTGCGCGTTCTATTTAAAGAAGCTAAGGGCATTCCGCCACCGGTCGAAAGATCTACCAGCTTCCAAGTCGGATTGGCCGTTCCAGATGTAATTACAATAAATTTTATATCATATTGCAAAATATCAGTTTTCGAGGATAAGCTCTTAGGAGTCTTTGAAGATGGTATAGCGTCTTGAGCCATCAGGGCACCTCTCATCCAGCGAGCAATCCCGACATTTCCTGACAAGAAGTACGATGATCCTCGGCGATCAAGGGGATAGATATTCGGATCATTGGGGTCAGATTTGCTGTATTCACCACACGATGTGTCGTCATCCGTGATTGGCTGCTTAAGGCCTTTCATAGTGAAGAATGAGTAATACGTGTCCTTTCTGACTGCTTGCGAAGACAATACGCCCGTGAAAGGAAGGCTGAAACTTTGACCGTACGGAGAAGCGCGAGGAATATTTGCATTATGAATAATTCTATTGTAGGAAATACTTGGATTAAGTGCTCCAGTTTCGTCGGCAGTGATATACAGATTAAGCTGCGCTCCCCAATTATCTGGCAGTGGTGATGTAGGTCCACTACGACCAATGGTTTCACCGTTTCCGTACTGCACTGTGGCGAGACGCAATTCGCAGTAAATACTCTTCTTTATACGATAGACTAAATCGTCTGTGATCTCGGCTGGTTCCCATACCTCCGATATAGAAGGAGCGTATGTGCCGCATCCCGACAATACACAGGCTGCGAGTACGCCCATAAGAGCGATTTTGATGCCTATTTTTTTCATAGATCCTACGCACATTAGTTGTTACTTTACAATTTCCGACTTGTTTTTTACTGCAGATCCGATCTCAATCAGTTCATCAGGCGTTGCGGGAGACAAAATCATAACAGAACCGTCCGGACCAACTCGAAACTGTGGGATACAATTACGATGCCCTGGACTACCTACGCATTGCTTTGGCGGATTGCAGACGGGATTATTGGGGCATTCTGCTTTGGCTGAAGCGCAAACTGAGACACAAAAAACTGATACTGCGGCGAAGACATGGTGCTTCATTGTTCACCTGCTCCTAAGCGCTAAGTCCATTTAACTTGTGGTGCCCGAGAGGCGTCTGGCACCCAGCAGTTAACGTGAATTAAGAGGTCGTGACCGGCAACCAAATTCACGAACTCCGTAGTATCGCGTTCGCTTGTGTTGCGATGAGGCAACATTGATTATCGTTCAATGTTCGGAGCATATACCAGATCGCCGTTCAATGAGATATTGATGATTGTTCGAATATAGATTTTGTTGCGTCAAGATGGTATGCGCGACGCGATAGACATATCAATGTTCTAAGTCGGTCGATCCGAGGCAGAGATTTAGACGACAGCTTGGAAAACGTGAAAGGATGTGATCGGGCTACGCTTACCGGTACAGGATTGCACTTCGTCCAGCGATCCATCATCACTTTGTATCCAGGCTCTATTCTGGGTACAGGTAAGGCCGGCCGAGCCGCGATATCAGAGCTGGATCAAGCCCATTTTTCAGCTGGGAACAGGGTGCCATGAGCCCGATCATGAATGCTTTGAAGCAGTTCGAGGCGACCGAGGCCAACCTTCTCAAGCTGCAGCGGCTCTGGGACGAGCTGAAGGCGCTCTTTCCCGCGTCCGTGCCGCTCGACCACAATCCTGAGTACGAGGGTCGCGCCCGCTCCTTCGACAGTGTGCTGCGGGCGCTTCCGGCGATCGACGGCTGGAAGCCCAATCTGTGCCCACCGGACCTCGACGGTGTCGCTGCCACCCGCATCGACCTCCTGGAGCTGGATGAGCCGTTGGAGACGGCGCGGTTCGAGGCCGCGCTCTGGTCCGAGGGTCGGCAGATCGGCGAGTACCGTTTCCGCCTCGACCAGAAGCGTCGTGCTTTGATCCGGGACGCGCTCCTCGGCGTGATAGATGAGTTCGAGACGTGCCTGCAGGGCATCGAGCCGGTCGACACGGATCTGCCGTCCTATACGGAACTGGGGGCGCGCCCAGAGTGGCAGCGTCTGCGCGGGCTCGCCAACCAGATCGAGGTCCTGCTCGGCAGCAGCGTGGAGAAGCCGCCCGGATGGGGCTATCTCCGGCGGCACCTCAGCTTCGGCATGGTTGCCGATCTGAACGACATCAGGAAGGCCGACTGGCCGGTCGTGAAGGCTGGCCTTCGCAAGGGACTGTACGGGGCCAACGAACCGGTGCCGGTGGCCGCCACGGACCTCGGAGAGCTGGTAGCCGCGAAGCCGCGCGGGCCGATCCTGACTAAGCTCGACTGGACCAAGCTCGATGCGGAGGGCTTCGAACGCCTGATCTACACGCTGGTCAGCGACCAGCCTGGGTACGAGAACGCCGCATGGCTGACGCGGACGAACGCACCTGACCGCGGGCGCGACGTTTCCGTCACCCGCGTCATCACCGACCCGCTCTCCGGCACGCGGCGCGAGCGCGTCTTCATCCAGTGCAAGCACTGGCCTTCGAAGAGCGTGTCGGCGATCGATGTCGGAGCGACCAAGGATCAGATAGCCCTCTGGACCAATCCAAGGGCCGATGTGCTCATCATCGCGACCACCGGCCGTTTCAGCACGGATGCCGTGCAGTGGGTCGAGCAGCACAACGAGCGAGCGGCCCAACCCCGGATCGAGATATGGCCAGAGAGCCATTTGGAGCGCTTGCTGGCCGCTCGCCCGGCGCTGATCGCCGAGTTCGGCCTACGGTAGCGCAGATGCACTGCCATCGCGACATGTCGATAAAGCGTGACATCGGCAAAGCGGCAAAGCGCTAAGGCATGGTCTCGATCCCGCGCGGCAGCCCAATCGAGCCGTCATGCCTGTTCCCCGACGAGGCGGAGATCGCCAGGCTCGTGCTCGGGCCCAAGCGCGCGAAGGTGTGGCCGGGGCTGGCGGTGGTGCTGGAGCGCAGCGGCCTACCCCGGGTCGACGTAATGTTCGGTGGCCGCTACTGGCCGGCGGTGCGGGCGTTCCTCGACCGCTACCACCATGCCGACTGCGAGCTGCGCGATCCCGTGCAGCAACGGGGACCTGGTGCTGACGCTCGGACTGGCGGCGTGCGTCCGCGGCGAGGAGTTGGACGTGAGTGAAACGCCCGAGACGCGCAGGAAGATCTGCCTTCCCCTCGGCCTGCTGCCCAGGATGCTCTCGCGCGAGCAGGCGGCCGAGTACTGTGGCTGCGAGTCCCTCCCCGCCTTCGACGACTGGGTGCGCCGGGGCATCGTGCCGAAGGCCATGACCGGCACGATTAGCTGGGACCGCAAGGCCATCGACCGGTCCCTTGATCGGCGATCCGGGCTCCTGTCGGAAGCTGTGCTGTCGATCGAGGAATGGCTGTGCGAGCATGCGGGACGACGATAGCCCGACCGGCTGAGCCGTCGTCGGCCACCGGCAGCGTCCTGTCCACGCCTCAAACGCCCCGGAAAGCTGCGCGGCGATTGGCATGTGCGAGCGTGAGCCTACGGAACCGAACCGGAGGATCAGGCCGACGTTTCTCCCGGCGGCCGGTCCGATAAACCGGCTTTTCCTCCCGGTGAAGTAGCTATGACCAGTGACGCGCCCTTATCGAGAGAAGCTGTCCGCGTCCTACGGGGGCTCTCCGCAAGAGTAGGGGCGCTTCGGCGTGCGATGGAAGCCGTGATGGCTGGAACGACGCCGGACCACGCGAAATGGGTCGCCTTCAAGAGCTACGCTAAATCGTACAACGAAATGGCAGCTTTATATATAACGACAACCAAAGACCCGACGCCAACGATGTACAATCTCGAAAAAATCAAAAGTTCTATGGACACGCTTTGGCCCGTCCAAAAAGAAATCTTTGATATGATCTATGTTGATGTATTAACGATGGATGCCTTGCTGATACAGTTCGATACAGGTAAGACCGCATCTCTGTCTGAGCTACAAGATTTATTGTCCGCAAATCTGCGGAAAGTTATATTCGCGCGCCCGGATCGAGAAGTTGAAATCCAGAACGCTATCGAGACGTTACTTGTAGGTCGCGGCTATCAAAAGGCGGTTGACTATGATCGTGAAACAGGAAAGTTTAAGTTTTCAGGCAAGGAATTCATACCTGACTTCATTTTTCCGACGGTTGGAACAGCTCTTGAGGTCAAGCTTATTCGAGAAAGAGCGCACGTCTCAAAGTGTATTGAGGAAATGAGCGCGGATATTCCTGCTTATCTGTCGAAGTACGCCGATATTCTGTTTTGTGTCTATGACCTTGGAGAGATCCGAGATGTCAATGAGTTTCAAGAGGGGATTGCCAAGCAGCCGGGCGTGCGGATTTGTGTCGTGAAGCACTGACGCTGGCTGGGTAGTGGCCACACTGGGCCGCGTTGGCTTACCTACTGGCAAAGACGGTTCTGCAACCGAGTGCCTAGAGCAATCTCACCAGGGGCGCGCTTATCACTCATCCCGAAAGACTTCATTCCAATGCGGCAACAGGCATGCGCAAGTAAGGAAGTAGACAAACCAGCAGCCGTATCGCGTATCGATGGACCAGAACTGATCGTCATCCATGAGCCCGTGCGTGATCGTGTTCCTGAGGTTGGGTCCTCCGCGAAAATCGAAGAGCATTTCGAGGTAGAACGCTATGTCTTGACCGACAACGTTCTCCAGTTGAGGTCGGAGACGTCCCAGCAACGCCGATAGACCGATATCTTCCTGCGTCTGGTTTGCGTTGATGATCGACACATCCTGTCCAGCCTGCTTCAGCAGGTACCGGATCGAGTTCTCAATCTGCGGTATCAGAAAGTATGCGGCAGACATGTAGTCGCCGGCGAACATCCTCTGAAATCCGACCGAGAAGGTATGCCTTCGATCCTCCGGAACGAACGGGCTATGAAACAGTATTGGCGCAAGGTCGTTCGCTGCGATCGAGTGCGTATTGTGGATGAACATGCGCGCGGGTTCTATACAGCCGGGTACGATTATGTGCCTGTCTAAGCCCAATCGCCGCGAGATTTCTGATTTGAGCGCGTCCCCTTCTGGCGCCGCCGCGAAATCAGAGCTGCCAGTTCTCGCTACCACTTTGCCTTCTCGATCATGTTGACTGCCAGCAAATATAGAGGCGAACGGCGATTGTCGCGCCTGCTCAAGAGCTTGCTTTTCAAGATCTACTCGGGCGATCACATTGTCCAGGGTCGCAAATCGCGCTAAACATTGGGATAGGGATGCGTCTTTAAACGCCGCAATCGTTTGTTCGACGATGTCGCCCAGATCGATTGGCCGCGTGACGGTGGCCATCTCGTCGCGAATATCGGCTTGACGGCGGACGAGGCTTGCACCCAGCGCTTCGACCCGGCCGGGTGGACGCAGACGCTTGGGAACACCGCGCAGCAGCTCGATCGCGTGGGTCAGATGATGGGTCGCCATGAGCGCCGACCCGGGGCTCGCTTCTGCGAAGCGTACGTGCGCCTCCGAAGCCGCAATCTGGCACCTGGCCGCCGCCTCTTCGTTTCGGGAGCGTTGGTGCGCTCGCGCCGCCATCATCCAGAACTCGGCCGTCTGATATGGGCTGCCCTCAGTAGACGCAGCCATGGCTTCGGCTTCGGTCGCGATCTGTGCCGTGTCGCTCACACCCTGCGCCAGATCTAAGGCTGCGTAGCCCGCGAATGCTCCCTGATCGCCTACCCGGAACGCATCCGCGCGTAAGCTTGCGAGGACCGCTTTCGCTCGGGCGACGGCAGGCTTGTCCCATCCGCTCGCGCGGCCGATGACGAGGGCTCGGGCTAGGAACCTCCTGGCGTCATGCCAACGGAACGTGGGCTCCTCCGCCTCGGGGGCGAGGCGACCCGCCATCATCTCCTCGACGGTATCGACAAACGCCTCGATTGCCGTTGTCGCCGCGAGATGATTGCGGCGATCGGCCAGCCAGCCGACGTCCGAGAGGCGTGCACGAACAGCACTGTGTTTCACCTGCGATCCGATGGAAGCCAAAACCCGCGACTGTTCCCTCGAAAAGTCGGAGGGTATGGCCGACCGTTTGCCATCCATCTGCATCATGGGAGAATATGGTTCGGCCTTATCGTCAGGGTTGAAGTAGTATGAGGTTACCTCGAACAGAACACGATAAACCCGGTAGGCAACGCTTTCACCCAAGGCCTCTGCCTCAGACATGGCCTGCCGAAATTGCGCACATATATCATGGAGGCTTACAGTTTTTGAATTAGATATCTTATGCTCAAAATCTATTGATTTAAAATCATCGTCGGAAGCAAGCTGAAGTTTATCTGTATCCATCGGCGTCACCTTGTCTGCACGCTGGACGTCGAGCGGGTGCGCCACACCGAGAAGGGTGGTCCCGACAAGTGGCGAAAGGCATAAGGATCGACGGCAACCGCTCAAGTTAGTCCAAGCGTCACACGTCGGGCATGGCATCCACCCATCCGTCCGGTGCTTGGATCTTCGCCTCGATGCCAGCGTGCTCCGCCAAGAGGGAGAGCAGATTACCGCCGCTGATAAGCTCGATCGGCTTGCCATTGGCGAACTCGAACGCGGCCCTGCCGTAGCCGCTGGTGCTGACGAGGATGCCCTTCGAAGCGCCCTCGTTCATCACCGTGCCGTAGAGATCGCGCACGGCGCTCACCCCAACCGTGTGCTTGTAGCGCTTGGCCTGGATCACGACCTTGCCACCGAAGATGGGGCGTTGGTCAAAGGCGACGCAATCGACGCCGCCGTCGCGAGACGCCTGCGTCAACCGCGCTTCGAGACCCATGCGTTCGAACAGATTGGTGATCAAGGACTCGAACTCACTGGGTGTCAGCTCCATTAGGTTCGGCCGGCTGTCGAGGGTCGAGAGCACGTCCGCTTCCTGAATGAAGCGGTGGTCGACCATGTTGATGTCGACGATCGGCTTCACCGCCACCAATTCAGACGGGTGGCCCGAGACGTGGGCGCGGAGCTGCTTCAGGCAGGTGGCTGGCTCGACGCGATCAAGGTTGAGTTGGCCGAACTGCTCGGCTGACACGCGGACCGAGATGAGGCACGGCCGGATCGGTCGGCCGGTGGCGCGGTCGATCGTCGAGACGAAGACGCTCACGACAGCGTTCTCGACCACCTGCGCCTCATCCGAGTCGAAGACCTCGTGCAAAAGGCGCAGCGCGGTCTGTGCCAGCGTCTGGACATAGAGCGCCTGCCGCGTTTTCTCGCTGCGTTTGGTCTCGACAATCTCGTCGTTCGAGCGGACGTAACGGTACTTCTCGACGGTGGGAACCACCTCGTCGATCGCGGGGATTTCGTAATCGACGACGAGCTGCTTGGACTCCGGGGCGAAGGCGATGCTGTGCTCCTGCGGGAAGCCGTCGGGATACTCAGAACGCTGGAATACGGCCTCGAAGTACGAGACAACCGCTTCCGCGTCCCCGGCTCGATATGCGTCCCGAAGAGCTATGATCTCAGCATTGTGGCGATCAGTCTCGGCTTGTAGGTCCGCCAGCGCCGTGGCGCGCCGCTGCTTAACCGCTTCGAGGTCGGCTAAGAGCGCTTGGTGGGACGCCTGAGCCTGCTCCACCAGACGTCGATGGCGTCCCTGCGATCCTGGCATCAAGCGTCCGAAGAAGCCGAGCGGCGCGGGCAGCAGCGTATCTAGCGGCGGGACGGGGGTCAGCCTGAGCGACACGTCTTTGTTGAGGTCACCATCCGACACGTGCTTCAGCAGAGCGTCGAAGTCCACCGTCAGATCGGTCGATAGCGCGGCCCCCAGTATGCCGTCCAACTCCTCAATCTGAAGCGCGATCAGATCGTTCTCGGACTGCGCTTCTTCCTGCCGCGCTTCGAGGTAGGCTTGGCGCTCCAGCTTGTCCAACTGGCGAGCCGTTTGGGCAGCGGTGCGCTCCTGCAATCGCGCCTCCTGCGCGGCTGCGCGGGCATAGCGCTCCTTGGCACGTTCCTGATTTCTGCGCGCCCTATCGGCTTCTCTCGCCATCCTGTTGAGAGTGCTGACGAAGCTTCGAGCCACAGCTTTCCTCCAGTCGTTGAGCGAAGGATGCTACGGTCAAGCTAGAGTTGTCGAGTGGGTGCAATCGGACTCCTGCGTCGTACTCGGCCAGCCGTGTCGGCCTAAGCGACTTGGAGGCGTTCTGCGATCACAAGCGACGGCGCGAGACGCCGGACGGACCGGTCGAGGTCGCCCAGGGCTGCGCCGCCACAGGCCGCCCTAAGCCGATCGCGGGCCGCCCATCACGGCGATGATCCGATCGGCGCTCGGATCGCCATGGAAGGCCTTGCGGTCAAAGCGGCGGAGCATGGCCTTGTACTCCGGCAAGCTCGTCTGAGTGTGCGAGTTCATGTAGTGGCCCTTGAAATGCTGGTATCGTCCCATCGCCTCGATGAGGTGATGGGCGATGCCGTGGTGGTCGTTGTGGTTGCCGTCGAACCCGCCGAACCGGACCGGGTCGGCCCCGCCAAGAGCCGCATCCACGCGAGCCCTGTCGGCATCCGGAAGAGCGGCGTAGGCCTGTTCCAGCGCGCGCCACATATCGAGGATGTCGCAGGTCTCACGGACGAGGGGTGGCGCGTCTTCCTGGTCGAAGAGGCCGCTGTACTCCCAGGACAGGCCCCATTCGTGAGTGCCGAGCGAGCGCATCACGAACTCCGGGTCGATCTCGTGACGCGCGTCGAGCTTCTTGCTGATGTCGCACAACAGCGCCACGATCAGTCGCTCACCATTGCTAAGTTTCATGCCGCTCTCGTTCGCATTCCTGGGATCGGCCTCAGGTGGCAACCCGGGCACCGTTTGCAACGGCAGCAGGACCGATCAAGCTTGACTGTTGGAGCGGCGGTTATCCACAGGATCTAACTGGGCGCCGCGCGTTCAGTACTTGTAGCGCCCAAGGAGCGCTCCGACGTCTCGGACGTGCGTGGTCTGGCTAGCCTTACGCCTTTGATCTGCGCCGCGACGGAGAACTGCTATGGCCGGCAAGACCACATCCTCGAAGGCTGCCACGGCGGCGTCCAAGACCCTGCGCAGCGGCGAGACTGGCTCGAAGAGCAAGTCTGCGGGCGGCTCTGCCCTGTCGCAGAAGGAGACGCGCAATACCAAGAACACGTCGTCGGGTGCAGCGACCAAGGCGTCCAAGACGCTCAGCGACGGCCGCTCCGCAAAGGCGAGCCGGTCGGCAGCGGGCTCGGCGTTGAGCCAGAAGCGCTGATCTCGGCGGCACTCCAATTCGACCAGAAGGGGCGAACGTGGCGAGCATATTGACCGTTGAAGAGCGCCGCGCCAAGGCGCGGGGTTTCCTCTGGATCGTCCAGGCGGGACTGCTGGCGGAGGCCGGCCGGGTTCGCCGGACCGATCCGAGCAAAGATCCGCAGAAGGTGGCCGAGTATTCCGGATCCGGGATGTTCATCCGTATCGACGAGGCGGTTCGTGCCGCCGGTCGCATCCCGGACGACATGACCGCAGCCGAAGCTGCCAAGGCGTTCTGCGCCTTCTATGCGGGCTCGGAGCGCTCTCGCGACGTGCCTCACTGGTTCGTTCGATACGGCCAGGAGCAGCACGATTACTCGGCGGTGAGCAGGACCGATCGGTTCCTCTGGACGGTACAGACCGCCGCGCTCGCCGACATCGAGAACCAGGCCGGCTGGGATGCCAAAGACAGGAAGCCGGAGCGCTTCGGTCCCCAGGCGATCGTCGAGACGATGGCGCAGGCGGTTCGAGTTGCAGCGCTGATCCCAAACGAGATCGACGCTACCGCGGCGGCGAGCGAATTTCTGGACTTCTATGCGCCCGGTATGGGGGAACGACGCACGCCGCCGAAGTGGTGCCGCGGCTAGCAGGGGGCGACGATGGGTGCATTCTATCGGATCGACTACGCCGGCGCGTCCGGCTCGGGCGCGGGTGCCATGGCTCTCGCCAACGGCAAGGTTGCCGGTCTTGACGTCGGCGGGGGCGTCTATCGCGGCTCCTACGTTGAGGAGGGTGGTCACCGGCGTGGCACCGCCGTCCTATCCATGCCGAATGGGGGCCAGCTCGTAAATGGCCTGCAGCTCCCTGCCGGCACGGAGATCCCGATCGAGTTTGCCATCCCGATTGATGCGCCCGGTGGGCACATGCTGACCGTTTCGGTCACCGGCAGACAGGTTGGCGTGATTCTACACCAGATTGGCGACCTGTAACCTCAGGCCGCACCGTCCGGGTCCGCCGACACGGAAGCGTCAGGTGGCGTGTTCACCCACCCGTCGTCGTTGCTGGCGACGCCGGCCATGTACTCGTCGAGGGTGACGAGGTTTTGCAGATGGCGCAGCAGGAGGAGGCGGATCTGGCGAAGGCCGGCCTTCCCACGATGGACCGCACTCTTGATGTGAGCGTGTGCCGGATTGGCCTCACACTCCTCCGTGGCCTCCACAGGCGACGCTTCGACCAGGAAGGCTGTCTGGCCGGCGGTATCGACCTCGTTGCAAACGGGGCCGCACTCGAACCTAGACATGAAGGACGACTGCCGGTCCTTAGGGTTCTTCGCTGTCTGATCCCGAGCACGCTCGGTGATGGTCGCGGGCGCGACAAGGTGCTCGCGGTCGACGCTGTAGCCGCGCGAACTCAGGTCTTCGAGGTTGACGGCTGAAGGTCTGATCTCGCCGTTTTCAAAGTGCTCCGGATGGTAGGTGAGCCGGAGCAGCCACTCCTCGTGGGGAACGGTGGTATCCGGCTCAGGCGTCTCGCGCGCGACCGCGACGCTCATTCATGACCTACACGATAGGGCTCAGGTGCGCAGAACGGCGATCAGCTCGGGCGGCAGAGGAGTGCCTATGGCAGCCCCATCCTCGGCGAACTCGATACCGTCCGGCGTACGGCCATAGTACGAGTACTGCCTCGTTCCCGTGAAGCCCAGATCCAACTCGACGTGCGGCGTCTTCCAGTAGAAGTTGATCTCGCCGTCGCCCGCGAGACTGATGTACGGCCGCGCGAGATCGCCGAGGGCATGAAGCTCGCGCACGAACGCGAGCGCCTGCCGAGATGTCTCGATGGTGGGGCCGACGCTCTCGGGGCCGTCCCAGCCGGCTTCATAGGCCGCGATGGTCTGGAGACGCTTGATCTCCTCGGGCTCGGCGTACGCGACCGGCGCGCGAGGCGCACGCAGGGCCGTATCCTCGAACCGGTGCGCGTCGTAGCCGGCGAACGCAGGTGCCTGAGCTGTCAGCATGACGCCGGACAGAAGGGCGACCGCTACCACGCGCGGATCGAGCGCGAGCGCGCCGCCGACCAGCGCGCCGATCGGCGCCCCCGTTTCCGTCTCCATGTGTGTCAGGCCCATGCCCATTACTCCGCTCCTAGGCCGATCCGTTCAATCATCGAGTCGGTCAGGAGTTCTCTCAGAACGCGCTTGTTGCCATCATGTAAGGCCTCCATCAAGCCGGACAATGCGCGATGATCCGGGTCGCTAGCTTGGTTGAAGGACGCGAGCTCGTCGAGCCGCTGGGCGATGCGCAAGGCCTGGATGTGCGAGATCGCGACGGCCGTACGGATCTCACCCGCCACGTTCATCTGGCCGGCATCCACGTTGAGCTGATTGAGCACATCGCGTCCCGGGTTGGTCCCGCCGTTGAACCAGCCGGTGTGGCAGTGCCAGCGCGTCCCCGACGAGAAGGCGAGCGGGTTGAGATGGGCTGATCCGCTACGCAGCAGCTCCGCCGCGGCGTAGGCGGGCTCGTCGCCGTCGTAGACGAATTGGTCGACCCAGCGCATGCCAATGCCGGTCAGAAATGAATTGGTTCCGTGTATCTTCGCTAGTATTCGCGAAATATACGACTTTTGATGGGGCCAAATCTCGTCCCAGCGCGTATATTTGTTACACGTGATCGTCACCGAGGTCGTTTGGATGTTGATGACGGTCTCAATCGTGCCGTCAGCATGCGACCTAATCATGCGTAACCCAGCGCCTTCGCTGATCTGCTGCGGGCCGATTTGCGGTGCGCCGCCCTGTTGCTGGGTCACCTGCACCTGCATGACATTCAGCGTCTCGATGGCGGTAAATTCGTCCTTGAGTTCCTCTTTCAAGGTGAGCAGAGCCGGCATGGCCTGCTGCAGAGGAGGCGTGAACTCCAAGAAGATCGTTTCCTCGACGATCGCGTGCGCGTCGTGGACCGGCCTGAAACGGGAGACTGTCGGAGAGGCGGTCATCGGGGGTTACGGTCTCACGTACGGTTCTTCCGAACACCTCAGCGAAAAGCGGTGGACAACGTCTTAAACCCCCTTGCCGATGCTGTGCAAAGATAGCGTCCGGCTCCGACCGCCACATGGCGGCTGGTGTTTATGCCGCGACCGCCTCGGCTTCCCACGGCCGCGCCGGCAGACACGGCGGGGCGATCGCGAGACCCGGCAGGTCGGCGAGCTGTTCGGCCAATGCCGTCAAGGCGTGGTGCCACGCGGCGTAGGCGGCGCGCTCCTGCACCACGACGTCGAGGGGCGTGATGTACTCCGTCCGGGTCCCGATCCGCCGCCTGGTCCGGCGGCACCAGACGGCCCGAACGCGATCGATCTCAATCGGCGAGACGTAGGGCGGCATATCGGAGCGGCCGGCGACGACGATGAGGGGCGCGACCACGATCTTGCTCAACCGCCGTAACGGAGCGTCCTCGATCGGCGCGACGCGCACGGTCTCGCCGTCCGGGCCCAGCTCGCGGGTGACCTTCGCGGCCTGGATGAAGGCCGTCCCGCCCCGCTCCTCCTCGGCGATGAAGTGGCCGGCTTCGAGAGCGCCCTCGCGGGTCCAGAGCGAGAAGGCGAGGTCCTCGCCGTTGTGATCCTCGCAGAAGTAGTCATCGAGGCTCAGCACCAGGTCGTGGGCGGTGAGCAGGGCGTCGCCCGCGCCGTAGAGCATCGCCAGGACCTCACGGGCCTGCGAGGCGGCCGACGCGCCCCAGCCCGAGGTGTCGACCCGCTCGCCGCGCGCCAGCGCGTTGCTGCCGGGAGCCATCGGGCCACGGATCCCAAGCATGCGCCGGGTATCGACGCCGAGGCGGTCGATTTTCTTCTCGCGGTAGGCGCGCACCATCAGCGCCTCGATGCCGATGCTCTCGCGAGCGGTGGAGCGGGACGGGATACGCACGGAACGCCTCATGTGGAGGAGGCGCGAGCGTCCGGGTGCGACGGTAAACGAGCCCTTGCCGGCTCTGGTCTATTTACAGGAGCTGTGGCGTTATCCCGCCATAGATACACAGCGATTCGTCGCTGTAGCGGTTTAGCGAGATGACGCGATGGCGCGCTGTCGACATAGAGCGATGACGTTGTGAATGTCCTCACGATGGCTGCCCAGAAGGGCGGCGCGGGCAAGACGACCCTGGCGACATCGCTCGCGGTCGCCGCGGTCCAGACCGGCGAGATCGTGGTGGCGATCGACCTCGATCCGCAGGGCAGCCTTCGGGAGTGGTCGGAGCGACGCGAGACTGCGGACATCGTGTTCCGGCCGGTGGAAGCCGCCGGGCTCGCCGCACTGCTGAAGCGCTTGCGCGACCACGGTAAGACGACGCTGGTGGTGGTGGACACGGCAGGCGTCATCGGACCGGAGGTCACCGTCGCGCTCCAGAACGCGGATCTCGCCCTCCTGCCGGTGCGCCCCAGCCTTCTCGATCTGACCGCCACGCGCCGCACGGCCGAGCGGCTGGAAGCGCTCAAGCGGCCGTATGCCTTCGTGCTCAATCAGACCCAGGCCGCCGCGTCCGCGCGGGTCGAGGACGCGGCCGAAGCGCTTGTAGAGATCGGGCCGCTCTATCCGGGCTCGATCGCGCTCCGGACCGATCACCTCGACGCTATGGCGATGGGCATGGGCGTCACGGAATGGCGGCCACGGTCGCCGGCGGCGGACGAGATCGGGGAGCTGTGGCAGTGGGTGAAGGGCAAGCTCGGGGAGACGGGACGATGACGCGCAAGGCCGTGAGCCTGAAGGACAAGCTCGCAGCGACGGCGGCAAAGCGCGATACCGCTATGTCGACAAGTAGCGATGCCGCGAGAGAGACAGCGCGAGAAATCGAGGAGGCGACTTTGGCGCCCGCGGAGCGGGGCGCGCCGAGGACGCTGCCGAAGGTCACGCTCTACGCCCACCAGGATGTGCTTAAGGCGATCCGGCGGCTCGCCGTCGAGGACGGGGTGCAGGCTCAGGAGATCCTGCGCGCCGCGGTCCGAGACTACCTCGCGACCCGCGGCTACCACTTCACCGACCTGACCACCGGGCAGTGAGGCGAGCAGCGGGCACTGTGCTCAGGTGTATGCAAACCGTAGCTTTGCATACATTGGGACGGCGACAGGCGAACGTGTGGATCGCCATTGAAGACGACGTGCGGGCTCTGGGGTCCTGCGCACCTCGGTTTGGGGCTACCACCTAATTGGCCTGTCCAACGGTCAGAGCGGTTGTGCTGGGTTCGCCTAGGGCAGGAACACGCGTTCCTTGAGCGCCTGTAATCGCGCTGTCGCATCTGCCATTTGAGCGGGTGAAGGATCGGCGGGCACCCCCGGGTTCTCGACGCTGAAGCCAAACGTCATGCGGCTATCTCGGCCGTCAAGGATGACGCGCGATTTGAGCACGTCCACGAGCGGCTCGCGCCATGTGAGAGCGGAGGCTTGTGGTAGTACCCGCTGCAGGTCGCTAAGACCGATGATCCGCAAGCGCGGCCGCTCCGGATCCTCGCTGCCCGCGCTATCAAGGGACCTGTAGGCGCTCTGCCAACCTTCCGGCTGATGCGTGGAACCGGAGGGATCAGCGACAGGAACGATGGTCAGACCACCGACGAGGTTGCCGCCTTCCCAGAAGCTGACCTCACCAGCGCGCATCATGATGCGCCACTCCCATAGGATCTGATCGAACACCCTAAACGCCTCCCTTACGTTGACTTAACCGTGCGCCCCAGTCGACATGGGCGGTCACGGCTACACTCGTCCCGGCGAGTCGTGAGCCGGCATCAGGAGACACCGCCGCCGCAAGTCGACCCCTGAAAAGCCAACGGCCCCCCAGTCGCCAAACTGGAGGGCCGTCGAAATCGAAAGGTCTGTGAGGACCGTAAGCTCCCCTCACAAGCCATGAGACGCCCCCGGGCGTCAAGTCGGAACGCCAATTCCGACGACGATGAGGCTTTGCCTTGTGGACCGGACGCCCTCGCGGCGGCCCGGAACGACCTGTTGCGGCCCGTTGAGGGCCGAGAGACGTGTTTGCAGATGAGATCCGCCGCGCCATTGAGGCGGCAAACCGAATCGCCCTGCCACAGGTGACGGCGCTGCTCTGGCGCGCCTACGGGGAGGGGAAGGTCACGGAGGCCGAGGCCGAGGCGCTGTCCGGTCTGATCGAGGCACGCACGGACGCGCCGGCAACGCCGCAACTTCCTCAGGCTGTGCCATCCAGTTCTAACCCAGGCGATAGCTCGGTCACGCGGGATCGCGCAGGATCGTTCGGGAGGGCCGTCGGCTCGCGCCCGCGCACGGATGCCTCGCTGGAGCGCCGTCGCCGCTGGGCCGCCTCGGGGCGGCTCCCGCCGGGGCTCGCGGCCCGGTTCACACTGGCCGAGCAGGCGGTCCTCGCCCTGGTGGCGGCCGAGGTCGCGCGGCGGAAGGACTGCCGGCTGGCGATCGAGAACTTGGCGGCCCTGGCGGGTGTCGGGCGCACGGCTGTGAAGAACGCCCTGCGCGAGGCGCGCCGCCTCGGGCTCGTGACCGTTGAGGAGCGGCAGGTGACCGGCTGGCGCAACGACACGAACATCGTCCGCATCGTCAGCCGCGAGTGGATCGCTTGGCTGCAGCTGACCCGAAAGCGCGATCCGTTGTCGAAGTTCAGATTGACAGCGCTCGTGGCTTCGGAGGGGGGAGGGGTCGCAAACCCGACCACCACGCCTACTAAAGTTCTAGAATCGGGGAAAATGAGGCCAGCGGACCCGTCGCAAGGGGCTTTCCGGCGGGCGGAAGGCAGGTCTGTCGCGCGAGCCGGGCGGCGTTGAGATTCGCATGATCGGCGCGGCGAGGGCGGCTGAACCCATGTCCGCGCGGCATGCCGGACGCTCGGAGCGTCCGCTCTAACGAACTTCGTCTCGGGGTTTGCCCGCGTGCTCACACGTGATGGCCTGCGGCTCCGGCCTCGTCGGCTCGGCCGCTCCATCACGGTCGCGGGATCGGTGCTGGCCCTCCTCGTCTCAGGGTGCGGCGGACGGCGTCAGCTGCGGGCGCGTCGTACCCCGGCGATACGCTGGGTCAGGGCACTCCGGATCTCCCTGACCTCGGCCATGTCGGCTTCGAGGCTGTCGAAGTGCGCGAGCCCGCCCTGGCGGATGCGCTTCGTCAGCTCCTCGATCCGCCGCAGCGCGTCGAGGAACGTGGTGGGCTGTGCGTCGGGGATCATAGTCGTGGTGTCCTTCAGTTCGTGGCGGAGAGGGTGATGTGTTCGACCCGGACGTTGATGGACCCGTCCGGGAGCAGGATCGTGAGCCGGTCGTCCGGGTGCACCACCGCGGCGGTGGTGACGAAGGCCGGGCCGTCCGGGGTCATTTCGAACAGCGTCGGATGACCCGCAGGAGCGGTGTCCGAGGTCGCTTGGGGAGATACCTGCCCCAGCTCGACGGGCACCCTTGGCGCCCGCCCGCCCGAGGAGAGCGACGCGACCGTGCTCATCAGGCCGACCTCGATGCCGCGTCCGATCTCGGCGAGCCGGCCCTCGGCCTCCAGGAGGCAGAGATCCACCGCCGCGTCGAACTCGCGACCGGCCCGAGCGAGCAGGCTTCGAGCTGGGATCTCGATCTGCTCTTCGATCGCGGCGTCGAGCTCGGCGAGCGCGCGCTCGGCCCGGTCGGCGCAGGCCTCCAGGAGGTCGCGCACCAGCACCGCGGCGGCCGTCGGGGTGGCGACGGAGCGGGCAGCGGCGGCGTCCAGGGCGGTCTCCGGCGTCGCCGCGTGCCCGACGCCCACCACGAGGTTCGGGAGCCGCAGGGCGGCGCGCACGACCCCCGGTGCGTCGAGAGGGGCGAAGGCCGCTGGCGGGCCGCCGCCGCGCACCAGAAGGGTGATCGACTGTGCGTCATAACCAGCGCTCGCCGCCTCAGCCCGCGCGCAGGCCTCGATCAGGGACCGCTCCGCGGACGGCCCCTCGAAGATCGCCGGCACGAATGTGATCCCCGACGCACCCGTTTTCTCGAAGGGCGCGAGCACGCGTCGGAGATCACTCAGCGCCTCGCCGCGCTCGGAGGCGATCACCACCACGTGGCGCAGGTCCTGCGGTTCGCACCAGGTCGTGGGTCCGTGCGGCAGCCGGTCGGCCCGGATCTCCCGGAGCGTCTCCTCGCGCCGGATCACGGCCGCGAGCGGCTCCTGGGCGACGTCCAGGACCTCGATCACCTCGGCCTGGACGCGCGGGCCGCGGCCGAAGCCGTAGCGCAGGCCGGTGCTGACCCTGAGTGTCACATCCCGGTTGAGCAGGGCCTCGGCTGAGGCCGCCCCACCCGGCCGCAACCGCGCCTTCAGCCGCAGCGGGTCGCCCGCCGTGGCGTGCCGCTCGCCGAGCATCAGGAACGCGTCGCCGCGCTCGCCCGGCTCCATCCCGACCACGGCGGCGCGGATCACGCGCTCCAGGCGCGTGGCCGTGCGCAGAGACGCGAACAGGTCCTGCAGCTCGCCCACCCGTTCCTCGACCCTGGCCGGCTCGGGCCAGGGTGGAGGTCGCCCCGGCAGCTCCGTGGCCGGGGAGAGCGTCTCCCTCCGGCGCGACGGCGCGTAGGCGTGGAACAGGTGGTGTCTCATGGGGAGGTCTCGTTGCTCTGAGGGGTTCGAGGGAGGTTCGTGACGAGGCTGGTTCTACCTGGGGCTATCGGCCGAGCCGCCCGGGCTTGGCCTTGCCGTCCTCGCGTCCTTCCCGGGGTTTTCCGTGTGCCCGGTACTCTCCTGCCCGTTCTCCCTGTCCGCGCGGCCGCCGGGCCGCGCGTTCTTCCCGTTCCGATTCCCCGTCGAGAGAGGCCTGTCCTGATTGGACATCGCCCCTGTCGTACCCTAGCGGCGCACCGGTCCGACGCGGCGCAAAGCTCGGATTGATTGGCTCTCGTTCACCATCGCGAAGGGCTCGCCCGCAAAATCGGTGGGTAGGGGCGTCTGCACCTAGGGGAGGGCCACGCCGGTAACGGTCCACCCACCGCCAATTAGACGATGCTGCCGGGCGACAACGTCTTGGTGCGGCACATGAAACAGGTTTGCTTGTTCGGGGAGGGCGTCGAAGGGCTACGTCAATCGGGCAAACCGAGCGTGGTTCGCATCATGCCCCGGGGCCCAAAGCCAGCCAAGCGCGGCCGCCAGCCGAAACTGCGCGACCTCATCCCATGCAGGATCGATGTGCCGAACGATCAGATCGGATGGCGCGCGGCGGTCAAGGACCGAGGCGTGGCAGGTTGCGAGCACGCCAGCACCCACGGGCATGGCTCCGTGCCGTTCGACGTGGCGGACTTACCCCGCAATCGCAGATCGCTCCATCTCCGGATCCAGCGTGCCCGGAGGAAGTGCACGGCCTGCGGGGCGATCCTCGTCCAGACCATACCCTCGGTGGACGAAGCCCACGCCATCACGATGCGAATGCGGCACGACATCTTCTATACCGCGATCAAGCACCCGTTCGAGCAGGCTGCGGGGATGCTCGGCGTCGATGCCAGGAAGGTCGAGGACGTGTTCTCGGAGCACGCGGCGATGCTGCCGCCGACCGTGACCAAGCTGCCGAAGGTGATCTGCATCGACGAGACTGACCTCGCCGGCGACTTCCGGTTCATCTGCTACGATCCGGTCGGCGGAACCATCGTCGACATCCTGCCCGACATGACGCAGGCGACGATCGAGGCATTCTTCAGGGGGATCACAAACAGGCTGGAGGTCGAAACCGTCGTCTCGGACATGCGGGCGGAGTACCTGGAGATGGTCACGCGCTTCTTCACGGCCGCTCTGGTTATCGACCGCTACCACGTCGTCGAGCCGGTCAATCGGGCCATGGCCAAGGCCCGGGGACGCGTGGTCGCTGCCTTCAAGAGAGAGAAGGGTAAGGGCAGCGGCGAGAAGGGGTTCAAGGTCCGGAGCGTCGACCACCTGTTGGGCCGGCGCTGGGCGAGGCTCGACAAAGCGCAGCGGGCCGAGCTGGCCCGCATCTGGAAGCTGCGTTTCACCGGCGACCTGCTGGAGCACGGCAAGCCCGCGCCGCTGGAGGTAGCCGATGGGCGATACCTGTGCCGGGCTTATCGCCTTAAAGAGGATCTGCAAGAGGTCTACGAACTCAAGAGCGCCGACGACGCTCGCGCTGCGCTTCATGGGCTGATCGCGCGGGGACGAGCTGATCCCCTGCTGCGCGCAGACTTCGAGGACGCGCTGAACCTGATTGAGAACCACGGGGAGCTGATCCTCAACTTCTACAAGGACAGGCGCACGAACGGTTTCGCCGAGGGCATGAACCGGTGCCTGAAGCAGATCGAGGCGTCGCAGATCGGGATCGGGTTCGACCACCTTCGCGCGAAGAGCCGGTTGCGCTACGGCACTCTCATCGATCGTGAGGCGCTGAAAGCCTACTGACCCCGCAGGCAATCAGTGAGCGGCCATGTGGCGGGCCAGCTTGGCGGCGCACCAAGCGGCGGTGAGGCAGACCGACATCGCCTCGGCCCAGGTGCCGCCGAAGCGCTCCTGATGGGCGTGGGCGGCCTTGGCGGCGGCCGACATGATGGCGGCGCGGTCGAACCTACCAGCGACGTAGAGCGGGCGGCGGGTGGCGCGCACGGTGAAGTCGATGCGGGCGGTGGCCGAGAGCAGGCCGGCCGGTACCTTGGTGCGGTCGGCGCGCACGTCGCGGAGGGCGGCGGACCAGGAGAGGGAGCGGCGGTTGGACATCAGCTTGCCTTGTCTCGGCGGCTGATGTCATTTATTTAGTACGAGGTTGGCATCGGATCAATAAGAAAGTACGACGTTGGGCGAAAAAGTGATAACTTCCGCTCAGTGCCGAGGCGCGAGGGCCATGCTCGGTTGGAGCCGTGATGATCTCGCGGCGCGATCCGGTGTCGGCCGACAGACACTCGCCGACTTCGAGACCGACAAGCGGCAGCCCTATGACCGCACGCTCGCTGATGTGGTCCGCACGTTGGAGGGCGGGGGCGTCACCTTCCTTCCGGCTGGGACGGACGGCGGCGCGGGCGTCCGGCTCGTAGCTCCGTCCGTCTAGACTTCGGGTGAGTTGGGACCCGGCAAGCGTCTCGCACGCTGACGCTGTGGCGCGCCTCTTCCCAGAGTTGCGCGCCCACGGCGTTCGCATGGAGAGCGGTATCCCCGGGCGGTCCTGGCCTGCTGCTGAGGTGCCTACTCGGCTGACCGATTTGGATGAGAGGATCATTGACCTCGCCGGCGGCCGTATACCCAAAAAGCGCCTAAGATCGCCCGAAATCCTGGCAGAGGGCGGGATTACTTCGGTGCTGTACGCAGCGCGGGTCTTCACACTGATCGCGTGGAACAACGCGAATGTGGACAGCCGAGCCCTCTCGAAAGACCGGGTTCAAAAGCTGGAGAACGAGCGCGACGCGTTTAAACGACGGGTTGGCAGCACGCGCGTCATCCTAGAGGAGGATAGTGATCCGAGCCGGGCCGCGCGCGCCGGAAATCCGTACCTCGATCCAATCGACCCGCAGGAGGTAGCTGCTGAGCGGGAGAGTGGACGAGCGCTCTACGCCGCGCTGGCAACGGAGCTGGAGCGTGACACGGCGCGCATCGCTATGGTCCAGCGCGAATTGGATCGGCTGGCTACCTTCGAGGGCTTGAAGGTCTGGGACGCCTCTTTCTTCCGGCTGATGGGGATCCTCTGGGGGCTGTTCACAGAACAACTTCCGGCAGTTAATCGGGGCGGTCCCTTCACTCAGCTCCTTGACGCGGCGGTCGCGACGCTCAGCGAAAAGGCTGAGCCGCAAGGCAGGCCCTGGGGCGTCGCGAAGAATATGCTGGAGCGGTCCGAGAAGCATGGGCCTGGCGTCGGCTTCCGCCTCTATGAGGCTGGCGCTCTATCCCTAGACAGCATCCATCAACTCGAGAGCCGCGGGCCGGATATGCGCACGTTCATCGGCGTGGCGGCCGGAGATGGCGACGCAATGACTGGTGCGATCGTGGCGTTGCGCGACCACTCGGAGCGCCCGGACGAGGTTCTGATGCGGGAATTGGTGTTGCGTCCGCCCTTCCGATCGCGCGGCCTTCTTCCCGCGATCGTTCGCGCTCAACTCGGCTGGCTGTACGAGGTCGACGCCAAGCAGATCCGGTCTGCTGCACGGTCCGCCATTGATGCCGCCCATAAAGGCGACGCGCGAGCGACTGCGGTCGTTGAGTTGGCGGGCAAGGCCCAGTCCCTCGCGACGGGAAGGCAGGGGGAATGGGGCGAGCGATATGGCATCTCGTGGCCGAAGTCGTTCTGCGGTCGGAGCCCTGCCGACGTTCGCCGGGAGTTGCACGAGCGTGCCGTGAGGGGCGACCTCCTATCCTGCGCGCTCATGGATTGGCCGGGGCTATGGCGCTCCGCGTCCCGTTTACCCGGAGAGCCCGGCATCGCTTTCACCTGATGCGCCGAGCTCGCGATAATGATCTAGGCTCAAGTCTACATTGCGCTTTCACGTCATGTCGACAAAGCGTGAGGGCGACAATGATCTATGCATCGGTTCGTGGATCGGCCCGCTACCGAGATCCCGCCATCCGTGAAAGCGCATCAGGTGCGACAGTGGGGAGGACCCGGACCTTGCACTATCTCGGCGGAGAACCTTTAGATCCTGAGCCCCCGTCGGCGAGGTGGCTTCCCGTCGCTCGGCGAGACCTCGCGTCCCTGTGCTCCGGACGGGACGCCGGCCAAATCGCCGACCTTCCCGCGAAGGCTTTCCTTCTCGCCTGACCGATCAATCTGCTGAGCGATCTCCTCGATGCTAGCCTCGCGTGCGCCAAGCTCCCGCGCGGCTCTCTCGGCGTGCTCGATCACGCTCTTCCCGCCGGGTCCGCGTAACGCCTCGATGAGATCGGTCCTCTCCGGCGGAATGCTTCGCAGCTCGCCGCTCAACAGCCCTTTGACCGCCTCCGTGGCCGGTACGAGGTGGTAGGCGTTGCCACTCTCCTGCTCGTGCACGATCACCGCCTGATCGCCGTGGACCGCGCCGGTGACGAAGCGCGCTGATTGCGGCTTCCGAGGGGGCCGTCCACCGCGCTTGCCGTTCTCGCGCGCCGCCACGGCCTTGCGTTCGCTTTTCACCGAGCCGCCTGCGCGGCCGAGCTGCTGCGCCATCCAGGCGGCCGTGCCGAACACCCCATCGAGGAGGCCGGCGACGCCGATATCAGCGTCGAGCCGAGGAAAGTGCAGGCCGAGGCCCGCTGGGCCGATCAGCACGTCGCGCAGATCCTCGTCTGCTGCGCCCGCGAGATCCTGCACCTGATCGACGGGCACAATCAGGGTGATCCCCGTCGAGAGCCGGATCGAGAGGCGTCGCCCGGTTGAGAAGTAGCGAACGGACGATGCGATCCCTCGCGCCCGGCGTGCGGCACCGGCTCGGTTCGCCGCCTCGAACTCGGCCTCGCTGATCTCGTCAGTCGTCTTGGTCTGGCGCGCCAAAGTGGGCCTCCCAATCGTCACACAGCGTCGGGATCACCTCCGCCAGCGCCTTGCGGATGCGGTTCACCCGGTGCAGCGCGAAGCCGTGATTTTCCCTCAAGGTTGGCGGCCCGTCCGGACAGTTGAGCACGAACACCGCGACGTTGGCTCCGTCCGTGACGTGGACGTGCCGTGGCTCGTGATCGTTCGAGTAGAAGCTCACGCGCAGGCCCGGCAGCTCGACCGACGTCTTCGGCATAAAACCACAAACCCAACCGCTTGGGAACGTGTGAGCGCGTACGAGGTTGCGGCGCTCGGCGCAACCGAGGCCGACATCAGACGGCTGTTGCCCGAGCCTTGCCGATGGCGCGGTGGACCGACCCCTTGCCGATGCCGAGCCGCGCCGCGATAGCAGCCATGCTCAGACCCTCGGCGGCCAGGACCTCGATCTCGGCCGCCTTCGCCCGGGCGGTCGGCTTCCGGCCCTTGTAGAGGCCGGCGGCCTTCGCCTTGGCGATGCCCTCACGCTGGCGCTCCAGCATCATCTCGCGCTCGAACTGCGCGACGCCGCCCAGCACGTTGAGCATTAGCTTGCCGGTCGGGGTCGCGGTATCGACGCCCAGGCTGAGGATGCGCAGAGCCACGCCCCGGGCCGTCAGGCCGTCGAGGATCTGGCCGAGATGGGTGACGGAGCGGGCCAGTCGGTCGAGCTTTGTCACCACGAGGGTGTCCCCGTCCCGCACGTAGGCAAGGGCGGCCGCCAGCTGTGGCCGGTCCCCGACCGAGGACACCTGCTCCTGGAATAGCCGCTCGCAGCCGAGTGTCTGGAGGTCTCGGACCTGCGCCTCCAAGCCGGCCGCTTGTTCGAGGGTTGAGGTGCGGGCGTAGCCGACGAGCATGGCGATCGATCCGGTCCGGTTCGTTCCAATAGAACCTAAGACACAGGAAGCCGCGCTGTTCCAAAAATCAACGGCGTTCTATTGGGACGATCACACACAGAGACGCCGTTCCGGCGGCGCCCGTTCCACAGGGGCAAGGCCTATTGGAACATCTACAATCTAGATCAACGGCATGAGGTGATTGAGGGCTGCAGCTGCTGCCCGCGCTGATCGGCAAATCGGCGTTTCATGTCCACTTGCCGAGCAAAAAGAGCGCGGCATGGAGCTTCACTGATGGCCGAAAACTGTACTAAGGCTAGAGGGAATTTATGCTCTGTACCCTCGCGGCCTTGTGTCATCTCGCTGAGAGCAATGA
>NZ_JAKSYL010000010.1 GCF_022829515.1 Methylobacterium sp. J-048
ATAGAGGCAGTGGATTTCAGGCCGCGCCGAGGGCGGCGGCGATCCGGTCGAGGGCGGGCAGCTTGCGGATCGGGCCGATCGCCGCGAGCGTCGGCGCGCTCTTCAGCATGGCAGCCGCGGCCGCCCGCACTTCGGCGACCGTGACGGCGTCCTCGCGTACCTCTTTCGGCTAATCCGCGTGCCGACTTGATGGTGGATCCATTCCCATCGGCGTAGTGCGACGGATGCCGGAAGGTGCAAATGAATTTATGGAGTTAGGGTATTCAATCGTGACGCCACTCATGATCCGCGCAATGGACACTATCTACAAATTTCTCAATCTTGATTTTCCTTCTAAGGATAGCGGAAAGCACATTGCTTTCCAAAATGTGTCTATGCCTGTTCGTAAATTAATCATGCTTACGCTAGTTGGGGCAATGTGGGCCGTAGTTATTGGCGCCGCTGGATATCTAATTGCGATGAATTTTCGCTAGTACATGGCCTAAATTCAAGTCGATAAAATTTTAGCAAAAACATCGAAGCTGAATCGATGTGACGAATTGTTCTTTTTGTCGCAACAAATTCTGCATCGCCTTATGCACGCTACCGTTGTACCATCCTGGCTCTTCCTCGCTTTAGGGGGATTAAGCG
>NZ_JAKSYL010000012.1 GCF_022829515.1 Methylobacterium sp. J-048
GACACGGGAGACACCGCGGCTCTCCCTCCCCCCTCTGCGGGCTACCGGATTCACACTTCTCTCCCGAACGCCAAGGTTCTGAAAGAAAGGCGCTTTTCCCCTCCCCCTTGCGGGGAGGGGTCAGGGGTGGGGGTGGTCCAGCAGGCACCGCTGCGCTCGGTCCTGCACCACCCCCACCTCCCACTCCTCCCCGCAAGGGGGAGGAGAGCGCGTCTCGGCCAGGGTTGTGTGAATATCGTAGCCCGCACGGGAGAGCGGGCGCGTCGCGACCTGCAAAACCGATTGTGCGACCATCGTAGCCCGCCTCGACCGGATCCGGGCCGCGCCCGAAAAACCCAACAAAAAAGGCCTGGCAGGCCTCTTTTACATCCGAAGAGCACACGC
>NZ_JAKSYL010000028.1 GCF_022829515.1 Methylobacterium sp. J-048
TCCCGGAGCCGGCCGCGCTTCGGCAGCTGCCCGAATCCGAGCTGCAGGCGGTGGCGGACGCGGTGCGGGCCGAGATGATCGACGCCGTGTCGATCACCGGCGGCCATCTCGGCTCGGGCCTGGGCGTGGTCGAGCTCACCGTCGCCCTGCACCACGTGTTCGACACCCCCGACGACCGCATCGTCTGGGACGTCGGCCACCAATGCTACCCGCACAAGATCCTCACCGGGCGCCGCGACCGCATCCGCACCCTGCGCCAGGGCGGCGGCCTGTCCGGCTTCACCAAGCGCTCCGAGAGCGTCTACGACCCGTTCGGAGCCGCCCATTCCTCGACCTCGATCTCGGCCGCCCTCGGCATGGCGGTCGCCCGCGACCTCGA
>NZ_JAKSYL010000029.1 GCF_022829515.1 Methylobacterium sp. J-048
AAGGTGGCGACGGCGGCCGGGCCGCTGGTCAGGCCGACACCGCCCGGCACGACGAAGGTCGAGTTGTTGGAGCGGCTGCTGGCGTCGAAGGCGTAGCCGGCGTTGATACCGAAATAGGCGCCGGTCCAGGTGAACACCGGCCCGGGGGTGAACACCGGCGGCGGGGCGGCGCGGCGCGGCAGGTCGGCGGCCGATGCGGCGCAGGTCAGGAGGGCCGTGGCGGCGCTCGCGGGAAGAGGCATCTTGCTCAGGGGGTCCTCTGTCTCCGGTTCAGCGGGATGTGTTCCCGGCGACAGACACGGCATGCCGGGAGGGTCACCACAGGATGCCGTGCGAGCGCAACCCGGCGGCCCGCATCGCGGGCTTTGCCGCAA
>NZ_JAKSYL010000034.1 GCF_022829515.1 Methylobacterium sp. J-048
ACGCCAGGATCACCGTGGGAGAACGGGTATTGTGAGAGCTTCAACGGCAAACTTCGTGACGAGTGCCTACGCCAGGAGATCTTCTACTCGCTGAAGGAGGCGCAGATCGTGATCGGTCTATGGCAAACTACGTACAACTGCATCCGACCGCATTCGTCGCTGGGCTATCAGCCGCCCGCGCCCGTCAGCTACCCGGATCTGGCTTTCCGGCTACCCATGGCCGCTACCATGCAGTAACCTCGCAACTGGCCCGGTCCAAAATACCGGTCAGGTCAGGCAAGCTGCGGATGTTGAAGCGTCTCAGCGACGCCCTGGGCAGGCCGGTTGGGGACTTCTACACGGCTGAGCCTAAGGTTCCTCCAGACGCCTCAGGCGGTAAGGCTCAAAGGTGAGGAATAGGGCCTGCCCGCACTTGCCCCGACGCCGGTGTCTTGGCACGCCGCAGCCATGATCCGATCCGAGCTCGTCGCCCGCATCACGGCGCAGAACCCGCACCTCTACGAACACGAGATCGATGCGCTGGTGAAGGCGATCTTCAACCGCATCTCCCAGGCGCTGGCTCGCGGAGATCGGGTCGAGCTGCGTGGCTTCGGGGCGTTCGAGGTCAGGCATCGCGAAGCCCGCGCCGCTCGCAACCCGCGGACCGGTCAGGCGGTGCAGGTCGAGGCCAGGACCGCCATCCACTTCAAGCCTGGCAAGGCGATGCGGGCGCAACTCAATCACGCTAAGATCAATCCGGAATAGGAGGCCGAGCGGCTTCGGCTCGCCTCCTGTTGTGCAGTTCCCGCGGCAGGTCGACGGGCCCTACCGCCCATGTCCAACAATGGATCTGAGATCGTCGGCCAATGGCCAAGGTTAATGATCTATTAAGAACCCTTGGGTTCCGGTGGCGGAAATCAAAGGACCTGCCCTATGATGACAGCTGGCTTCCTCGTGGTGGTTGCTATCGCACTAAGCGCCGCAGCGGCTGGCGCGATCGGCGCGCCCGATGCTCGTAGCGTGTGAGATCGACCATCCGGCAGTGATCGCGGCTCTGGCGATAGAGAACGCTGAGCTTCAACGCCAACTCGCGTCCGCACAGGATCTGCTCGTCGAGAGCGCTATTGAAATGGGAGACCTACGCGCCGGCGTCAGCGCGCTGCGCTCCGAGCTTGTAGAAGCGCAGGCCGCGCGGGATGCGTGGCGAGATGAAGCCGAACGACTCGTGGGCTGGGGCGCCCGCACGGCGTGACCGAGAGCCATGTGGCCAGTACGTGACAGGCCGACTTTAGTTCTGACCCCGGTACTGTGTGCCCTCGATCCGTCAAGCTTGGACCGGCACAGTGGCTGGGTCGAACATCGATCCTGGTCCCTCCCCATGCTGACCGTCCCTCGCGCAGCGATCATTGAGCACCGTGAGGTCATGGCTGTGCTCGTCACGTCCGGGCTATTCCTGCTCTGCCTGTTACCCTTCGCATGGGTTGTCGCCTGACACCGTAGCGACTGGTCGACTGTGCGCAGAGCGGATATCAGCCCGGCATGGCCAAGCGCCCGAAGCAACTGCCTCAGGATCGCCCAGGCGACCCGCGCGGTGCGATTGGCGGCCGCAACGGTCACGACGCGCACCGGCTTACGCTGGAGAAGGGCCGGCAGCCGCGGGTCGACCGAGGTCGGTGTCGCCTTCGCACGCCGGATCAGGGAGGTCATGCCGACGACGAGCAGGCGGCGCAGGTAGCGGTCGCCCATGCGCAAGATCCGACCCAGGCGCTCCTTGCCGCCGCTGCAGTTCTGCAGCGGGGTCAGTCCCAACGAGGCGGCGAACTGCCGACCGGAGCGGAAGCGCTCGGGCTCGCTCACTGAGGCGGCCAGCGCCGTCGCCGAGACGATACCGACACCGGGGATCGTCGCCAGGCGCTGCGACAGGTCGCTGTCCCGATGCCAGGCCAGCAACTCCTTTTCCAAGCGGGTGAGCTGGATCTGCACGGCGCCGATCTGATCGGCCAGCCCGGTCACCACGCGTTGCGCCAGTGGTGGCACCTCGGCCGCGTCTCCGGCCGAGAGCCGGGCCGCCAGTTCGAGCGCGTGCCGCAGGCCCCGCGCCATCTCGATCCCGAACTCGGCGAGCAGGCCGCGGATCATGTTCACCAGCTGCGTGCGTTGCTTGACCAGCAGGTCGCGCGTCCGGTGCAGCGCCAGCGCCGCCTGCTGCTCGGTCGACTTTACCGGCACGAACCGCATGCTCGGACGCGTCACCGCCTCGCAGATGGCAGCGGCGTCGTTCGCATCGGTCTTACCGCGCTTCACATACGGCTTCACGTAAGCGGGCGGCATCAGCCGCACGTCATGGCCGAGCTTCATCAGTTCCCGGGCCCAGTGGTGGGACGTGCCGCACGCCTCCATGCCGACCAGGCATCGCGACAGCTTGGCGAAGAACGGCACGACCTGCGCCCGCCTCAGCGACTTGCGAACGACGACTTGCCCGGCTGCATTGACGGCGTGGACCTGAAAGATGCTCTTGGCCAGATCGATGCCGACAGTGGTGATCTCCATAGGGATGGCTCCTGCATCTGCGTGGCTGCTGCGTCGACAGCAACCACATTTTGGCACCGAGATGCCGTCAGTTGGAGCGGGAGCCATCCACCCCATCTGCTTCCGAGAGCTGCCCGAGATAGTTTGAATGGCCGAGTTGGGTCGAACGCTGAATGTCCGCTTCTCGCCAGAACGACAAAGGCCGCTCCCCACCAACATCCAACCCTGCATCACGCCCGTTCCAGCAGGTCGATGAGCAGCGTCCCAGCCGCCGCGATGACGTTGCCACGGCTACGCCAGGGTAAGACGATCCGCTCGGCATCTGGTTCAGCCGCCATCTCCGGCAGCACGCCCTCGAACGCTTCGGTCTCGCGGTCCTGATTGTCACCGCGCGGGATGCGCGATCAGCGTTCGTGAGAGGTGTCACCAAGGCCGCCCATTTCGTAGCAGCACCTTTGGAACCATCGACCAGCGCCAAGCTTCCCAGCTTGACCGTGGAGGGATCCGCTCTTTGCACGGCTCCGTGAGATGCCACCGTTCCCAGTGGCGGTACGAGAGGAGACATTCCTTGCGCACTTCGATGATCACCGCGGCCCTGCTCGCCACGCTCGGCGTCGCCGCTCTCACGACCCCTGCCTCGGCGGCCCCTCTCAGCCCGGCTCCAGCCGTGGGTATCACCAGCGTTCATGATGGCCTCGTCGACGTTCGCTGGCACCCGATCCGCCGCATGCGTCACATGATGCATCGGCGCGGGCACCACCGCATGTAGTGACTGGGCGGTCGCTGCCGGCGACTTTGCTTGAGGCTCGGCCGCGGATGATCCCGCTGCCGGGCCTTTTCTTATGTGGCACGGGGCATCGTCGGCACGACGTTGACCGTGCATAGGATCGGGCCTCGACCGACTGCGATCAGCGTCCGCAGGCTCCAATTGGCGTAATAGTTCGCCCTGCGCATGTCGTGGGTGGCACGGCGGACCCGCCTCGCGTGCCACCACGCCGCCGTGACGATGAGCGGGCTGATCAGGCGCACTGGTCCGGCTCCTGCCGGTCGATCTCTAGATCCCGGGTCGAGCCGCGGAACCAGACCACCTGGTTGTCGTGCTGCTCTGGGGCGCCGAGATCAGGTTCGGCATCGCCACCGTCATCACGGTCGGGGTCGCCAGAGGAGCGTGGCGAGGCCGGTGAGCACCATTCCCCCGCCAATGATGGCGACGGCCGTCAGCAGCTCACCGGCGACGTCGAGGAAGCGGAAGGCACGGGCGTGCGGGGTCTCGGCCCGGATCGGCTCGACGATCTCCCAGGGCTCGTCCTCGCCGGGCAGCCGCTCGTTCGGCAGGTTGAGGTAGCGGGGATCGACCGGGATCCGGCGGCGGGCGGTGCTGGCGGCGGCCGAGCTGCGGACCGGGGCGGGCTGCGAGAAATCGGGAATGCGGGCGTGCGTCATCGTTCGGGCTCCGGTGAGGGCTCGTGGCGGTGGGTCGGTGGTGGCGAAGGGGATGCGGGCCGGGTCAGCCCGGCGTGGCTACGGCGTCAGTGCGCGGCGGCAGTGCGGGCCATCTTGGCGGCCTGCCAGGCGGCCTTGAGGGCGGTGGACAGGGCGGCGGCACGGGTGAGGCCGTGGCGCTCCTGCAGGTTGGTCGCGGCGGCCACAGCAGCGGCCATGATCGCCGAGCGGTCGAACTTGCCGGCGACGACGAAGGGGCGGCGCTGGAACCGGGCGAAGCCCTGGCAGAGGGCGCGGGCGCTGAGCAGGCCGGTCGGGATCTGCGGGCGGCTGTCGTGCAGGCTGCGGGAGAGGGTGTTCCAAGAGACGGTGCGGTAGGGCATGGCATTGATCGCTCAGTGACCGTGTGATAGCTTGAATATCACTCGATCAATGAGTGGCCAACTGGCGATCAGGTGATATTTTGACAATCACAGGAGGCCAACTGCGAGCGGCCCGCGCCTTCCTGCGCTGGACGGCTCAAGAGGTTGCAGACGCTTCCCGTATCGGTGTTGCAACGGTGCGCCGAGCCGAACTGCAGGACGGCCCATTGGGGATCACAGTGGCCAATGCCGAAGCGATCAAGCGCGCCCTAGAAGCAGCCGGCGTCGAATTCACCAACGATGGCGAGCCCGGCGTGAAGCTTCGGCGGAAGGATCCAGCGTGACTAGCGAAGCTGCCTCGCCGGAGCGACTTTCCGAGGTCCTGCGCCTTTGCACCGTGCTCTCAGATCGTGCGCTCGACGCGCTGATCACGGGTGGGGCAGTGCCTGCGGAGCAGACCGTTGCACTGGCGAAGGCCGCACGGCTCCTGCAGGATCACGGTGTGGAATGGCCACCGCTGCTGACCCACGTGATGCACGAGCTCGCGGACAAGGATGGTCGATCGGGGCCAGAGCCAGCGGCAGAGCCATCGGAGGGCGTTGACCTGCAAGGCCTGACCCGCTTCTTCGCCGGTTTCCGCACCAAGGAACAGCAGTGACCTACACCGTGGAGCAACTGGCGCCCGGCAGCTACGATGTGCTGCTCGACGGCGTTGTGATCGCGGGCTTGGTGCGCAGCGTTCACCGCAGCGGCCCGAGCGACACATGGCAAGTCGAGTTGCTCGATGAGATGCCGGCGGCCGAGCGCCCAGCACCGTTTGCGAACCAGCGGCACGTGTTCAAGTTGCGCCCGGCGGCGCTTGAGTGGCTCGGTATCCAAGAAACAGCAACTGCGGAGCCAGCTGGATGAGCATGATCAAGGGTCGGCTGCTGGCGATCGGCGTTGCGGTCGTGCTCGTAAGCGTCGAACGCACGCTTGAGGCGGCCGGCCTGGAATACGCGTTCGAGGACTGCGCTGTTGCAGCTGTCACGGCGGCTGTGGCCGTAGCCGCCGCGGATCTTCGATCATGACCCCCAGCCTAGAGTTCATCCCCGAGAACGGCGGCGGGGCTGGGATCCGGTTCCGGAAGCGGAAGGCGCCGTGACGCGGATCAGCAACGACAACCAGCCCGTGCAACGCCACCCTAAAGCGATGCCGCAATGGCTAGTGTTCGTGATCAGCGTGCTGGCCCTCGGCGTGCCGGTCGCGGGGCTGCTATTCATGCTGTGGCTGGCCGTCGTGCGGCCGGCGGGCTTCGACATCACCCCCGTCGAACTGGCCTACATCGCGATCGCCACCATCCTGATCGCTGCCGTCATGGCGTCCTACGCGCATCGGAAGCAGCGACCGCTCCCATGACTGGCCCGGCAGTGAACGACGAGGACCGTGAGTTCGAGCACTCCCCGCTGTCCGGGTCGTTCACCCGAGGCGACATCGAGGTCGATGTCGAGATCTACCGCTTCGCCGGCACGCAGGATCGGTGGCAGCTCGCGGTCGTCGCCCTCGGTGGCGGCTGCATTCAATGGACACAGACCTTCGCGACTGAGACAGAAGCCTACGCGGCGTTCCTCGCCATGGTCGAGGCAGACGGTCTGGACACGTTCACCCGTGCGCGGCCGGCCGGGCGACACTGAGGGTACGAAGAAGCCCGCACCGGCGAACCGGGCGGGCTAATCCAGGCCCAGCTCCCGTGGGGCGAGCAGACCGGACCCGGACGGCTTTGTAACGGGATTACGGACGAAGAATACCCCGCCGCCGCGGTGTTGGCTGTGCCGTCCTGAGTGGCCAAGACCAAGCCTACCGACCGCTCCTAGGCGTTCCATAAAAAGGACCCCATTTTTTTAATCGGGAATAGGGGTGCCCCTCGGGAGAAGCGCTCATTCCTGCAACCCCTAAAAGACCCTTTTCCCGGAGCGGCCTGGATCGGCGCGGAGAGCCTTGGCGACTGCCGACTTTCCGAAACAGGCTGCCAGCGCTACCAATTCGCCCCTCCATGGCGCACCACGTTGGTGCGCTGGAGACGACTAGGATACCGCGATGGCTACCGGCACTG